>JBBQQL010000037.1:0-28594 GCA_038215995.1 Lysobacterales bacterium
CTCGTATTCGGACAAACGCTGGAACAGCATCGATCTGGGCGTGACCTGGCGTCTGCCATGGCGTGGTTCACTCAGTGTCGGCGCGCAAAACCTGTGGTCGTCTGGCACGCCGGCGAATACGCCGGCCGGTCCGGAACCGGATCAGTCGCGTACGCCTTACGTGCAGTATCACCAGGATCTTTGAGGAAGCAACGAAGCTGCATCCCGTTGCACCGTTGACGCCGTCGCCCCAGCGACGGCGTTTTCGTTGGGGGCCAATCATCCGCGCGAACGCCGCGAAATCAGTCCTGCTTGCGAATGCGCAAGTCGCCGCTGAACGTCTCCACGTTGATCTTTCCGCGACCCCCATCGAGGTGCGCATCCAGTGAGCTGCCGGGGCCATGCTCTGGCTGCGTGGGCGTGCCGAAATCACTGCGCAGATTGCCGCTGAAGCTGCTGGCATGCAAACTTGCCGAGGTGTTGGCGGGCAGCAGCAATTGCACGTCGCCGCTCATGCTGTCGACACTGAGGCTGCCATCTGCGGCCAGTCCGCCGGTCAGTTGTACGTCGCCGGATACGGTGCTGAGGGTGAGCTTCTGCCACGGCCCGCCGGCAGCCTGGATGCGCCCGGAAATCGTCTGCAAGGCGACGTTGCCGCCCAACGATGGCGCGAGGATCTCGCCACTGACGGTCTGCAGGTCAGCGCGCTCGGCGTGTCCGGCCAGTTCGATGCCGCCGCTGACGCTGTCCACCTTGAGCGACGGGGTGCGCGCGTTGACACGTACCTTGCCGCTGACGGTGTTCACCGCGATGTTGCCGCCGTCGAGGCCATCAATCACCAGGGGCGCGCTGATCACATCGACGTCAAGCGAAGCGGCCTTGGGGACATGCAATTCCAGCGTGGTCGCGCCCATCCGGCTGTCGCCACCCCAGTTGAACCAGCCCGAGCCACTCACTGGCTCGACCTTGATGGTGAGATCGTCCTTGCTGCCATGGATCGCAAGCGGCCTGGTTCCTTCGCCAAGCTGGCCGGTCACCTGCACTTCGTTGCGATCCCAGGCAACCACGTTGACGGAACCGGAGATATTGCTGATGTGTACCTTGGCTGTGGGCGTGGCGTCATGCTGCAGCTGGATGGGACTGTCAGCCAGCGCCTGGCCAATGCAAAGGCAAAGCAGGAGGGGGAGGTAGCGTGCGGTTTTCATGATTGTTCCTGTGGATTCAGCCGGCTCTGTTGGCCAGTTGGCGCAATTGAGTCTGTTGCAGCTCGGTACGGTCGAGCAGCCGCTGCAGCGCTGCGGAATGGGGTGCTTGCTGGATCGCCAGCTGCAATTCCATGCGCGCAGCATCCAGTTCGATGGCGGCACCGGCCAGGCGAGGGTCGGCGGGTTTCCAGCGCGCCAAGCGGGAGCTGACGACAGTGCCTGTTGCGGTTACGTGGAGCTGATGCCAGACCAGTGTTGCCGCGACCAGCAACAGCGAGGCAGCCAGGCCGGCGCTCATCAGGCGGCGCCATGGATTTCCCCGCTGGGCGCGTGAGGGTATCGCCGCGCTGTCGACGCGTTCGGCCGCATCGAGCGCGGCGTCGATCGAAGTCCACAGGTCTCGCCGCGGGGTGAGTGGCTGGCGCAGGTCGCGCAGTTGTCGACGCCATTCAAATTCATTCATGACCTTTCTCCCAATAGCTTGCGCAGCAAATGCCGCGCGCGGTGCAACTGTGCCTTGGAGGTACCCACCGCCATGCCCAGTTCGCCGGCGATCTCTTCGTGCCGCCAGCCCTCGATATCGTGCAGAACCACAACCGCGCGTGCGCGAGGCGGCAATTGGCTTATGCAGCGCTCCAGCTCGTCGCGCTCGGCGGCGCAGAACGGTGTTTCGCCGCTTTCCGGCAGGTCCGCTTCGTCGCGCGTGCTGACCGGGTCGGCGCCGCGGGCGCGAATATCCATCAGCGCCAGGTTCACCGCCAATCGGTAGAGCCAGGTGCCAAAGGCGCTTTCATGGCGGAAGCCAGGCAGTTTCTGCCAGGCGCGGATAAACGCATCCTGGGTCAGATCCTCGGCGCGGGCATGGTCGTTGCCGGCCAGTCGAAAAACCGCGCCGTGGATGCGGCCGGCATGCAACCGATAGAGGCGTTGAAACGCGTCGCGATCGCCGTTGGCTGCGGCGCGCACGTCATCGGTGTCGTTGGCTCCTGTGGCTACCGGCGACATGGAGCGTCCAATGGCAGGGCAGGCGGCAGTCATCTTGCCAGCTTGGATGCGTACTGGTGCAAAAGGGTTTGAACCCAGACCACGCTTCCGGTCACATTACTTCACGCCGCAGGCAGATGCTGACGCAACCTGCCCGCGGCTGGCCCGGATCAGGCGCGGGCAGCTTCGCGTTGCTGCGGTTGGGCAGCATCGACGAGCGCCCTGGTCACGCGCTGATGCTCCTGCCGCAGGCGCTCGGGCAGACGTGTGCCGAACTCCTCAAGGTATTGGCCGATCGCATGGAGTTCCTCCTGCCATGCCGGGTTGTCGACGGCAAGCAGGGCATCCAGCTGCGCACGATCAAGCTTGATGCCGTCCAGCTTCAGCTCGTCGTGGCCAGGCAGGATGCCGATCGGCGTCTCGACACCGCTGACCTGGCCCTGCACGCGACTGATCATCCATTCCAGCACGCGCAGGTTGTCACCGAAACCGGGCCACAGGAACTTGCCGTCGCTGCCCTTGCGGAACCAGTTGACGTGGAACACCTTGGGCAGCTTGGCCTGGGGCTGGTCGAACGACAGCCAGTGGGCGAAGTAGTCGCCGCAGTGATAGCCACAGAACGGCTTCATCGCCATCGAGTCGCGGCGCAGCACGCCAACTGCACCGGTGGCTGCGGCGGTGGTCTCCGAGCCCATCGCCGCGCCCATCAACACCCCATGACTCCAGTCGCGCGCCTCCATCACCAGCGGCAACAGGGTGGGGCGACGGCCGCCGAACACGATCGCGCTCAGTGGCACACCCTGCGGCGCTTCGGCCTGTTCGGACCAGGTCGGGCACTGTCTGGCGCTTACCGTGAAGCGCGAATTCGGATGGGCCGCTGGCCCGTTGGCCGGGTCGTACGGCCGCCCCTGCCAGTCGGTCACGGGGGTGCCGGGCAGGCCTTCCCACCACGGCTGGTTGTCGGCGGTTACCGCCACATTGGTGAAAATGGTGTCGTGCGAAATGCTCTTCAGTGCATTCGGGTTGGTGGACTCGCTGGTCCCTGGCGCCACGCCGAAGAAGCCGGCCTCCGGGTTGATCGCGTATAGACGTCCGTCCGCTCCGGGGCGCATCCAGCAGATATCGTCGCCTACCGTCCACACTTTCCAGCCAGCCTCGCGATAGCCTTGTGGCGGAATCAGCATGGCCAGGTTGGTTTTGCCGCAGGCGGAGGGGAAGGCGGCGGCGACATAGTGCGTTTCGCCCTGCGGATTCTCGATGCCGACGATCAGCATGTGCTCGGCCAACCAGCCTTCGCTGCGCGCCTGATGGCTGGCGATGCGCAGCGCGTGGCACTTCTTGCCCAGCAGTGCATTGCCGCCATAGCCGGAACCGTACGACTTGATGGTCAGCTCGTGCGGGAAGTGCATGATGAAGCGGCGTTCCGGATCGAGCTCACCAACGGAATGCAGGCCCTTCACGAAAGTACCCTCGCGCTCGATGCGCGCCAGCGCGGCGGCGCCCATGCGGGTCATGATCTTCATGTTGGCGACCACGTACGCACTGTCGGTGATCTCCACGCCGCAGCGGGCCAGTGGGGAATCGATCGGGCCCATGCAATACGGAATCACGTACAGGGTGCGGCCTTCCATGCAGCCGTCGAACAGGGCGTCGATCTTGCGGTGCGCTTCGGCGGGGTCCATCCAGTGGTTGTTCGGGCCGGCGTCTTCGCGCTCAGGAGGGCAGACGAAGGTGAGGTGTTCGACCCGCGCCACGTCCGAGGGATGCGAGCGGTGCAAATAGCAACCCGGATGGGTTTGCTGGTTCAGTTCGACCAAGGTGCCATCCTTCAGCATCGCCTGCTTCAGCGCCGAGTATTCCGCCTCGGAACCGTCGCACCAGTGAATCTTCTCGGGGCGCGTCAGCGCCGCCACCTCAGCAACCCAACGTTCCAGTGACTGCAGCGTGCTGGCCATCGTATTCCTTTGAAGGTTTTTTGAAAAAATGAGCCGAAACGGTAGTTTGCGTGAACTGGTATTGCAAGGTTTGGCGCAACAAAAAAACGGCGCCCGAGGGCGCCGTTGGGTACGATTCAGCGGAAAAAACGTGGATCAGGCGGGAATCAGCGTCGCGATCATGTGTTCCACGTACGCCTCGAATTCCTCGTGATTGATGCGCGGCAGCCCCAGCGTGAAATTGAGCTGCAGGAAACCGACGTAGGCGGCGTAAGTCAGCCGTGCCCGGTTCAGTGCCTGCGCTGGCGGCAGGCCGGCTTCGCGATAGGCGGTGTTGAGGAATTCCATCCGCCGCTGCGAGACCCTGGCCATCACCGGAACGACTTGCGGATGATCCAGCGCTTTCAGCAGCGCGGCATAGACGCGATGCGGCTGCAGTTCGTGCGCTACCCGGCGGAACAGTTCCGGTAGCCGCTTGCGCGGATCGGCGATCTGCTCGATCTCGTTGATGACTTCTCGCTCACCGTATTGCTCCCAGCGCTCCAGCGCGGCATTGAGCAGCGCCTCGCGGGTACGGAAATGCCAGTAGAAGCTGCCTTTGGTCACACCAAGCTGGCGCGCAAGCGCCTCGACGGCCAGTGCGCCAACGCCTTGTTCGGCGATCAGCTGCAAGGCGGCAACTTCCCAATCCTCCGCCGACAGGCGGGTACGTTCCGGTTTAGTGCTTACATTCATTCCCGTATGGTAGCCATACGTCGAGCATTTGTAATGCTGCGGTACGGGCCTGCGACTTCGTTGCAAGCGGGGGTGCTGGAGTGGTTGACGGCGACCGCCGCAGCGACCCATACTCATCCGTATGGTTATTCATGACACGCTGCCCGAGCTGATCACGCGTTTTGCCGTTGCCGACCTGAGTCTGGCGGTGCAGACGCGCAATCCGTCGGGTGACCGCGACCTGCTGTTCGCGCACGGCTTTGGCCAGACGCGTGGCGCCTGGAACGGTGCTTCGACGACGCTGGCCGAGGCGGGGTGTCGTTGTGTGACGTTTGACGCGCGCGGCCATGGTGAAAGCGACTGGCTGGCCGATGGCGATTACCATATGGACCAGTTTGGCGACGACATGCTGCGGCTGGCCAAGGCGCAACCGCAGCCGCCGATCCTGGTGGGCGCCTCGATGGGTGGTTTGCTGGGCATGGTGGTTGCTGGTGAGATTCGTCCGAATCCGTTTCGCGCACTGGTGCTGGTCGATATCACGCCGCGCTGGGAGACGGCCGGGGTGGAACGCATTCTTTCCTTCATGCAGGCGCATCCGAACGGTTTTGCCGATTACGCCGAGGCGGCCGAGCAGATTGCCGCTTACCTGCCGCATCGGCGCGAGCGCAAGAGCGAAGAGCAGTTGCGGCCTCTGCTGCGCCAGGGCGACGATGGCCGACTGCGCTGGCACTGGGATCCGGCCTTGCTTGCCGGCGTGGTGCATGAAAGCGAGCGTTACCAGCCGCGACTGCAGGCGGCGGCCGCCCACATCGATATTCCCGTACTTTTGCTGTCGGGCGCGCGCAGTGATGTGGTGTCACGCGCCACGGTCGACGAGTTCCTGAAGTTGGTTCCGCACGCGCAGCACGTGGAGCTGGCCGATGCCACCCACATGGTCGCCGGCGACGCCAACGATGCCTTCACCCGGGAAGTGATCCGCTTCGTGCAGAACCCTGATGTCATTCCCGCTGTCGGCCGCGAGGCCGCTGCTGTTCAACCGTGATGAGGTGCTGAGATGTCCGTGATACTGACCCTGCTGGCGGCTTTGATTGCCACTGGCGCCTGCGCCTACCACCGCACCAGCCTGCGAACCTGGGCGATAGCCACCATCGCTACCACCGTGGTCGTCGGCCTGCTTGCGCATGCCCCGATGACCATGGTGATCCTGTTGGTCATCGAGGCGGCCATCGCGGTGCCGTTGCTGATGGTGGGTTTCCGCCGCCAGCAGATCAGCGCGCCCTTGCTGAAGTTGTTCGCCAAGGTCACGCCGAAGCTCTCGGAAACCGAGCAGACCGCTCTGGAGGCCGGCACCGTGGGCTTCGAGGGCGAGCTGTTCTCGGGCAAGCCGGATTGGCACGAATTGCTGAAACAGCCCAAGCCGGAACTCAGCGTGGAGGAGCAGGCGTTCCTCGACGGCCCGGTGGAACAGCTATGCGGCATGATCGATGACTGGCAGATCACCCACGAGCTGGCTGACCTGCCGCCGGACGTGTGGGAGTTCCTCAAGAAGAACAAGTTCTTCGGCATGATCATCCCCAAGCGCTACAACGGCCTGGAGTTTTCTGCGCTGGCGCATTCGGCGGTGCTGCAGAAACTGGCGACGATGTCCGCCACGGTGGCCTCGACGGTATCCGTACCCAACTCGCTGGGGCCGGCCGAGTTGCTGCTGCACTACGGCAGTGAGGAGCAGAAGAACCACTATCTGCCGCGCCTGGCCGTGGGCGAGGAGATCCCCTGCTTTGCGCTGACCGGCACGTATGCCGGTTCGGATGCCACCTCGATTCCCGACATCGGCATCGTCTGCAGGCAGACCGTTGATGGCGTGGAGTCGGTCGGCATCAAGCTCACCTTCGACAAGCGTTACATCACCCTGGCGCCGGTGGCCACCGTGATCGGGCTGGCGTTCCGCATGTACGACCCGGAGCACCTGCTGGGCGACAAGGAGGACCTGGGAATCACCCTCGCCCTGCTGCCGCGCTCCACCCCGGGCCTGCAGATCGGTCGGCGCCACTTCCCGCTGAACGTGCCGTTCCAGAATGGCCCCGTCCACGGCAAGGACGTGTTCGTGCCGATGTCCACCTTGATCGGCGGCCCGAAGATGGCCGGCCAGGGCTGGCGCATGCTGGTCGAGGTGCTGTCGGTAGGCCGCGCCATCTCGCTGCCGTCCAATGCCACCGGTGCGCTGCGCAGTGCGGTGGCGTCGGTCGGCGCCTATGCGCGCATGCGCAAGCAGTTCGGTCTGGCGATCGCCCGCTTCGAGGGTGTCGAGGAGGCACTGGCCCGCATTGGTGGCCTGACCTACGCCACCACCGCGTTGTCGCGTGCCACGGCGGCGGCGGTCGATCGCGGTGAAAAGCCCGCGGTGACGTCGGCGATCGCGAAGTACCACGCGACGGAATGGGGCCGCCAGGTCGCCGGCGACGTGATGGACGTACTCGGCGGCAAGGGCGTGCAGCTAGGGCCAAGCAACTACGCCGGCCGCTCGTGGCAGGGCGTGCCGATCGCGATCACGGTGGAGGGCGCCAACATCATGACCCGCAGCCTGATGATCTTCGGTCAGGGTGCGATTCGCTGCCATCCCTATGTGTTGAAGGAAATGCAGTCGCTGGCGATCACCGATCGGGCTGAGCAATTGAAGACCTTCGATCGCCTGCTGTTCGGCCACCTCGGTTTCGGTGTGTCCAACGCGGTGCGCAGTTTTGCGATGGCGCTCACCGGCTCGCGCATCGGCGAGACAGCAGGCGATGCATACACGCGTCGCTACTATCGCAAGCTTGATCGCTACTCCGCGGCGCTGGCGTTGTGCGCCGACGTGTTCATGGGCGTACTGGGCGGCAAGTTGAAGTTCAAGGAAAAGCTTTCTGCGCGCCTCGGCGACGTGTTGAGTCATCTCTACATCGCCAGCAGCATGCTCAAGCGCTACGAGGACAGCGGTCGCCCTGAGGCGGATCGTCCGCTGCTGGCATGGGCCTTCCACAACAGCGTGTGGCAGATGCAGATGGCGCTGGACGGCGCGATCCGCAATTTCCCTGTACGCCCGGTGTCCTGGTTGCTGCGTTTTCTGGTGTTCCCGTTTGGTCGCCGCGAAGTGCCACCCTCCGACCGGTTGGGTCGTCGCGTCGCTGCGCTGATCACCGCACCCGGCGAAGCGCGCGATCGCTTGATGGAAGGTGTCTACCTGACGCCGACCGCCAACAACACGGTCGGGCGCATGAACGCCTTGCTGCCTGAGGTGATTGCCGCCGAGCCGGTCGATCGCAAGTTTGCCAAGGCGCTCAAGAGCGGTCAGTTCAAGTCGCACGATTACCTCAGCCAGTTGGCCGAGGGTGAGGCGGCAGGCGTGATCAATGCCAGTGAAGCGGCCTTGCTGAAGCGGGTGCGCGAAGCCGTGTTCGAGTTCATCTCCGTGGACGATTTCGACGCCGATGAGCTGCGCTCGTTCAAGGCCCGGGAGAAGGTGATCGCTCCGACCGGCAACTAGTCGTCCCGTCACAGCAGGGGCCGCTCCCGATCAGGGCGTGGCCCCTGCTTTTTCCACAGCAGCCGAGCACGTCCGATGAGCTCATCCGTGTTGTCCCTGTATCGTCGCATCAGCCGCTGGCCGGCCGGGAACTGGATCTTTTCGCGGATGGTCTGCCTCAAGGCTCCCTACTTCGCCACGATCGCGCCCCGATTTGTTGCGCTGGAACCGGGCCGCTGCGAGGTGCGAATCCGCGACCGCCGACGTGTGCACAACCATCTCGGTACCGTGCATGCGATCGCGCTGTGCAATCTGGCCGAGCTCAGTGCCGGCGTGATGACCGATGCAACCATTCCTCCGGACATGCGCTGGATTCCCAAGGGCATGTCGGTCGACTATCTGAAAAAAGCGGTGGGCAGCTTGCATGGCGTCGCTACGCCGGAGCACGGGCTGAATGCTTCAGGCGAAGCGCAGGAGTGGCCGGTGGCGGTGCAGGTCACCGATGCGCAGGGCGATACGGTGTTTCGTGCCCGCGTGATGATGTGGGTGTCGCCGCGCAAGCGCGCGGCATGAGGGACGTCAGCGCAGCCAGCTTGGTTTGACGATCGAGCCGCGGCGGATGGCGATGATCAGCAGGCCCAGGGTACACAGCGAGCAGGCGATCAGCGCCACCACCGATGCTTCGGCGCCGAACACGCCGCCACTGAGCCAGTCCGGCCCGCTGCGGCTGGAGATCAGCCAGCCATCGGCGCGAATGCCCGAGACCGGAATGCCGTAGACCGTGCCCTGGCTGAAGTTCCACGCGGCGTGTACGCCCATGCACAGGTAGAGCGAGCGCGTGACGTGGTACAGCAGGCCGAACAAGAGGCCTGCCTCGATGGCGATGGCAGCCGAGCTCCACAGCGTGGCGCCGGGATTGCCGATATGCACGGCGCCGAAGAACAGCGCCGATATGATCAGCGCGGCCCAGGTGCCGAGCCCTTCCTCGACGATGCGGTAGAGCACGCCACGGAACAGGATTTCCTCGCTGATGCCCGCTGCCAGGCCGAACACCAGCAGCTCAGGCAGCCACTGGGCATCCGGATTGAACCCGCTGACGTGGTAGCTGCCTATCAGGTACAGCACGCCCACGACCACACTGAACAGCACGGTCCCGAGCAACAGCCCGGCGCCGCAGTCCGGCAGCAGTCGGTCCGCGGCGAGTTCGCGCGGATTTCGCCGCTCCACCATTTTTACCAGCAGCAGGTAGGCGACAATCGCCGGTAGCACGCGGCCGATCAAAAGACCCAGCGGATGTTGCAGTGGGGAGCTGGACCACGCGTTCCATCCCAGCAGCTTCGCCAGAAACCCGACAAGAAAGCCGCTCAGTACAAACAGGGCCACGAAAATCAGGATCCGCGCCAGCGGCGAAAACAGCAGCCAGCGCTTCCAGGGCGAGGCCTGTTCCGGTGTGGAAAAAGCAATCGGCGGTGCCTGCATGTGCAATCTCATTCCCTGAAAATCGGCGGCTCGTTTTGACGGGTCGGTTAAGCGCGGCCGCCGGTCCTGGCTTAGACGGCGACGGCCGCCGCGTGCTCGCGCGTGTTGGCAAAGCGCACCTGTGGCCAGCGCTCCTGCGCAAGCTGCAGGTTGACTCGCGTCGGCGCGATGTAGACCAGCTCGCCGGCGCCGTCGATGGCCAGGTTCATGGCGTTCTTTTCCTTGAACTCTTCCAGCTTTTTCTCGTCGTCGCAGTGCACCCAGCGCGCGGTGGTCACGGTGACCGGCTCGAAGCTGGCGTCGACGTTGTATTCGTCCTTCAGTCGGTAGGCCACCACGTCGAACTGCAGCACGCCGACCGCGCCAAGAATAAGGTCGTTCGACATCAGCGGACGGAAGAACTGCGTGGCGCCTTCCTCGGACAGCTGAGCCAGCCCTTTCTGCAGCGCCTTCATCTTCAATGGATCGCGCAGGCGCGCGCGGCGGAACAGTTCCGGCGCGAAGTTGGGGATGCCAGTGAAGCTCACCGCCTCGCCCTCGGTGAAGGTGTCGCCGATGGTGATGGTGCCGTGGTTGTGCAGGCCGATCACATCGCCGGGATATGCCGTCTCGACGATCTCGCGGTCGGAGGCCATGAAGGTCAGCGCATTGGCGATGCGGATGTCCTTGCCGGTGCGGCTCTGGATCATCTTCATGCCGGCATGGTACGTACCTGAGCACACACGCATGAAGGCCACGCGGTCGCGGTGCGCCGGGTCCATGTTGGCCTGGATCTTGAACACGAAGCCGCTGAGCTTCTCCTCGGTCGGCTGCACCATCCGCGTCAGCGTGTCGCGCGGTCGCGGCGAGGGCGCGTTCTCGACGAAGAAATCCAGCAACAACTGCACGCCGAAGTTGTTGACCGCCGAACCGAAAAATACCGGCGTCTGCTTGCCGGCCAGGTATTCGTCGATGTCGAACGACGGTGCGGCACCCTGTACCAGTTCGAGTTCGTCACGCAGCTCGCGCATCGCCTCGTCGCCGATCTTCTCCAGCAGGCCTGGCGCATCGAGGCCCTTGAAAATGGTCGAATCCTGGCGGGTGAAGTTCTTGCCCGGTTCGAACACGTGCACCTCGTCCAGCACCAGGTGGTAGACGCCCTTGAGGCGCTTGCCCATGCCGATCGGCCAGGTCACCGGCGCGCAGGCGATGCCCAGCACCGACTCGACTTCATCCATCAGCTCGATCGGCGAGCGTCCCTCGCGGTCGAGCTTGTTGATGAAGGTCATGATCGGCGTATCGCGCAGCCGGCACACTTCCATCAGCTTGATCGTGCGCTCCTCCACGCCCTTGGCGCAGTCGATCACCATCAGCGCCGAATCGACCGCAGTCAGCACGCGGTAAGTGTCCTCGGAAAAGTCCGCATGGCCCGGCGTGTCGAGCAGGTTGACGATCTTGCCCTCGTACGGAAACTGCATCACCGACGAAGTGACCGAGATGCCGCGCTCCTTCTCCAGTGCCATCCAGTCGGAGGTTGCATGCCGCGCCGCCTTGCGCCCCTTGACCGAGCCGGCCATCTGGATCGCACCGCCGAACAGCAGCAGCTTTTCGGTCAGCGTGGTCTTGCCCGCGTCAGGATGGCTGACGATGGCGAAGGTACGGCGGCGGCGGGTTTCTTCGAGGTGCGTGGACATAAGCCGATCTGCGTGAACGTCAACCGCATATGATAGCGTGGAAGCTCCCGGGCGGCCTGCGCCTTGATTTACTGCGACCTGGAACGGGAAGCCGGGCCGCGGCCATGCCTGACCATCCCCCGTGTCCGGTTTGGCATGGCGCTGGTCTTGCCCTGCGGGATTGAGTCGCGGGCGGAGATTGCCTAGGGTGTCGTATGGAAAGCCGACAGACGGTCGCTATGCATCCTTCGGGTCTATTCAATCCGGTGCCGCGGATAGAGCGTGTCGCCCTTTCAAATGGCGGGTTCTGCTATGTGATGGACGACGTTCTCTGTGACCCGCAGGGTTTCGCGACATGGGCGGCCGAGAGCAGGGCGCTGATGCGCCCGGTGGACTTCAACGCCTACCCGGGTACCTATCTGCTGGTGCCTGAGAGCGTGAGTGAGTCGTTGCAGGAATTTTTTATCCGCCACATCCGCGGCCTGTTCGACGCCCGTCGTCTGCTGCACATGCACTGCCGCCTGGCGATGGTGACCATGCCGCCAGGCACCTTGCGTCCATCGCAGTGGTTCTGTCACGCCGATAGCTTCGGCCTTGCTCCCGCGCAGAGCATTCAGGCGTCCGTGCTGTACCTGTTCCGGGATGAGGCACTGGGTGGTACCAGCTTCTACGAGCCAACGCGGCCGCGCGTCGTGATTCAGCAACTCTTTGCCGACTCGAACACGCTTCGGCCGGAAGTATTCCTGAGTCGATATGGCATCCAGCCTGGCTACATGCATGCGTCGAACGATTACTTCCGGTTGATCGGCACAGTTCCGGCGCGCTGGAACCGGATGGTCTTTTACGATGGCGGAATGCTCCATTCCGGACATATCACCGCGCCGGAGAAGCTGACCGATGATCCGGCGACCGGGCGGCTGACCTTCAACGGCTTCTTTACCTGCCGTCGCCGGAGTACTTGAGAGAGGCAGTCGCATGCTGTTCGAAGGCATGGGTACCCGCTGCCGGAACGAAGTCCGGCGGCGACTGCCGAGGCGGGCAGCTTTTTGTTGATGCGCTTGACCCGCATTTCGTCGGGCCTTTTGGATGTGACCGTGATGTCCTGCCTGCGGACACCCGCCTTGCAAAGGTGTCCGTGCGGCCGGTTGACTGGTAGCTCTCGTTGCGAAGAGGCTTCTCCGTTAACATGCTCGGCTTCGCCCGCCGTGGCGAGCACACCGGTCCTGGTTGGCGACTCCAACGGTTGACGGCGCCATGGCGATCGGGCGCGGCGCCGTGCCGTTGCGCCCAGCCCCACCGACCTGGCTACCCATGAATCCGTTCTCCATTCTTCTGCTTGGCTTCGCCATGTCCACCGATGCCTTCGCTGTGGCGATCGGCAAGGGTGCCGCCATGGCCAGGCCGAGGCTCAACCAGGCCTTGCGCGTCGGCTTGATCTTTGGCGTGATCGAGGCGATCACGCCGGTGGTCGGCTGGCTGCTGGGCAAGAGCGCCTCGCGCTATATCCAGGCCTGGGACCACTGGATCGCCTTCGCCCTGCTGTTGCTGCTCGGCCTGCACATGATGTGGAACGGCTTGAAGCCGGAGGCGGACGAACCGGTTGACGAAGCGAGGAAGCACGGCCTCGCCACTCTCGCCATCACCGGCTTGTCCACAAGCATTGACGCGCTGGCGGTGGGCGTGGGACTGGCCTTCGTCGATATCCCGATTGCCGTCGTGGCGGTGGTGATCGGCCTGTGCACGTTCAGCATGGTTACCCTGGGCATCATGCTCGGTCGCGTGCTCGGCGCGATGGTGGGCAAGCGCGCCGAAGTGATCGGCGGGGTCATCCTGATCGGTGTGGGCGCAGCGATTCTGTACGAGCATATTTCGGCGTAGTGGTCGAGCGCCGGTGGGAGTGCGCCGCGGCCACGGTTGGCCGGGCGCAGGACATCCTTGGCATGCAACAACAGGCCATGCCAGCGCTCCTCACTTCGCCAGCTGGATCAGCACCCGATGCCAGAACTCCAGGCCCGCGGCGACTTCCGAGGCTGGCAGCTTTTCGTTGAGGCCGTGGGCGAAGGTCTCGTCGGGCTTGGTGAAGGCCGCATCGATGCCGTAGCTGGGCACGCCGGCGTTGCGGAAGTACATGCTGTCGGAGGCGCCCGCGGACATGCCGGGCACGATCTCCACGCCCGGGAAGCGGTGGTGCACGGCCTCGGTGACGGCGGCGATCACGTCCGGGCGCAGCGGCGAGGCAGGGCTGGCCACCGGCGGTGGCGCCAGCACGGCGACGGTGGCGGAGGTGTCGTCGATCACCTTGACCAGGGTGTCGCGCACGCTGTCCACGGAGGTCCCCGGAAAGATCCGGCAATTGACGTTGAGGCTGGCGCTTTGCGGCAGCGCGTTCAGCGCGTGGCCGCCGTTGAGCATGGTCGCCACGCAGGTGGTACGGATCTGGCCGACATAGGCGGGATCGGCGGAGATGGTAGCCGCGGCGGCGGCATCATCGGGGTGGGCGGCGAACTGCGTCATCGCCGCACCCAGCGGGCCGGGCGTGTGTGCGCCGGTGGCGCGCAGCGAAGCGCGGGTGATCTCGTTGATCATCGGCGGAAACTGGTAGGCCGCCAGGCGGTCGATAAGGCGCGCCAGCCGGTAGATTGCATTGTCTGCGTTGGGTTCGCTGGAATGCCCGCCGGCCGAGGTCAGGCCGATACGGAAGTCCGCGTAGGTCTTCTCGGCGGCCTGGATCTGGTAGATCACGGGCTTGCCCGTCTCGGGGTTGAGCGTGCCGCCGCCGGCATCCGCGTTGAGCAGGAATTCGGCATCGTGATAGCGCTTGGCCAGTTCACGGGTGGAGGCCATCGCGGTCTCCTCGTCGCCGGACAGCAGCAGGATCAGGTCATGGCGCGGCTTGAAACCTTCGCGCTTGAGGCGGATCAGGGTTTCGACCATCACTACCACCGCGGTTTTCATGTCCGCCGAGCCACGGCCGTAGAGGTAGCCGTTCTGCTCGATCAGGGTGAACGGATCGCGGGTCCAGTCCTTGCGCTTCGCCGCCACCACGTCCATGTGACCGGACAGCAGGATCGGATTGCCTTCGCCGGTGCCACGATAGCGCGCGACCAGTGCGGCGGTCTCGCCCACCGGGATGATCTCGATATCGCTGGCGGCAAACCCGGCAGCCTTGAGCTTGTCGGCCAGATACGCAGCCAGTACCGGCACCTGATGCCCGCCTTCGACCGTTTGCACGCTGATCGCATGTTTCAGCATGGCCATGGTTTCGGGTAGTACTTGGGTCGTGGTGCTGGCCTGGGCCAGCCCGATGCCGGCGCAGAAGGCCAGTGTGGCCGCCGCGGCGGGCGCAAGTGCTCGTACTGCTTTCATTCGAGGTCCCGGTGCAGGTCATGACTGAGGTCCGAGTATGCCCGGCGCCTCCCGCGCTTGTATATGTGGAAGCGGGCACGCCGATGCTGCCTGTCGCGGCCGAGGTGGATATACGAAAAAGGCCCGGAGATTGCTCCCCGGGCCTTTCATTCAGGCGCCGGCTGCGAAGCCGGCGCCATGGCGGAAGCGAAGACTTACTTCGATTCCTTCTCCATCAGCTTCTCGACCATGCTGGCCGGCACTTCCTCGTAATGATCGAAGATCATCGAGAAGTTGCCGCGACCGCTGGTGGCCGAACGCAGGAAGTTGATGTAGCCGAACATTTCGGACAGCGGCACGAAACCCTGCACGAAGGCCGAGATACCCTTCTGGCCCTGGTCGCTGATGCTGCCGCGACGACGGTTGATGTCGCCGATGACGTCACCCAGGTAGGTCGCCTCGGTAACCACTTCCAGCGCCATGATCGGCTCCAGCAGCTTCGGCTTGGACAGCTTCTGCGCCTCGCGGAAGCAGGCGCGGCCGGCGATTTCGAAGGCCAGTGCCGAGGAGTCGACGTCGTGGTACTTGCCGTCGATCAGGCGTGCCTTGAAGTCCAGCACTTCGTAGCCGGCGACCTGGCCCTGGCGTGCCTCGACCTCGATCGCATGCTGCACGGCGGGGATGTATTCGCGCGGGATGCGGCCACCGACCACTTCGTCGGAGAACACCACGCCGCTGCCGGACTCGCCCGGCTCGAAGATGATCTTCACTTCGGCGAACTGGCCCGAACCACCGGACTGCTTCTTGTGCGTGTAGGTGTGCTCGACGGTCTTGCCGAAGGCTTCGCGGAAGCTGACCTTGGGCTTGCCCATGCTCGCTTCCACACCCAGCTCGGTGCGCATGCGGTCGATGGTGATTTCCAGGTGCAGCTCGCCCATGCCCTTGAGCACGGTCTGGCCGGTTTCCTGATCCACTTCCATACGCAGCGACGGATCGGCCTTGACCATCTTGTAGAGCGCGGTGGACATCTTGTCGACGTCATTGCGGCTCTTCGGCTCCACCGACACGCTGATCACCGGGTCGGGGAAGCGCATGCGCTCGAGCAGGGCCGGGTGCGCCGGATCGCTCAGCGAGTCGCCTGTTTCGGTGTCCTTCATCGA
The DNA here is from genome assembly GCA_038215995.1 of Lysobacterales bacterium. Taxonomy (GTDB): domain Bacteria; phylum Pseudomonadota; class Gammaproteobacteria; order Xanthomonadales; family Rhodanobacteraceae; genus Rhodanobacter. The sequence goes on from JBBQQL010000037.1 coordinate 15,952, forward strand.
CACGAAGGCGCAAATGTCGCCGGCGCGGACCTCGTCGATTTCCTTGGTCGCGTTGGCCTGTACTTCGACGATGCGGCCCACGCGCTCTTTCTTGCCGCGGGTCACATTCATCAGGGTGTCACCCTTCTTGATCACGCCCGAATAGACGCGGCAGAAGGTCAGCGTGCCGAACTGGTCATTGATGACCTTGAACGCCAGCGCGCGCGCGGGTGCGTCGTCGGTGACTTCCTGCTCGCCGATGATGTTGCCATCCTCGTCGACCATCGAAATGCCGCCGTTCTCGCCCGGGTAGGGCATGTAGTCGACCACGGCGTCGAGCAACTGCTGCACGCCCTTGTTCTTGTACGAGGAGCCGCAGAACACCGGCACCAGCTTGCCGCTGACGCAGCCCTTGCGGATGCACTCCTTCAGCTTCTCCGGGTCATGCTCGCCGGTTTCGATCAGGCGCTCGAAGGCATCGTCGTCCATCGCCAGCGCGGTTTCCAGCATCTCTTCGCGCAGCTTCGGCAGTTGGGCAACCCAGTCATTGTCGACGGTGGAGCCGAACTTCAATCGGTTCTTCGCTTCCTCGAAGGAGACGGTTTCCCAGGTGCTGTCCTTGTCGTCGGACTGCCAGATATAGGCCACGTTGGCGACCAAGTCGGCCATGCCGCAGAACTCGTCGCTGCTGCCCAGCGGGATCTGGCACAGCAGGGCCGGTGCGTCCAGGCGCTCGCGGATACCCTTAACGCAATGCGCGAAGCTGGCGCCGATGCGGTCCATCTTGTTGATGTAGCACACGCGCGGCACGTTGTACTGGTCGGCCAGGCGCCAGTTGGTCTCGGTCTGCGGTTCCACGCCGGCCACGCCGTCGAACACCACCACCGCGCCGTCGAGCACGCGCAGCGAGCGGTTTACCTCGATGGTGAAGTCGACGTGTCCCGGGGTGTCGATCACGTTGATCTGGTGGTTCTTCCACTCGGTCGACACAGCAGCGGACTGGATCGTGATGCCGCGCTTGCGCTCCTGCTCCATGTAATCCGTGGTGGTCGAGCCCTTGCCATCTTTCGTGTCATGCACGTCGATGATCTGGTGCTTCTTGCCGGTGTAATACAGCACGCGCTCGGTGGTGGTGGTCTTGCCGGCGTCGATGTGCGCGATGATGCCGATGTTGCGATAGAGCTTGAGAGGTTTCTGGCGGGCCACAGTCTGGATTCCGTTGAAGGTCGTGAAGGCAAAAGTGCTGGAGGACAGATGAGTGCCGTCCGCCGGGAATATTTTCGATGTGCCTGCGGGGTGCTGCTGGAACTGCGCGAGCCCGGCAGGCAGGGCGCGAACGCGTGAAACCCGGCATTATAGCCGCTGGATGCCAAAACTGCTTGCTTCGGTTCAGCCGCCGTCCGCTGGGCGGGTCGCGGCCTTGCCGGCGCGATCGAAAATCCGTCGGCCCGCCGCAAAGGCCGGCCCTGACCGCATTCCTGGCTGCCGTTGTCACGCCGTCCGGCCGCAGCTTTCGGGTCGGCCCGGGTCAGGCCTTGCGCAGGTCATTCAGCATCGAGATCAGCTGGTTGGTGTCATACGGCTTCTGCAACACCTTCGCGCCTTTCCAGGCCGCTGGCAGGCCGTCGCTGCCGTAGCCGGACGAGAACAGGAAGGGAATGCCGCGCTGCCGCAATACCTCGGCCACCGGGAAACTGGCTTCGCCGGCCAGGTTGATATCGAGAATGGCCAGATCGATCGGCGCCGACTCGGCCAGCGCCAGGCAGGCGGACAGTCGTGCCGCCTTGAGTACCTGGTAGCCGAAGTGTTCGAGGCGGTCTTCCAGCATCATCGCCACCATCATTTCATCTTCGGCAAGCAGCACGCAGCCCTTGTTCGTGGCTTCGGACATCAGCTGGTTCCATTGAAAAGGGGTACGTCAATCACGCAAGTGACGCCATGGGGCAGAAAGGCGAGCGTCACCTGGCCATCCAGTTCATAGGGCAGGCCGTCGCTGATCAGATGCGAGCCAAAGCCGCGATGCTCTGGCGCCACCACGGCGGGGCCGCCGGATTCCACCCACTGCAGGTGCAGCCGGCGGCCCTGTTGGGTGTTTCGCGTGGTCCATCCAATACTGACCTGCCCGGTCGATACGGACAGCGCGCCATATTTGGCAGCGTTGGTGGCCAGTTCGTGGATTGCCATGCTCAGCGCCAGCGCGTGCTTGGGCAGCAGGGTGAGATTGTCCCCGTGCAGCTGCACTCGCAGTTCGTTGCCGTGGCGGTAGGGTGCCATTTCGTTGTTGATGATGTCGGCCAGCGGGGCGCCGTTCCAGGCCTCGCGGGCGAGCAGGTTGTGGGTGTTCGACAGCGCCAGCAGCCGCGCCAGGAAACTTTCGTTGAAGCTCTCCAGATCGGGCGCATTGACGGCAGTCTGCTGGGCCACGGCCTGCACGGTAGCCAGGGTGTTCTTCACCCGGTGGTTGAGCTCGGCCAGCATGATTTCCGCATGCCGCGTGGCACGATGTCGCTCGGTGATGTCTCGCGCGATCAGGCGGCCGGCAACCGTCTGACCGTTGATGTCGCATACCGGCGAGTAGGACATCTCCAGCGGCACCGAGCTGCCGTCCGGGCGCGTCCAGCTCATCTCGAAATCCTCCAGCTGCGGTTGCCGCGCCTGGCCGTTGAAGAAGGCCTTCGCCTCGGCAGATGCTGCCGGCGGCAGCAGCATCGCCAGTGGCTGGCCGACGACCTGGCTGGGCTTGAGTCCGAAGATGCGTTCGGCACTGGTATTCCAGCTGCTGATGCGGTCGTCCAGCGAAAAACCGAAAATGGCGTCACGCGAGGAATTGACGATGGCTGCCAGGCGTGCGTGCTCGTTGCTCAGACGCTGGCCCTGGGTGATGTCGACGAAGGTCAGCACCACGCCGTCGACGACATTGTCGATGGTCAGGTAGGGCCGCATGCGCAGCAGGAAGGTCGGTGCGTTGTCGATGCCGACCAGGGTGCGTTCGGTGACGGTCAATTCACGCAACACCTTCGCCACGTCGTCCTTCAGCTCCGGGTAGGCGATCAGCGGCGAGATTTCGGTGATCGGGCGCCCCTTGTCGCCATCGCGCAGGTGGAACAGCCGCGTCATCACCGGGGTGTAGCTGCGGATGGCGAGATCGCGATCGAGGAACAGGGTGGCGATGTGGGTGCTGTCGAGCAGGTTGCGGATGTCGCTGTTGACCCGGTTCAGCGCGTCGTTCTTGCTGCTGAGTTCGGCATTCACCGTTTGCAGCTCTTCGTTGATCGACTGCATTTCCTCGGACGAGGTTTCCAGTTCCTCATTGGCGGACTGCAGCTCTTCGTTGACCGATTGGTATTCCTCGTTGGCCGATTTCAGCTCCTCGCTGGCGATCTCGTGCAAGTCAATCGCATCGTGCAACTGCACGCGGGTAATGCGCAGTTCGTCTTCCAGCGTGCGCAGGTCGGTGGTGTCGGCCTTGAGTTCGTCGATGCTGGACCCTCCGCTGGAGCGGGGCGCGTAGTCGATTTCATTGAACGCCACCATGCACATGTCGAGCTTGCCGTCGTCTGCTGTCAGCGGTTGCACGATCAGGCGCAGCGGCCGCTGGTGGCCATTGACCGTGCTGGTCAACCCTTCCCGCAGTACCCGCTGGCCGCTGGCAAATGCCTGCAATACCGCGGTACGCACCACGCCGCGCAACGGCCGGTCGAGCAACTGGAACAGGTCAAGGCTGGCGGTGCCGGAGGATGGCCCCAGGTAGCGTCCGGTTTCGCCACCAAAGTGCAATACCTCGTGCTGGGCATCGATCACCACATAGGCAGGCGACCAGGGTGCCAGCGCCTGGCGGGCCTTCTGCTCGATCACGTTCTCGATGGGCCGCATTGCCACTGGTGCTGCAGCTCCGACGGGATTGATCGGTCGGATCCTCGAACTGGGGAAATTCCGTGGGTGGCTACGCGCGTCTTCACGGCGAACGTAGAGCCGCTGTTTCTTGTCCAGCTCGGTGAACAGGCGGGCACTTTTTGCCAATCGTTCCGAGCTTCCCAACAACAGGAAGCCATGTGGCCGCAGTGCATAGTGGAACGACTGCACCAGCTGCTCCTGCAGATCGCTGTTCAGGTAGATCAGCAGGTTGCGGCAGGACACCAGGTCCATCCGCGAAAACGGCGGGTCCTTGATCACGCTGTGCGGCGAGAAGATGCACATCTCGCGGATCTGCTTGTTCACCACAAAGCCGTCACGATCCTTGCTGAACCAGCGCGCCTGCCGTTCCGCCGAAATGCCGACCAGCGGCGAGGGATAGCGCCCGGCGCGCGCCGTGTCGATCGCCATGTCGTCGATGTCGGTGGCGAAAATCTTCACCTTCGGTCCGCGCTGTGTGTCCATCGCTTCGCGCAGCGCGATGGCAATCGAATAGGCCTCCTCGCCGGTGGCGCATCCGGGCACCCACACCCGCAACACATCGGCAGGGGTCTTGTCAGCCAGCATCGCTGGAATCGCGATGGTCTGCAGCGCCTCGAAGGCGGCTGCGTCACGGAAGAACTCGGTGACCCCGATCAGGAACTCGCGAAAGAGCAACTCGTGTTCATTGGGGTTCTGACGCAGATACTCGATATAGGCCGGCAGGGTTCCGACCTGAACCACCAGCATGCGACGCTCGATGCGCCGCAGCAGGGTCTTGTCCTTGTACTGGCCGAAGTCGTGGCCGACTCCGGCATGCAGTAGTTCGCAGATGGTCTTCAAACTTGCGGCGATCTGAGCATCATTCGCCACCGCGGCATGCTTGCCGCTCGGACGACGTGAGGTCCGCATCTGCTTCTGATAGGCCAGCAGCCGCTTGGGCATGTCGGCGGCCGGCAACACCTCGTCGACCAGGCCGGTGGCAGCGGCACTCGCCGGCATGCCGGTCATCGCCTCGTGGTCGAAGCCCGACTGGGCCAGCGCCAGGCCACCGTGCTCCTTGATGACCCGCAGGCCACGGGCGCCATCGCTGCCGGTGCCGGCCAGCACGATGCACACAGCCCAATGGCCCTGGTCCTCGGCCAGTGACGTAAAGAACGTATCGATCGGCCGGCGATGCTCCCGCGGCGGAGCCGGCCGGGACACCTGCAATACGCCGTTGGCAATGGCCAGCGTGGCATTGGGTGGTATCACATAGATATGCCGCGCCTCGACTTTGGCACCGTCGGTGGCCTCGAGTACCGGCATGCTGGTGCTGCGACCGATCAGTTCGACCAGCAGGCTGCGATGATCCGGTGCCAGATGCTGTACCAGCACGAATGCCAGCTCACCATCGGCCGGCATGTTCGAGAAAAATTCCTTGAACGCCTCCAGGCCGCCGGCGGACGCGCCGATGGCAACGATCATCACGTGCGCTGAGGGTGTCTTGCGGATTTTCGCCACATGGCCGCCGGCGACGGTGGTCGAGGCCGGGGACTTTACTGGTTTTGACGGCGAGGGCATGCGGTGAAGCCTGGAATCCAGGCAAGACCCGGATGATCAGCCAGCATAGCCCCCTATGCTCTATTCCGTGCGACTGTCAGCGGGCTGCGGTCCCAACTCAGTCGGCGCTGCCAAAGAGCGAGTCATTCTGCGCCGGGTTGCCGAGTTGGCTGAGCAGGATCGCGGTGCGTACGGTGAAGTCGCTCCAGTCCGGCAGCGACGCAATCTCCAGCCAGTCGGCCCAGGCGGGTGCGTCGGCTGCATGGGGTCGGTTGGCCGCCACCTGACGTGCGTCGATAAGGGCTTTGCGGGTTTCCGGCATGCGGCTCAGAAAATGGCGCAAGGTGCTTTTCTGGTTGTCGGAAAGCTCGCTGGCAGGGGAGGAAACCAGCCACTCGGCAGCCACCTCCATTTCCCACTGGTATTCGCTGGCAAGAAACCAGCTGAAACTGTCACCTTCGGCGCGGCCACAGGCGATCGCGCGGGCATGCTCGGTGAACGAGCGCAGGGCCGCCGCGAACTGATTCGCGGCATGGTTGGAAGGAATTTCAGTGGTCGCCGGCATCGCCATGTCCTCGTGCAAAAAGCACCAAATGAGCAGCGTGGCAGTCCCCGGGCAGGGCGGCCTTGTCCGCTTCACCGACACCTATGCACGAGCAGTGCCACATGGCGAGCACGCCGAATCGCCGTCGAGGGTGGTGCCGTCCGGTGGTAACGTGGCGCATGCGCAGCGATGTCAGTGCCGCGCGGCAGTCAGTGCCGCCATGTGGCGTTCTGCTGCGCTTTTTGCCGCTAACACGATATCGCAAATCACCTTGCTGGGCGCCTGGCCTGCGGGCTGCGGGCAGGGAGGCAGTACGGATATCCGGCGCCGTCGGTTTTTTGGCGGGAGCCCGCCCGCGTCAGCTTATGACGGGCGCGCGCTTGAGTCGGCAGCCGGAAGACTCAGCAAGTCCTCGTAGAACGCACCGAACGGCTCAGTCGGGTGGGCCAGCTGAATTTCCAGAATCCACAAACTTGGCGATGGCGTCGAGGGCAGCACGCCGAGGTCGCCGCCCTTGTGGATGGCATGCGGGAAGTCGCTGACCCGATGCCCCTTGATCGCGTGGTTGAGCCGCCAGCTCATGGCCGTGGCGCGCTCGTCGGCGAATGCATACAGAGCCTCCCCGCTCAGGTTCTGGGTACGCCAGGCAGCGGCCACTTCGTCGAACAGGGCACGCGCGGCTGCAGCGCAGGCCTGGCGCTCCGGTGCATTGCCCAGCACGAAGGTGTCGCCGACATCGCCTTCATGACCACCAAACACCAGGCCGAGGTCGATGAAGTAGCTGTCGTTTGTGCCCAGTCGCACGCTGGGGTCGGAGCGCTGCCGATAGGTCTTGGTGGTGTTCGGTCCGATGCGGATGATCACCGGGTGCCAGACGCGCTCGACGCCCAGTTCGCGAAACACCTCGGCTGCTTCGACTTTCGCCTCGTCTTCGCTGATGCCCTGGCGCATCCGCTGGTGGATACCGCGCAATGCGGCCCAGCTTCGCTCGCGGGCGTGCTGCATCAGGGCGGGGTCGAAGCGCTTGCCGACGGCTTCGCGGGAGGTGGTCATCGGAGCGGCCTGCGTACTGCTGGTGCGGATCAGTTGAACAGCACCAGCAGCAAACCAAACGCCGCCGGTGCCGCCTGGAACAGGAGAATCTTGCGTGCCGCGGTGAGGCCGCCAAACACGCCAGCGACCAGCACGCAGCCGAGGAAAAACACTTTCACGTCAACACCGGCGGAACCCAGGTACAGGCCCCAGATGAGGCCGGCAGCGAGGAAGCCGTTGTACAGGCCCTGATTGGCCGCGAGCGCCTTGGTCTGCTCGGCGAATTCCGCGCTGAGCCCGAACGCGCGGCGACCGGAGGGTTGCGTCCACAGGAACATTTCAAGCACCAGAAACCACAGATGCAGCAGGGCGATCAGGGCGATCACGAGGTTGGTGGCGATGGTCATCACTTGCTCGCAGGTCAGTCGGTGGCAGGCGGCAGTGTCGCAGCCGGTTTGAGCGATCGCAACGCTGGCTGCAGTCGCGTTCTTCGTGCTGCCAGCCGCTACGTTTGCGCGGAGGCGGCATGCCCGGTCGTGATCGCCGGCAGCTGCGCACCGAGGCGACGCAGCAGCCGGTAGTGCGAGGCGATGCCGGCCGCAAAGGTGCGATGGCTGAGATAGGGCACGTCGTACTCGCGACAGGTGGCCTCGACCACGCGGGCGACCATCGGATAGTGCACATGCGATATGCGCGGGAACAGGTGGTGCTCGATCTGGAAATTGAGTCCGCCGATCAACCAGCTCAAGACGCGGTTGTCGCGCGCGAAATCCACCGTGGTCTGCATCTGGTGGATCGCCCAGGGCGTATCCATCTGCTGGCCGCTGGCGTCAGGTGCTGGAAACGCCGCCTCTTCGACCACGTGTGCCATCTGGAACACCAGCGCCAGCAGCACGCCGGCGACCGCTGCGACCAGCGCGTAGAACGCCAATACGGTACCGAGCGGGTGGAACAGCAGTGGCAGACCGAAGGCGAGCGTGAAAAACACCAGCTTGCCGATCACCAGCGCGGCCAGATCCCGGCCGCGTGGGCGCGTGAAGGGGCGTTCGCCGATGGTGCCGGTGATCAGGTCGCGAAAATCACCATACAGGTGCCAGCGAATCGCGGTGACGCCGTACAGCGGCCACAGGTAGATGTGCTGCCAGCGATGCCATGGTCGCCGTGGCTGCGCCGGCGACAGCCGTCCCAGCACGCCGAGGTCGATGTCGCTGTCGTGTCCGGCAACATTCACCCAGGTGTGATGGAAACGCGCGTGCTTCCATTGCCAGATGTAGGAACTGCCGCCGACCATGTCCAGCGCCAGTGCGCTGAGTCGATTGATCGAGTTGTGCCGCGAATAGGCCTGGTGTCCGCCGTCGTGCATGACGTTGAAGCCGATCCCGGCCGTTGCCGTGCCCAGCACCAGCCCGAGCGCCAGCCCCTGCCACCCGTTGACGGCGAAGAACACCAGGCCGATGTAGGACAGCGCAAACGTGGTCAGGATCACGACCGTCTTGAGATACATCTGTACGCTGTCGCGCTGGCGCGTGCCGAGCCGCTTGAACTCGGCGTCGACGCGTCGACGCACTTCACGATGGAACGTGTTGTCCCCGCTGAACTTCAGGCGCTCTTCGTGGGGCTTGGACGGCGGGGCCAAGCTGGCGGCCCTGCGATGTGTTGAGTCGAGGGACATGGCGTAGCCTGACGGACGATAGATCGGCATTCTACCCCGCAGCGCGTTATCTCAACGCGGACGCGTGCCACCGCAGGCGCCAGCATGTGGTCGCCATCACCTTGTGGGCGGACCGCGCCGACCAGGGCTCGCCCCGTCGCTGCTGCAAGAACGCTCAGGTCGCGACCCTGAAGGTGACCACCAGCACATCACGATGGGCTGGTTTGCCGGGGTCGAGGGCGGTCACGGGGGTTACGCCATGGCTGACCCTGGCGTCATCGACCAGGGCTGCGTCCAGCGGATGACGCAGGGTGAAGCTGCCCAGCAGGCTGCCGTCTTCGGCGTGGATAGTGGTGGTGCCGCTCTCGATGTTCTCGCGGTCGATCAGCAGCACCAGCACATAGTCCACGCCGTCGTGATGAACGCCCTCCGGGGTGGGCTCGCCGGGCTCGCCGGGGCGGGCTTCGATGCGGAACTGGTGGGTCTCTACATGCCAGCGCACCGGGCCGGGCCGCAGCGAAGCGAACAGCGTGTGCGAGAACTGCACGATATGGCGAAGGCTGGCACCCTCGGCCAGGGCCGGGCGCATGGGCAGGAACCAGCGCTGGATATCGCCTTGCAGCGGGTTGTTGTGCCGTGTCTGGAAATGGGCCTGATGGACCTCACGCTGCATCGTGCCGTCCTTTTCTATCGAAAAGGTGGCGTGGCGTCGGCGCCGATGGCGGCCCAGTGCCGCCAGGTAGGTATCGGGGGCGAGGTCGTTCCAGCTGGCGGAAAACACGGCCCAGTCACTCATCGCCTCCGCTTGCAGCAGTTCGCGCATGTGCTCGGCGGTGACAAAAGCAAAGCCCGCCCGTTGCAACTTGGTGCTCAGGCTCGGTGTTTCGATGGGGAAATTCATGGCGGCAGGTTAGCAGCAGGGTCGGCTGGCGTGATGACACTGCCGGACGGGCTTCCGGTTCTCGTTCATTTATGGTTTTGGGCTGGTCTGCCGCGGTTGCTGCTGGTGGGCTCAGTCGGGGCTGCGGTGATGCGGTCCGGCAGTTGCTTTTTCGCCAAGATCCGACGTTTCATCGGATATGACATGAAAGCATATACGTTTAGATGTTTAGACGTCTATTGACAACTCATATCCAGCAATTCAGTATCCACAACACTCATCGAGACCGGCTGAGGGACAGGCCCTTTGAAGCCGGGGCAACCTGCGGAGCGTTTCCGTCATGGTGCCAACTCCTGCGGAGCAGCCTTCGGGCTTGTGCCGGTAGATGGGCGCCATCGGTCTCGCAGCGACGTGCTGCCGGTACCGGTCATGGCGACCGTTCCGGCGTTTCGCAGGGCGATGCCGACCGGAGAGTTTCATGACGTTCCAGCCCGAGACCAGCCAGGCCGAAACCACCCAAGTCGCCGTGCTCGACGGGCAGCCGTCGACGTGTGCGCGGCCGCTGCCGACCCGCTTGCGCGACTCCCGCCGCCTGCCATTGAAGGCCAAGCATGGCGCCGGCTTGCGCCAGGTCGAGGTGCGCTACCTGTGGTGTGGCGCCCTGGATGCACCCATCGTGATCGTGCAAGGTGGCATCTCGGCCGACCGCGATGTCACGGCGCTGGATGGCGACGCTCCCGCGGGTTGGTGGCAGGAGCTGGTCGGTGAGGGTGCCGCCATCGATTTGTCCTGTTGGCGAGTACTGGCGATCGACTGGCTGACTCCGCAGGAGCTGGGCGCCGACGCTGTTTCCAGCGAGGACCAGGCGGACGCGCTGGCCATCTTGCTGCAGGCGCTGGGTGTCGTCAGGGCGCATGCTTTCATCGGTTCGTCCTATGGCGCCATGGTGGCGCTGGCGTTCGCGGCGCGGCATCCGGCACGGGTGGATCGGCTGGTGCTGCTGGCCGGCGCGCATCGGCCGCATCCCCTGGCCACGGCGCAGCGCAGCGTGCAGCGCGGCATCGTGCGGCTGGGTCAGGCCAGTGGTCAGGTCGACGAGGCGCTGTCGCTGGCCCGCCAGTTGGCGATCACCACCTACCGTGGCAGCGCCGAGTTTGCCCAGCGCTTCGACGGCCCGCCCGAGTGGCGCGACGAGCGCTTCCACTTCCCGGTCGAGGACTATCTCGCCCACCAGGGACAGCGTTTTGTCGAGCGATTCGATGCCGATCGTTTCCTCGCCCTGTCTGAGTCGATCGACCTGCACAACGTGACGCCCGAGCAGGTATCCACCCCGGCCACCCTGATCGGTTTCCCTTCCGACCGGCTGGTGCCGCTGGCCGACCTGTGCGAACTGCAGCGCCGCCTGCATGGCGCGGCCACGCTTGAGGTGATCGAGTCGCCCTACGGGCACGACGCGTTCCTGAAAGAAGTCGAGCAACTGGCGCCGCTGCTGCGCGAGGCCCTCAACCTGTAGGAGCGCACCCTGTGCGCGAGCCGTTCGCGGCGTTGCGCAAGAGCATCGCGCGCAGCGGGCGCTCCTGAAAAAGAACACCACGATGTTTGACCTGGAGATTCAGATGAGCAACACGCCAGCCCCCTGTACCCGCGCCGTGCGCGCCGGCATCGAGTGCGATACCCAGCATGGTGCCGTGGTACCGCCGCTGCATTTGTCGACCAACTACAGCTTCGAGGGTTTCGGGCGCAAGCGCGCCTACGACTACTCGCGCAGCGGCAATCCCACCCGCGATCTGCTCGGCGAGGCGCTGGCCGATCTGGAGCAGGGTGCGGGCGCGGTGGTGACCTCCAGTGGCATGTCGGCGGTGGCGCTGGCGCTGGAACTGGTGCCAGCGGGCGCCACCGTGCTGGCGGCGCATGACTGCTATGGCGGCACCTGGCGCCTGCTCGATGCCTGGGCGAAAAAGGGTCGCTTCAGCGTGGTATTCGCCGACCTCAGCAACAGCGTGGCGCTGGCCGCCGGGCTGGCGCACAAGCCGGCCCTGGTCTGGGTCGAGACGCCGTCCAATCCGCTGCTGCGGATCACCGACATCCGCCTCGTTGCCCAGGCGGCCCACGCGATTGGCGCCTTGCTGGTGGTCGACAACACCTTCCTGTCGCCGGCATTGCAGCAGCCCCTGCTGCTGGGTGCGGATGTGGTGGTGCACTCGACCACCAAGTACATCAACGGCCATAGCGATGTGGTTGGCGGGGCCGTGGTGGCGCGTGAGCCGGCGGTGTTCGAGCAGCTGAAGTGGTGGGCCAACTGCAATGGTCTGACCGGCGCGCCGTTTGACAGTTACCTCACCCTGCGCGGGCTGCGCACGCTGTCGGTTCGCCTGCGCCAGCATCAGGAGAACGCGACCCGGATTGCCGAGCGTCTGGATGGCCATCCGGCCGTGCGCAAGGTCTACTATCCAGGGCTGGCGCATCACGCCGGCCACGCGCTGGCCTCACGCCAGCAGCAGGGCTTCGGCGCCATGCTCAGCTTTGAGCTGGAGGGTGAGGTCGAGCATATCGAGGCCTTCGTCGATGGCCTGCACTATTTCTCGCTGGCCGAATCGCTGGGCGGAGTGGAGAGCCTGATCGCCCATCCGGCAACCATGACACATGCGTCGATGGCGCCGGAGGCACGCCGCAACGCCGGTATCGCCGACAGCCTGCTGCGCCTGTCGGTCGGTATCGAGGACGGTGACGACCTGCTGCGCGATCTCGATTCGGCCTTGCTGCGCGCCACCGCGGTGGCGCCGTCAAAACGTCGGGTCATCGCATGAGTGCGGTGCTGGAGGTTGCGACGAAGCCTGATGAGGTGGTTGCAGGAGCGCACCCTGTGCGCGAGCCCCTCGAAGAGCATTCGCGCACAGGGTGCGCTCCTGCAGGTATTGCCATCGTCTTGCTCGGTACCGGTGTGGTCGGCGGCGCCTTGCTGAAGTTGCTCAACACGCCGGCTGCGGCCAGCGTGCGACTGGTCGGTGCGGCCAACTCGCGGCGCCAGCAGCTCGACCCCGCGCGTCTGGCCAGTCGCGGCCTGCGCGAGCAATTGAACAGCGACGGCGAGCCGCGCGACAACGTGCGGCTGCTGGCCGCGCTG
>JBBQQL010000038.1:0-28227 GCA_038215995.1 Lysobacterales bacterium
CGACCGGGTTGGGAAAGGTGATGCCAAACACCGTGACCGGCAGATCCGCCGGCGGTTGTGCGATCAGATGGGCAAAGCCGCTGCGCTGCGCCACACCCATGCCATACAGGGTGACGCGATGCGCCGTCTCGGCATCGAGCTTGAACAGCAGTGGTCGCAGGATGTCGTACATGCTCAAACCCGTTGGCCCACGAAAATGCGGGTGTCGTAATCGAAGTTTATCGTGCCGTGTTCGGCGCAGTCGTCGAACAGCTCACGCAAAGCCTGCAGCATCGGCAGATGCTTTGGATGGCCGGCCTGCGGCGCATACGAAGAGGACATCAGCCGCCCGCGCAACGCCTCGAAATCAAGTTTCTGGCCATGGGCGAAAGAGGCTGCCCCCTGAAAGCCGGCGCCAAACCATTCGCGCATGCGGGCGTCGTCAGCATAGCGCTCGGCCACGCTGGAGTAGTCGGTACCGAAGGTCTTGAGCAGCGCCTCGTACCCCTCCAGAAAGCGGGTGCCCGCAAGCTGGCGGGAGTTCCACCAGATCGCCACCAGTCCGCCAGGACGCAGGATACGGGCGAACTCACGCCGCGCCACTGCCTCGTCGAACCAGTGGAAGGCCTGTGCCACGGTGACCAGATCCACGCTGGCATCGGCCAGGCCGGTGGCGTCGGCGCGACCGTCGATGGCGTCGAAACGCGGGTAGTCCCGCAGCCACTGCATGGCCGCGCTGCGCATCGGCGCATTCGGCTCCACCGCGGTCACCTGATAGCCCACGTCGAGAAACATCTTCGAGGAGATGCCCGTGCCCGCGCCGACATCAGCCACCCGAAAGCGTGCATCCACGCCCTGCTCGCATTGCAACCACTCAAGCAGTGCCGACGGATAATCCGGGCGAAAGCGCACATAGTCATCGACACGGTCACTGAAGCGCGTGGTCGACTTCAGCGAAGCGTCCGGATCAGCCATTGAGCATCTGACCGCCATCCACCACCAGGGTCTGTCCGGTGATCCAGCCCGCCCACGGCGAGGCCAGGAACAGCGCCGCGTGGGCGATTTCTTCGGGCGTACCGAAACGGCCGAAGGGAATCTTGGCCAGCACACCGGCGTAGCGTGCCGGATCTTCCTGCCGGCAACGGTCCCACAGCCCGTCGGCGAACTCGATCGAACCCGGCGCGATGGCGTTGACGCGAATCCGCTGAGCGGCCAGGGCCATCGCCTGCGACATGGTGTAGTGGCTGAGGGCCGCCTTCATCGCGGCATACGAAGGACCGCCCGGACGCGGGCGCGTTGCCGCAATCGAGCTGGTATGCAGGATACAGCCGTGGTCTGACTTCGCCAGATGCGGCAGCGCGGCGCGCGAGGCACGCACGGCCGCCATCAGGTCCACATTGAAGTCAGCCAGCCATGCGTCATCGTCATCACTGAAGCCATAACCGCTGGCATTGTTCACCAGCACGTCGATGCCGCCCAATGCGCCGGCGGCACTTTCCACAAAGCACTTGATCGCCGTGGCATCTGCCAGATCGCACTGCTGCGCATGTGCGGTGACACCGCAGGCAGCGATCGCCTGGCGGGTTTGCTCCAGCGCCGTCTCGCCGCGTGCGCAGATCGACACCGACGCGCCGGCACTGGCGAATGCCAGCCCCATGCTGCGGCCGATGCCCTTGCTGCCGCCGGCCACCACCACGCGGTAGCCGCCAAAATCAAAAGGGGGAACAGGCTGCCCGTTGCTCATGGCGGAGCTGGTCAGTGCCAGTGCCACAGCGTTGCACCGAGCATCAGGAACACGACCAACGCCATCAACAACAACAGCCCGACGGCAAACTGCAGATAGCCAAGCACCAGACCGGCGATGGCCATGCCATCGCCTTCCATACGGTTGTCGACGCTTGCGCGACGGATCTCCGCGCGCGCCAGATGGCCGCAGATGATTGCCACGATCGGGCCGACAAACGGCAGCACGCACCAGCCGAGAATGCCGAAAACCAGACTCACCACGGCCAGCGAACTGGTCGAGGGGCCTGCTCGATAAGGGGATGGCTCACTCATCGGATCACTCGCTCATCGAAGGGAACACGGTCCAGACAACGGGGGTAGCACGATGTGACTCAAGCGAGCCGATCACCGGCAGCAAGGCGCCCGTGATCGGTCGATCTCTCAAAACTCGAACTTGATGCCCTGCGCCAGCGGCAGCGAATCGGAGTAGTTGATGGTGTTGGTCTGGCGACGCATGTAGACCTTCCACGCATCCGAACCGGACTCACGACCACCGCCAGTCTCCTTCTCGCCACCGAACGCACCGCCGATCTCCGCACCCGAGGTGCCAATATTGACGTTGGCTATGCCGCAATCCGAACCGGCCGCCGACAGGTACTTCTCGGCTGACTTCATGCTCTCGGTGAACAGCGACGAGGACAGGCCCTGCGGCACACCGTTCTGCAGATCAATCGCCTCGTCGAGGGTCTTGAACTTCATCACGTAGAGAATCGGCGCAAAGGTCTCCGACTGCACCACCTCGTCCGAATTCTTCAGGCCGGTGATGATCGTCGGCAGCACGAAGTTGCCTCTGCGATCCGTCATTGCCGCACCGCCGGTAGCGACCTTGCCGCCCGTCGCCTTGGCCTTCTCGATCGCGGCCAGATAACCCTGCACCGCGTCCTGGCTGTTGAGCGGACCCATCAGCGTGGTGGGCAGGTTCGGATCACCGATCTTGCCCTCGACCTGCTTGTACGCCTTGACCAGGGTGTCGAGTACGTTGTCGTAGATCGACTCGTGCACGAACAGGCGACGGGTCGAGGTACAACGCTGGCCGGCCGTGCCGACCGAGCCAAACACGATACCCGGCACGGCCAGCTTCAAGTCGGCCGACTCGTCCAGGATGATGGCGTTGTTGCCGCCCAGCTCCAGCAGCGAACGACCCAGCCGCTGCGCCACGCGCTCGCCGACCATGCGGCCGACCTTGGTCGAACCGGTGAAGCTGATCAGGTTCACGCGCTTGTCGTCGACGAAGTTCTGCGCCAGCTCGCTGCCGGCATCGTTGAACAGGAAGAACAGGTCCGGGTAACCGGCATCCTTCAGCGCGTCGTTGCAGATCTTCATGGTCGCGATCGCGGTCAGCGGGGTCTTCGGCGACGGCTTCCAGATGCAGATGTCGCCGCAGGCGGCGGCCAGCATCGCGTTCCAGGCCCACACCGCGACCGGGAAATTGAACGCGCTGATGATCCCGACGATACCCAGCGGATGGTACTGCTCGTACATGCGATGGCCCGGGCGCTCCGAATGCATGGTGTAACCATGCAGCATGCGGCTCTGGCCCACGGCGAAGTCGGCGATGTCGATCATCTCCTGCACTTCGCCATCGCCTTCGGGCTTGATCTTGCCCATCTCCAGCGCCACCAGCGAACCCAGCGCATCCTTGTTCTTGCGCAGCGCTTCGCCACACAGGCGCACCGCTTCGCCGCGCAGCGGTGCCGGTGTGGTGCGCCATACCGCGAACGCGGCCTGGGCACGCTTGAGAATGATTTCGTAATCCGCCGCGCTGGACGCATGCACCGTGGCGATCACTTCGCCGGTAGCCGGGTTCACCGGCTGCAGCACGCCGGCATCGGTAGTCCTGGACCACTCGCCCTGGCCGAGGTAGCCGCCGGAATGTTCGCTGCCGATACCGAGCGACTTGAGGATTGCATGGTGCATACGTAACTCCTGAAACTGGGTGGCACCCGCCGGCGCCGTGAATTTGAAAGCGTATAAACCGCTCAGTCTAGCAGGCCGGCTTTTTCTCCGCCGGAGTGGGAAGTCCCCGCGGGCCGGCAGTCGTCATCGTGGCGGATCGCGCCGCGCGATGATCCATGCGAAAATCCCCGCGCTGCCCTCGTAGCTCAGTTGGATAGAGCGGCCCCCTCCTAAGGGGCAGGTCGGACGTTCGAATCGTCTCGAGGGCACCATCGATCAACTGGAAAGGCCGGCCATGCCGGCCTTTCTGTCGTCTGGCCTCAGGAACTGCACGACAGCATCGAGCAACCCGCCTTGTGCCGCGCCCAGTCGGGGCGCTTCTGTGCAAACGCCTCGCGACCGGGTTGATCGTCGTACGGATGGCGCATCACCTCGAGCAACTCCTGAATGCCGGCCGGATCGCCCGCAGTGGCCTGGTCGATCGCCTGCTGCGCCAGATAATTGCGCAGCACATAACGCGGATTGGCCGCCTGCATCTGCTGGCGGCGCTGCGCCGCGGATTGCGGATCGTCAGCCAGCCGGGCGGCGTAACGGGTCAGCCAGTCGCGCACGGCGGGGGCCGACTCGCGCTGTCTGGTTTCGTCGTAGAACGCCTCGTGCAACGGCTCCAGCGTGAGGGCGGCGGGGTCGATATCGGCCAGTGCGCGAAACCACAGGCTCATGTCGATCTCGGCCGTCACCATCAACTCATGCAGGCTCGACATCAGCGCTACGTCGTCATCGCGGCACTCGGCCAGGCCCAGTTTCGCCGCGATATTTGCCCGATCGGCGGCGGCGTAGGTGGCGGCGTAGTGATCCAGTCCTGCCTGCAGCGGAGCGACATCGGCAAACAACGGCGCCAGCGCACCGGCCAGCCGGCTCAGGTTCCACCAGGCCACATTGGGTTGCTGGCCAAACCGGTAGCGACGACGCTGCGCATCGGTGGTATTCGGGGTCCACTCCGGATCGAAATTGTCGACCCAGCCGTACGGACCGTAGTCGATGGTGAGGCCGAGAATCGACATGTTGTCGGTGTTCATCACCCCATGCACGAAGCCGACCCGCATCCAGTGCGCGACCATGATCGCGGTGCGCTCGCATACCTGGGCAAACCATGTCGCGTACAACTCCTCGCCCTGCCCATCGAGCTCGGGAAAATCGCGTCTGATGGTGAAATCGACCAACTGCCGCAGCAGCGAGGTGTCGCCGCGCGAGGCCGGCAGTTCGAAGTTGCCGAAGCGGATGAACGAAGGCGCCACGCGGCATACGACGGCGCCCGGCACCGGCGCCGCATGGCCGTCGTAGAACATGTCGCGCAGCACCGCTTCGCCGGTATCAATCAGGCTCAGCGCGCGCGTAGTCGGCACGCCCAGATGATGCATCGCCTCGCTGCACAGAAACTCGCGCAGCGACGAGCGCAGTACTGCGCGACCATCGGCACCGCGCGAATACGGCGTGGGACCGGCGCCCTTGAGCTGCAGCTCCCAGCGCTGGCCGGCTCGGTTGATGGTCTCACCCAGTGAAATGGCGCGCCCATCGCCAAGCTGCCCGGCCCAGTTGCCGAACTGGTGGCCGCCATAGTTGGCCGCGTACGGCTGCATGCCATCGAGCAAGCCATTGCCGCCAAAGATCTCGGCAAATTCGGGCGAGTTCACGTCCGCTTCGGTGAGGTCCAGCGTCGCCGCCATCTCTGCCGAATGCACCAGCAAGCTGGGCGCAGCAACCGGGGTCGGCTCGACCCGTGAATAGAGCGCGCCTTCCACCTGGCGCCGCCGCGAGCCCTGCTCCGGATCGCCGGGCAACTCGCGCACAAACGCGTTATCGAAGTTCAGCGTGAACATGCAGGTGGAACCGATGGGGAATGTGCAGCCTATATCCGGGCACTTGCCGCTGCATGCAATGCCCCGGGCCGCAGCGTGCGACCTCCCCCGCAGCTAACGGGCCACCAGCTCGCGACCGCCGCGCTGTCGATAGACGCCCTTCAGCCGCTGGTACACGGTCAGCACGGCGGTGCCGTAATCCCTCGCCAGCGCCGGTGTGTGGCTGTGGTAATAGCCCACGCCGAGCACGCGATCATGGGTCTGGTGCATACCAGCGCGCAGGATCTTCGCAGCCACCGTGATATTGGTGCGCGGGTTGAGCAGGGTCAGCGGGTCGCGCACGGCGTCGCGATGCATCGGGTAATACACCTGCATGATGCCGAAATCCTGCACCGGCGAACCGAACTGGCTCGCCGCCGCCATTTCCAGTTGCACATGGTGGCGATCGCCGCGCACCAGATGATCGTTGACGCGGAAAAGCCAGGGCGTGGGCGCCACCTTGCCGCCCGGGTACAAGGCCTTGGACTCCACCAGCGCCACGCTGTACAGCAATAACGGATCGATCCCCGAAGCCTTGCCCACTTGTGCCCACAGACTATGGCTGGAGCTGATATCCAGATCGGGTTCGGCGATCGGCATCATCAGGTCCATCGTGCTGACATCAGCCAGCAGCGCATCACCGGTTTCTGCCGTGACCGACGGCGCTGCTGCCGTCGCAGGCGACGCCGGCGCGACCGGGGTAGTGAGCGCCTCCGTCGGCGGCGTCATGGCGGCGGCCAGCGCGGGTTGCACGGCGGCCGGTCCCGGCGTTGCCTGCGTCAAGGCCGGCAGCGACCTGGCCGGGGAATGCGTCAGACCCCATCCCAGCAGCATGGCGGCGGCAGCCATCGAGGCAAACCCGGCGAGCACACCACGGGAAGTGAAGCGTTGCCAGGGCACCGAGCCACACCATGCCGCGAATGCCTCTGACCCGGATATCGGCGCCGCTGTCAGGGGCGTGGTCGAACCGCGTGAAGCACGCCACTGCGCTGGCACCGGTGCCAGCGCCGACCAATCCAGCGGGCGGCTGCACCCTGCTGCCGCGACGGATTTCCATCGCGCCGGCGCCATCAGATAGACGCGGGCCGATTCTTGGCGCTCTGGCGGGCGACGAGCCTTCCTTGGCTGAGTCGCCGCGGTGCCAGACGAAAGCCCGCCTTCGACGTTCAGCCGATGACGCGCAAGCCGCGTATTGTCGGCATAACCGGACCGTGTGGCGGGCGTCGCCAGTATCTCCGCCGTACGCGCAGCGGCGACGCCACCGGGCGCGAGAAGAGGATGAGGCCTGGGGGATGGTTGACCCGGATTGGCACGGCGCACGAGCGACCGCGGCGTAGCCACGACCGGCGCGGCGGCCACCACGAAGCCAGCGCCATGACCGCCGAGGTCGTGGCCGCGGATACCTTCTGAGTGACTGCCGATCAAACCATCCACCAACAAAATCCTTCTGAATCAACACAAACGCGGCACGGTCGGAGCCGCCAAGCCAATTCGCCACCTGGGCCCGAGGAGCACTCCCGCCGGGTTGCGGGTCGCCATTAGATCAGTTTTGCCCACAACCGGTGACCTCGATCATGCGGCTCAAGCCCAAGCAAGTCCCATGCCGTGCATGGCTGAATACGCGGCTTCCCGGGCCAGCCCGCTCGCCGCCAGCTATAGTCGCCACCGCCGCCCACAGGACACCCACATGCCCGCCACCCCTTCCAACGACCTCAATGCCGACGCCCTGCCCGAGGACGCGCCCTACCTGGACGCCACCACGCGCTGGCTGGAGCGGGCGGTGATCGGCCTGAACCTGTGTCCGTTCGCCCGCGCACCGCAGGTGCAAGGCAAGCTGCGCCTGCGCGTAAGCCAGGCGCGCGACACCGATGCCCTGCTCGACGACCTGTGCGGCGAACTGCAGTCGCTGAACGCGTTGAGCCCCGACGAATGCGAAACCGGCCTGCTGATTCATCCATTCGTGCTCAACGATTTTCTCGACTACAACGACTTCCTCGACGTGGCCGATGCCGCTGTGCAGACGCTCGGTCTGGAGGGCGAGTGGCAGGTAGCCAGCTTCCATCCGCAGTACCAGTTTGCCGACAGCGAGGCGGACGCGATCGAGAACTACAGCAACCGTTCGCCCTGGCCGACCCTGCATTTGTTGCGCGAATCGAGCATCGAGCGCGCGATGGAGGTGATGAGCGACACCGACGCCATCTACCGTCGCAATATCGAGACGCTGCAACGACTGGGCACGGTTGGCTGGCAGGCCCTGTGGGTCGACAAACAGGGTTGAAACCCCGCGTCGGCGTCAGCCGGTTCAGGTGCGCGCCGGCAAATGCTGCCATGCTGGGGAGTGAATATTCTCCCCGACCCCTACGCCGAGAGCGTTGACCCCAGCGTGCAATGCACGACCTGCGAGGCTGTGTGCTGCCGCCTCACCGTCGTACTGATGCCCGAAGATCATGTGCCGGAATGGCTGATCGACCGCGATACCCATGGCATGGAAACCCTGGCCAAGGGTGAGGACGGCTGGTGCGTCGCGGTTGACCCGAATACCTCCGGCTGCACGATCTACGACGATCGCCCCGGCATCTGCCGCAAGTACGCGATGGGCAGCCCCAGCTGTCGCGATGAGCGGCACAAATGGTTCGGCGCCAGCATTCCCACCGCGGTGCACATGCTGTAAGGCCTCGCGCGCGAGGCTCTTTTCTCAGACGGCCAAAAAGCATCGCACGCCAGCGCGCTCCTGCGGCTACGGCCGAATCTACCCCGCGAAAATCAACGCAACCTCGTCAGCGTCCAGCGTGCGCCATTCACCCAGCGGCAGCTCGCCCAGGGTCAACCCGCCCACCGAAATTCGCTGCAAGGTTTCGACGTGGTTGCCGGCAGCGACAAACATGCGCCGCGCTTGATGGTAACGGCCTTCGGTCACGCTGAGGCGCGCATGACGCGGGCCCAATACCTCGAGAGCCGCTGGCGCCAGCGGCTCCTTCTCGGACTCCAGCATCAAGGTGCCGCTGGCAAACAGCGCACCCTCGTCGCCACGCAGATCCTGCGTCAGGGTGGCCTCATACACCTTGGTCACCTGCGCCTTCGGCGAGATGATCCGGTGCAGCAGGGCGCCATCGTCGGTGAACAGCAGCAAGCCGGAGGTATCCCGATCCAGCCGCCCCACGCTGGACAGCACCGGCGAGCGTACGTTGAAGCGCGGCGGCAACAAGTCGTAAACCACCCGCCCCGGGTCCTTGCGCGAACAAGTCACGCCCAGCGGCTTGTTCATCATGATCACCAGACCCGGCGGCGGATCCAGCGGCTCGTCGTCGACCCGAATGCTCTCGTACGGCACCACGTCGTCGGCATACAACACCTCACCCGCAACATCGGTGATGCGCCCGCTGCGGAAAAGCTGGGTCACGTCCTTGCGGCTGCCGTAACCGAGGTTGGCAATCATCTTGACCAGTTTCATCCACGCACCCCGCTTGCTTCGATCACCTTGAAACCCTCTTGCACCACCACACTGCGCACCGTGCTGAAACGGGCTGCCAGTATCGCCTCGTACGGCAGATGCCGGTTCGCCACCAGCCACAGCCGTCCCTGCGGCAGCAATGCGTCGGCTGCGCTGTTGATGAATGCTCGTCCCAGTTCCGGCAGGTCGGCACGGCCCTGGTGAAACGGCGGATTGCTGACGATGGCGTCGTACTTGAGCGGCAGGCCGCGCGTCACATCGTGCCAATGCACCGCCACTGCGAGCGCGCGACCGCAAGCGTGTCGCGCCCGATCCATGTTGAGCCGGGCCGGTTCCAGCGCACGCGCCTCGGCCTCGTACAAGTCGATCGCCTGCACTTGCGGGCATCGCGCCACGACCTGGCTGGCGAGGTAGCCGTAACCCGCACCCAGATCCGCCACCCGCCCATGCAAATCGTCCGGAAGCTGCGACGCCAGCAACGCCGACGCGCGATCGATGCGATCCCACGCGAACAAACCGGGACGGCTGACATAGCCCTCGGCGATCTCGCGCGGGGCGTCCAGCGCCAGCCACTGCGCCAGCAGCGCCTGATCGATCTGTTCCGGCGTCGGCGTGCTCCAGAACACCCGGCACTTGTGCTTGGACAGGTGCTGCACGGCACCGGTGAGTTTGGCCAGATCACCTTCACCCGACTTCGCACCCTCGGCGTTGGGCATGCTGGCCAGCACCGTGCCGCCCGGCGCCAACAGGCTCAACGCCCGCGCGAACAGCGCACGCGCCTCGTCACGCTGCCGCGGCGGCAACACCATCACCAGTGAAAACCGCTCACCTGGCACCGGCTCGCCCACGCGCAGGCCGTTGCGCGCCAGCTCGTCCGCAAACGGCGTGAAACCCTGCTCGCACAGCCAGCCCGGCTGCGCCGACTCCCGCAGTCGCACGCCAGCGCGTGCGCGCAGGAACAGCACACGCTGATCCGCTGGCAACACCAGCTCCGCCGTCTCGAAAGGAACAAACAACGCAGCCAACGCCGAGTCCGGCGCCGCCGCAAAAATTCCGACAGCCGTCACATCATGTCTTCAATGGCAAAGCGAGGGCGGTATTGTACTGGGCTGCCGCAGCCTGCAGGCCGTGTTGCTGGGACCGGCGCCTTTGTGCCCGGACCGAACATGGTGACTGCTGCCCCGTCCCACTTGTCGCGCTTCAGCGGAACCGCACCATATCGTCTCGCTGGCACCAAGGGATACGCAGACGCCGACCACTCAGGGCGTGGCACCAACCGCCTTCGGTGCAGCCGGCAACTCAGCCAGCATCTCCAGCGCCAATGGCTGGTAGCCGCCATCGAAATGGTGATCGCCTTTCTTGGGGTGCACGGCGACCCACTTCGGCAGGCGCGGATCGGTGCAGGCGCTGTCATCGGCGTCGTCTATGCCGTAGTAACAGAACACCGGCGGTTGCTGGTTGAGCGCCTGCAGCGGCGGCAGCGCATCGTAATGCTGGATCGGGTTGATGTGTTCCAGCACGGTCTTGAGCTGCTGCTTGAACCAGCCCTGCTTGATCATGTAGCCCTCGAGTTCGATTTCGAAGGTGAGGTCGCGACTGGGCGAGAGCAGCACCATCTGGATGATGCGTGCGCGGTTTTGCGGGCTGAGTTTGTCGACGATGCTCGGCAGTACGTCGGCGCCGAACGAGTAGCCAATCAGCCAGATGCGCTGTTTGCCCCACGTCGCGCTGTACTGGTCGATCAGCGCATTGAGTTCACGCGCGGACTCGTCCACTGAGCGCTGATGCCAGTAGTACTTGAACGTATTGACGCCCAGCACCGGGATGCCACGGTCGCTGAAGGCGATGCCGAGACGGCGGTCCAGGTCGGCCCAGCCGCCGTCGCCGGAGTAGATGATGGCCATCACATCATCTTTGCCCGCTGGTGGTGGAGGCGCCTTCGGGTTCACCGGCAGCACCACGGTGGCATTCTTCAGACTGACCCGGGCGAACGGGTTCCAGATCAGCAGACCCAGCACGCACAAGGCGACGATGGCGAGGCTGATTTTACTTGCGCGTTTCATCGACGCACCACTCCGCTCAGGCCACCGGAAATCAGGCTGGCCACATTGGTCAGGATCATCGGCAAGGCGATGCCACGAGTCACCGCCAGGTAGCGCGGCTCCCATTCCGGATCGAACTTGTCCTTGTAGCGCTGCAGGCCGCGGAAGTTGTAGAAGCGCTCACCACGTCCGAACACCATCGCACCGAAACGATTCCACAGTGGCGCCTGCGCCCGGTTCTGCAAACCGGCCAGCGGCGCCATGCCGAGGTTGAACCATGCATAGCCCTGCTCACGCGACCACAGCATCAGCTCCACGAACAGGTAGTCCATGATGCCGCTGGGGCTGTCCGGCAGATGCCGCATCAAGTCCACCGAGGCCTCGGCGTGCGTGTCGTTGAGGAACATGTTGGCGAAGGCCACCGCCTTGTCGCCCTGCCACACCACCGCCATCGGCGTGCGTACCAGGTAGCTGGGGTCGAACGCACCCAGCGAGAAACGCTTCTCGCGCACGTTCTTGTCACGTAGCCACGCGTCGGAAATAACCTTCAACCGGGGCAGCAGCGCCGCCACACCCTCGGCCGGCACGATCTCCAGCCGCAGGCCATCGCGACTGAGCTTGTTCACCGTGTTGCGCAGCACTTTTTTCGACTTGCCATCGAGGTTGAAACTGGCCAGCCGCACGCGCGCCTCTTCGCCCACCTTGAGCAGGTTCAATCCCACCTCAAGGTAAAGGTCCACGTCGGCCGGACTGACCTGATAGAACACCGGCCAGCCGCCCGCACGCTCGCACTGTTCGAGAAAGCTCCACACCAGTTCGCGCCGCGCATCGGTGTCGGTACCCACCGGGTCACCCATCACCACCCAGCTGCGCCCGACCGTATCAAACATCAGGAAGGCCTTGTGCCCAGGTCCGAACAGCAGGGTCTTGTCGCCGATCAGCGCCAGATGAGCCTGCGCCGAGGGAAACTGCTTGATCAACGGCAAGGCCTGCGCCAGCTCGGCGTCGCTGGGAGGTTCACGCTGCAGCCTCTGCGGGCGGATCAGGCTGCCGAGGGCAAACAGCATGCCGGCGGCGGCCGCTGCCACCAGCGCACGTAGCGCCCGTGGCGCGCCACCGCGCTGGAAGCTGAACTCCCACCACAGATCGTTGCTGTAATCCACGTGCTTGTAGCTGAAGAACACCAGCCAGGCCGCGCAACCGAGCACGGCGAGAATCGCCACGATCCAGCCCAGCGTGAACGAGGTGCTGAACAGCGAAGCGCGCCGGTAAAACAGCCGGTGTGCGGGCGCCAGCGCCATCGCCAGCAAGATCAGCAGGGTCGCCTCTTCATAGTCGATGCCCTTGAGCAGCGAGAACACGGCGCCAGCCAGCAGCAGAATCAGGGTCAGCCAGTACGCTGCATCCAGTCGTCGCTGCAGGCCGCGCGCCAGGATCAGCAGCAGCATGCCGATTACGCTGGCCAGCAGGTGCGACACCTCCAGCACCGACAGCGGCAACACCTCGCTGAGGATCGCCATGCGCACCGGCAGCGCGCGTGTGGCGCCGGAAAACAGCAACACAGCGCCGGAAACCAGGGTCAGCCCGGCAAAAAAAGACGGCAGCAAGCCGGTGAACCATGGCGCCAACAGGGACTTCTGGCGCAACCCTCGCGCCTCGCGCTGCAGTACCAGCACGGTAGCCGTGCACAACGGCAGCAGGTAATAGATCACCCTGAAGGTAACCAGCGCACCAAGGATCGGCGCGGTCAATGTCGCGTTGCCAGTGGCGCCGAAGCCGGCCAGCATCACCGCCTCGAACACGCCCAGGCCGCCAGGCACGTGACTGATCAGGCCGATGATCTGCGCGATCACGAAGATCGCCAGAAAATGACCGAAACCGTTGTTGAGCTGATCGGGCATCAGCACATACAACACGGCCGCCGCCAGCCCCCAGTCCAGCGCACCGACCAGGATCTGGCGCAACGCCGTAGCTGGCGTGGGCAGCGTGATGCGCCAGCGCCACAGCTGCATCGAGCGGCGCACGGCACTCAGCGCGAACCAGGCCAGCGGCACGGCCAGCAGAACCACGCCCAGCGTCACGCTCAAGCCCGCCCAGGGCAGGCTTGGCGGCAACGGCACGAAGATCAGGGTCACTCCGGTGAGCGCCAGCAGGCCCAGCCAGAAGCTGATCGTGCAGAACAACACCACCCGCGCCACTTCGCCGGGGCTCAGGCCATTCTGGATATAGAAGCGGTAGCGGATCGAGCCGGAAACCAACAACGACATGCCCACCGCATTGCTGAAGGCATAGCTGATGAACGAGATCATGGTGACCCGCCGCCATGACAGCGGGTGCTTGATCGAGTCCAGCGCGAAGCGGTCGTACAACGTCATCACCGCGTAACCGAGCAGGGTAAACAGCGCTGCCAGCAGCACCCGTGCGTGCGAGATGCTGTGCACATAGGTGCGGACCTGGTGGTAGTTCACCTCCCTCGCCAGCAGATGCAGCGCCCACAACGCCAGACACAACATGCCCACTGACAGCAACGGGCCAGCAAGACGGCGCAGCACCACCAAGCGTTGGCTTGCCGGTGCGAGAGCGCCCGCGTCACCGGTCAACTGTTCGACCTTTTCCTGCTCCACGTGACGCAAAACTCCCGTTGGGGCCGACTAGTCTAAGGCCTGCCCCGGTCGTGACGACCAAAAGGCCGGGGACACGCCGCCGAAACTGGCCAGCGATGCCCAACATCGATACCGAACGGCCAACTCAGGCCGTTACCACGCCACGCCCACGCCGAGCCACCCACAGATACAGCGCGGTGTTGACCACGACGAAGGCGACGCCGCCGATCCAGATGGCTGCCGTGCCGAAGTTGGCACCGACCAGGGCCAGTGGCGCGTCCCTGCCGGAGAACACCACGATCGCCGCGATCACCACGCCGATGATGCTCTCGCCAACAATCATGCCCGAGGCCAGCAACACACCGAGCTGCCTGGTCGCTTCGGGCCGCGCCGAGCGATCGGCATGTCGGTCGAAATACCAGCCGACCACCGCGCCGACGACGATCATCAAGGTGGTCGAGGTCGGCAGGTAGATGCCAAGACCCACCGCCAGTGGCGGCAGCGAGGCCGACTTGCTGAAGCGACCCAGCAACGCATCCAGCACGATCAGCGCCACGCCGATGCCGGCGCCAAGGAAGATCAGACTCCAGTCGATATTGCCCTGGATCACGCCTTGCGCCAGCGCCGAGATCAGGCCCGCCTGCGGCGCGGCGAGCGCGCGTGCGGGGTCGACACCGGGCATGCCGGCAAAACCGTAGGCCTGATTGAGCAGGTCCAGCACCGGCGGAATCACTGCTGCGCCCACCAACACACCGATCACCAGCGCCACCTGCTGCTTCCACGGCGTGGCATCGACCAGTTGACCGGTTTTCAGATCCTGCAGATTGTTGTTGGCGATGGTGGCCACGGCGAACACCACCGAGGTCGCGAACAGCGCGAACGCGACCAGCCCCTTGCCGGCACTGATCGGCAACTGCCCCTTGACCGTCAGCACCAGCAGCAACGCGGCGATGATCACCACCAGGATGCCCACGCCCGATAGCGGGCTGTTGGAGGAGCCGATCAGGCCGGCCATGTAGCCGCACACCGCGGACACCAGGAAACCCATGATCACCACGAACACCAGACCGCCGATGACCAGCAGCCACAAGTGCTCACCCAGGCCGGTGGCCACGCTGAAGTCACCGAGCAACCAGCCGATCGGGGCCAGACAGATCAGGCTGATCAGGCCGACGATGCCGATCGGCATGTCCTGCTCGGTGCGCGGCAGACTCGCGGCGTTACCCGCCTTGCGCACGCGCGAGGCGGCCATCGCTGAACTCAGACCGCTGACTACCGGCTTGACCAGTTTGGCCAGGGTCCAGATCGCGGCGACGCCGATGGTGCCGGCGCCAAGAAAACGCACCTTGGTGCTCCACGCCGCCTGAGCCACGTCGGCCGCGGCGCCGCCCGCAGCGGCCAGCACGGTGTAATGCGGCACCGCCCAACCCCAGGCAATCACCGCACCAAGCAGCATCGCGATGCCCACCCACAAGCCGACCAAGTGGCCCACGGCCAGCAAGGCGAAGGACAGCGCAAAGTCATAGCCGGTGGCTGCGCCGCGATCACCAAAACGGAAGTACTGCACCACGTCGCTGGCGAATACCCTGGTCGCCACGACCACCGCAAACACCGCCGACACCACGGTGCCGGCAAGCACCGCCAGCAGGCCATCGCGGCTGCTTTCCTCGGCACTGGACTCGGAATCATCGCCACCACCGACCTTGAGCACCTCGGCGCAGGCCACGCCCTCCGGATACGGCAGGTCCGAATCACTGACCAGCGCCCGCCGCAGCGGGATCGTGTACATCACCCCGAGGATGCCGCCCGTGGCGCAGATGCCGAAGGTGACCCAGTACGGAAACCCGGTCCACCAGCCGATCATCACCAGGCCCGGCAAGACAAAGATGATCGCCGACAGCGTGCCTGCCGACGACGCGATGGTCTGCACGATGTTGTTTTCCTGGATGCTGGAGTTCTTGAACCCCCGCAGGATCGCCATCGAGATCACCGCAGCCGGGATCGAGGTGGCGAAGGTGAGACCGGCCTTGAGGCCGAAAAACACGTTGGCGGCGGTAAACACCAGGGTGATCACGATACCGATGATCAGCCCGCGTAGCGTCAACTCCGAGCGCGGCTCGGTGCTGGACAAGGTTGTTTGGCTCACGAATCACTCTCCCCCGATGAATGCTGCTGCGGAAGATAGCGTGGATAGGTTGCCGGAGGGTATGCCTGCGCAGATCGCTGGCATGCCCACTACAGCGCCAGGCGACTCTCGAAGCGCCGCAGTACGCCCGAAACAGGGTCGGTAAAGGACAACGACTGGGCCAGCAATTTCAGCGGACGCTCCAAATCATCCGCCGCCTGCTCAGCCAACTGCGGATAGGTCGTGTCGTGCAGAATCGCGGCACCCAGCGCGGCCATGTGCACCCGAAGCTGGTGCTTGCGCCCGGTCACCGGATACAGCGCATAGCGCCAGCAATCAGCACGCCGCTCGATCGCCTCGATGCGCGTTTCGCTGTTGGGCTCCCCCTCGACCTCGCACATGCGGAAGAATGGCTCGCCGGTGACGATGCGTGACTGGCGTGTCAGCGGAAAGGTCTGCTGCGGCAAGGGCGCGGCCAGCGCCTCATAACGCTTGTCGATCCGGCGCTCGCGAAACAGCGCCTGATACGCGGCGCGGCTCGCCGGATTGGCCGAAAACAGCACCAGGCCGGCGGTGGCGCGATCGATCCGGTGCAGTGGTACCAGCTCGGAGTTGTCCAGCTGACGGACCAGTCGCCGCAGCAAGGTCTGCTCGACGAAGCCCCCCGCCGGAGTCACCGGCAGGAAATGCGGCTTGTCCGCCACCACCAGGTGCTCGTCCACATGCAGCAGGGTCTCGGTCACCGGGATCGGCACCTCATCCACCACCTCGCGGAAATAGTGGATGCGCAGGCCAGCCTGATAAGGCGTCACCGCGGAGATCGCCACACCCTGCCCATCAAGCACGCGCTGGCGGGCGATCCGGTCCAGCCACTGCGAACGACTGATCGCCGGAAACCGGGCGCACAGTGCGTCGAGTACGCAGGTCCACTCGCCGGGCGGCAAATGCACGGTGCTGGCGTGACTGTCTCGGCGAAAGGAGGGCGTCATGATGGACCCAGTCTAAAGCGCTGGCAGCCCGAAACCCGGTTTGGTGCGCTCAGGGCGTACAATGGCGGGTTGTTGTCTCCAGGCATGCTCATGGCACTGAACTCCACCATCTACAAAGTCGAACTGCAGATCAGCGACATGGATCGGCACTACTACGCCACCCACGCACTGACCCTGGCCCGCCACCCGTCGGAAACCGAGGAACGGCTGATGGTGCGGCTGCTGGCGTTCGCGCTGTATGCGCAGGACCGGCTGGAGTTCGGCAAGGGCATCAGTGACGAGGACGAGCCGGCGCTGTGGCGCAAGGACTATACCGACGAGATCGAGCTGTGGATCGAGCTGGGCCAGCCGGACGAGAGTCGCATCCGCAAGGCCTGCGGCCGTTCACGCCAGGTGGTGGTGATCAATTACGGCGGCCATGTCGCCGAGCTGTGGTGGAACAAGGTTGGCGCCTCGCTGGCACGCAACAAGAACCTCACGGTGCTCGACATCCCCAGCGATACCGTCGACGAACTGGTCGCCCTGCTGCAGCGTGGCATGCGCCTGCAATGCCTGATCCAGGACGGCCAGATGCAACTGATGAACGACGCTGATGCCGTCGCGGTCGACCCGGTCAGGCGCATGGCGCCGGCGGAAACCGTCAACTGACAGCATCCTGTTGCACCCTTCCCTGCCTATTCATCCTCCGGAGTTCCACCATGCGCTGGTTGCTGCCCCTGATTGCCCTGTTTGTCCTCGCCGCCTGTACCGCCGTACCGCCGGCTCACGCCAACGGGCAGGTCGACAAGCTCACCATCATCGACAGCAAGGTCGGCACGGGCGTCGAAGCCAAACCCGGCATGCAGGTCACCGTGCACTACACCGGCTGGCTCTATGACGAAAGCGCCAAGGACAAGCACGGCAGCAAATTCGACAGCTCGCGCGACCACGGCGAACCGTTTTCCTTCACCCTCGGCGCCGGCAACGTCATCGAAGGCTGGGACCAGGGCGTCGCCGGCATGCATGTGGGCGGCAAGCGCACCCTGTTGATTCCCGCCGCGCTCGGCTACGGCGCCAACGGCGCCGGCGATGACATCCCGCCAAATGCGTCGCTGGTATTCGACGTGGAACTGCTGGACGCCAAATAGCACCGTGACGTACCTGTAGGTCATTCAATCCGCTTGAGCTGCCTCGTCCCGCCCCTGCTGGCGAATGATGGCCTCCTCGCGCGCATCGATGATCGACTGCATCACGCTGTCCACGTCCGCGATACGTTCGTCGAACTCGAAATGGCCGGTGAGCTCGGTATCCGGGTGCAACTCGCCCAGCTCGTACAGCGCCCACATCTCCTCGCCGTAATGCGTATCCAGCAATTCCGGCGCAAAGCGCGACAGGCTGATGGTGATATTGCCCACGTCGCGCCGCAGCATGGTGCGCGCGTTGTTGTTGCCCGACGCACTGACCGCCTGCGGCAGATCGATGATCACCGGACCGTCCGGCCCCACCAGCACGTTGTATTCGGACAGATCGCCATGGATCAGGCCCACGCAAAGCATGCGCGCCACCTGCTGCATCAGGAAGCGGTGGTATTCGCGGGCAGTGTCGGCTGACATTTCCACTTCGCCAAGCCGTGGCGCGGAGTAACCCTCGGCATCGGTGACCAGCTCCATCACCAGCACGCCACCGAAATAACCATAAGGCTTGGGTACGCGCACGCCGGCGGCGGTGAGCTGATACAGCGCGTCGACCTCGGCATTCTTCCATGCGGCCTCGGCCTCCTTGCGGCCGAACTTGGTCGCCTTGCCCATCGCGCGCGCCTGCCGGCTGCCACGCACCTTGCGGCCCTCCTGGTACTGCACCCGCGCCTGAAAACTGCGCTGCGCCATATCCTTGTAGACCTTCGCGCAACGAATATCGTCGCCCGAACGAACGACATAGACCGACGCTTCCTTGCCGCTTTTCAGCGGTCGCAGCACCTGATCGATCACGCCTTCGTCGATAAGATCCTGCAGGCCCTTGGGTGTCTTCATGCGTGGAATAGCTTCAACGTCGTGGAATAACGCCCATTATGGCCGATCAACGGGCGGCGCCGGTTGTTTCTGGTATCCGCTGATCCATCGGCCTGCCCGGCTTATCCCGCCAGACGCTCGCGAACGGCGGCAGCCAGCTCGAACGAGTGCCGCCTGGCCGCATGCTCGAACACATTGGCGGTGATCAACAGTTCGTCAGGCCGGTGCCGCGCGATGAAGGCTGCCACACCCTCTGCCAGGGTCGCCGGATCGCCAACCACGGCGCAGGCCAGCGCGCGCTCCACCATCAGCTTTTCCGGCGGCGTCCAGTACGACTCGATATCGTCGATCGGCGGCGGGATCAGGCCCGGTCGGCCGCGGCGCAGGTTGATGAAGCTTTGCTGCTGGGTGGTGAACAGCCGCCGCGCCTCGGCATCGCTGTCGGCACCGAGCACGTTGATGCCGAGCATCGCGTACGGTTGCTGCAAGCGCGCCGAGGGTCGAAAGTCGCGTCGATACAGAGCCAGCGCCTCGTCCATCGCATCGGGCGCAAAATGCGAGGCAAACGCGAACGGCAGGCCCAGCCGTGCCGACAAGGTGGCGCTGAACAGGCTCGAACCAAGCAGCCACACCGGCACCTCGACTCCGGCACCGGGCACGGCGCGAACGGCCTGGCCCGGCTTGGCTGGCTCGAAATAGCCCAGCAGTTCCAGCACGTCCTGCGGGAACGTTTCGGCGCTGTCGAAATAGCGACGTAGTGCCGTGGCGGTGGCCTGATCGGTGCCGGGTGCGCGCCCCAGGCCGAGATCGATCCGCCCCGGATACAACGAGGCCAGCGTGCCGAACGCCTCGGCCACCTGCAGTGGCGCATGGTTGGGCAACATGATGCCGCCGGCACCGACCCGGATGGTCGAGGTGCCACCGGCCACGTGGCCAATCAGCACCGCCGTCGCCGCGCTCGCAATGCCGGGCATGTTGTGATGTTCGGCCAGCCAGTAGCGACGGTAGCCCAGACGCTCGGCCAGCTGCGCCAGATCCAGCGTGTTGCGAAAGGCCTGACCGGGATCACTGCCTTCGGTGACGGGAGCCAGGTCTAGAACGGAAAAGGGAATCATCGCGGGCCTCACGTGGCGGAAGCCTCCGATCTGGGGGCAGTCGCGATGATTGCCAGCCGCAGCCCGGAGCTCGGCAGGGCCTACAATGGAACACCTAGTCCGATGGCACCCTGAGATGACAGAACCGGTCCGCCTCGCCAAACGCGTCGTCGCACTGACCCAGTGCTCGCGGCGCGAGGCCGAGCAATACATCGAAGGCGGCTGGGTGCGCGTCAACGGCGACGTGGTCGAGGAGCCCCAGTTCATGGTTGATATGCAGACCGTGGAACTTGACCCCGACGCCCAGCTGATTCCCACCGAGCCGGCAACCCTGATCCTGCACAAACCGGTCGGCTACGACAGCGGACCTGGCGCCAACCCAGCCAGTGCCCTGGTCACGCCGGACACGCAATGGGCCGACGACGGCTCCGGTGTGCGCCCCTTGCGGCGCCACCTGCACCGGCTGGTCTCGCCGCTGGCGCTGGCCAGGGAAGCCAGCGGCCTGCTGATCTTCACCCAGGACTGGCGCGTCACCCGCAAGTTGACCGAAGACATCAATCAGGTCGAACAGGAGTATCTGGTCGAGGTCAGCGGCGAACTGGCCCCCGAAGGCCTGGCCCTGCTCAACCACGGCCTGCATTTCAACAATTACGCGATGCCGCCGATCAAGGTCAGCTGGCAGAGCGAGCAGCGGCTGCGCTTTGCCTTCAAGCGCCTGCAGGCCAGCCAGATCACGCCGATGTGCGAAGCGGTCGGACTGAAGGTGCTGGCGCAGAAGTGTCTGCGGGTCGGCCGGATTCCCTTGTCGAAGGTGCCCCCAGGCCAGTGGCGCTACCTCGGCCCGCAGGAACGAATCTGAATGCAATCGCCACCCGCCGAACGGCTGGCGGGATGCCGTGGCAAGACATAAGCTTTCCCCACCAACACACCAAGGAGAAAATCATGAGCAAGGGTATGGATTCAAAGAAAAGCGACAAGAAAAAGCCGGCCAAGACCATGAAGGAGAAGAAGGCGGCCAAGCAGGAAAAAAAGAACAGCAAGTGATCGGCTGACTCTCGCCAGTCTCACGCCGCCTGCGCGCCACGCCAGGTCCACGGATCAATCGTGGACCTGGACACCAGCTACGGAGAAGGGAAGGCCTCGCCACGGCACTGCCAAATCCTCACCCACCCGGGTTCTGCATCACGCCTACATTTTATCGGGCGGGCGCCGATAACCGGGCAGACGACGCGGAATTGACGCGTATTAGAAGGAACCACCCTATGGCGAGCATGTGGCAGCGCATTTTTGGCAGCTCGAACGTGACTGCATCTCGCGCACAGCCCCGTGCCACAGCGGCGCCCCGGACCATGCGCGAGGTCGTCGAGACTGATGAGGTTGAGGACGAGAAGGCTGATGCGCCGGCATTCTCCAGGCCGGAAATCGGAGACCGCTTCAACCGCTTCGTGCTGGGCCTGCCCGCACGCAAGGTCGACGAACTCAGCACGATCGAGCAGGCCGCGCTGAAGCGGCTCAAGCAACTGAGTGTGCGGTTTGACATGAAGAGCCTGCCGCGCCTGCCCAGCGTCCTGCCGCATTTGCTGCGCACACTCAAGAACGAGGATGCCGCCGGCGCCCAGCTGGCCAAGCTGGTCGGGCGCGATCCGCTGATGGTCGGCGAAGTCATGCGAGTCACCAGCAGCGTCTACTACCGCTCGGTGCAACCGATCAGCAGCCTGCGCCAGGCCGTCGTGCTGCTCGGCCATGATGGCTTGCGCCAGGTGCTGACCCAGCACGTCATGAAGCCGCTGCTGCAGGCCAACGCCGGCGGCCTCGCGCATTCGGCCGGTGTACGTCTGTGGGAACATGCAGAGCGCTGCGCGCACGCCTGCGCCACGCTCGGCAAGATCAGCGGCTGTGACGTATTCGAGGCTTACCTTGCCGGCATCACCTGCCGCACTGGCACCGGCGCCGTGGTGCGCCTTCTGGACAAGCTGATGCCCACGGTGGATATGCCGGTGTCATCGGGCTTCCTTGCTGCTTGCGAGCAACTGGCCGCCCAGTTGTCGCTGCAGGCGGCACAGCACTGGGAACTGCCAACCAACGTGAAGGAAGCGATGGAGGACAGTCTGAAGCCGGCGGACGGCATTTCCTCCCCGCTGGGCAAGGTGCTGCACGTCGCCGACCTGCTGGCGATGGCACAACTGCTGTCCGACCACAATCAAATCCCTGCCGAGATCGACCTCGACGAGGCGGTGCCCGACTTCTTCACGTCAGCTCAGCTGGAACGTTGCCAGCTGGAGCTGAAGCACAATTTTTCGATGAGCAAGCCGCTCTGAGTTCAGCCTCGATCGCATGCGGATTCAGTACTGGCCCATGTAGTCGCGCTTGCCGATCTCCAGCCCGTTGTGGCGCAGCAGCGCATACGCCGTGGTGACGTGGAAGAAGAACTGCGGCAAGCCGTAAGTGAGCAGATAACTCTGGCCATTGAACCGGCGCTCTTTCGGCGTGCCCGGGCGGGTCACGATTTCGCGCTCGAGGGCCGCCTCGAACTGTGCTGGCTCGAGGCCGCCGATGAACTCCAGCGTGCGCTCGATCAGCTCACCCAGTTCGGCAAACGTCTGCTCCTGATCGTCGAACTTGGGCACCTCGGCACCGGCCAGGCGCGCCGACACGCCACGGGCGAAATCGCAGGCAATCTGCACCTGCCGCGCCAGCGGAAACATGTCGGGGAACAAGCGGGCCTGGGTCAGCGCGGTCGGCTCGATGTTCTTGTCCAGCACATGCGCGTCGGCCTTGACCAGGATCGCCGCCAGACCGCCCAACATCTGCTTGAACACGGGAATGGAACTGGCATACATGGCGTCGTTCATGGGCAATATCCTGTGGGTAAAAAAATTTGGCCTCACAGTGTAGCCCGCCCGCACCGACCCACGCGGGACTTCACTCGGCAAGGCCATCAACCACAGCGGTATCCACTCACGGAAACAGCGCCGAAGCATTCGCCAAAGGCTCGCAAGCGGAGCCCGGCACCGGGTTGTCGTCACTGACGCAGATCGCCACACCTGGCGCCAGTCCGGCCAGTCCACGGGTGGAGCCAGCCCTCAGGACGAACGGTAGCGTCGCATCGCCCGCGCAATCCGCCGGCAACTGTCGTGGCGATTGCGACGCCAGGCAGTCGCCCGGCAGCAAGCGGTAGTGACAGCGGCCGCTGGCGCTGCTGATGCACGCCACCTCGGCCACGCTGCCAATGACCCGGGTGCGGCTGTAGAGCACGTCGACGCCGTTGACGACGGATCGCGTGACAATCGTGCGGCTGCCCTGCCCGTCGATGCCGATGAGGGCGAACAGAAAATAGATGAAGGCAATGAGGTAATGCATGGATCACCCGCCTGGTTTCGCCGTGGAAAAAGCGTGAGTGGATGGTGGGGCTACATATTGCGGAACAGGGTCATGAAAGGCTGGCTCACGGTCAGCGTCTCCGGCCGCTGGCGCAGGCGCACGATGCCCTTGCCGGTGTCGTCGCGCGCAATCGAGGCGATCGCCTTCATGTTGACGATGGTCGAGCGATGGATCTGCTTGAACACTTTCGGATCAAGCACTTCGAGCAATTCGCGGATCGGCGTGCGCAGCAGCGACTCGCCGTCGGCGGTGATCACCGTGGTGTATTTGTGATCGGCACGAAAATAGGCGACGTCGTCGAGCAGGATCAGCCGGGTCTCGCGGCCACTGCTGGCCGTAACCCAGCTCAGCGGCGGTTCGGTGCGGCTTGATGGCAGCCGCGCATCAAGCTGTTTGACCAGGGCTGCCAGCGCGGCGGCGTCAGTCTGGCCCGCAGCAGCGCGTGCCTTTACCCGCTGCACCGTCGCCGCCAGCCGATCGGCTGCAATCGGCTTGAGCAGGTAGTCGATCGCGCCGCGCTCGAAGGCGTCGATGGCGTACTGGTCGTACGCGGTGACAAACACGACCTGGGTCGCCGGGCTGGCCTCGGCCGAGGCCGAGGCCGCGGCCACCTCCAGACCGGTCAGGCCGGGCATGCGGATATCGAGGAAGGCGACGTCAGGCTGATGCTCGGCGATCGCCTCCAGCGCGCTGGCGCCGTCCTCGCACTCGGCCACGATCTCAAGCTCGGGCCAGGCCCGGCCCAGAGACGTCAGCAGCGACTGACGCAGCAAGGCTTCGTCTTCGGCGATGACACCCTTAGCCATGGGACGGCTCCTCGTTGTAATGACTGGGCACGCTGATGGTGGCGGCGACGCCCTGCGGGAAATTGGCGGCGATCACCAGGCTGGCCTGCCCGGCATAAATCAGGTTCAGCCGCTCGCGCACGTTCTTCAGGCCGATGCCGGCGCCGCTGGCCTGCGGGTTGAAGCCCTTGCCATCGTCAGCCACGGTCACCGCGATGCGGGTCTCGTTGCGACGGGCAAAAATCCATACCGTACCCTCGCCCGGCCGCGGCTCCAGCCCGTGCTTGATCGCGTTTTCCACCAGGGTCTGCAGCATCATCGGCGGCAGCGGTGTCGCCAGGAGTTCGACGGGCACGTCGATCTGCAGGTTCAGACGCGAACCCATCCGAACCTTCAGGATCTGCAGGTAGGCACGCGAGCGCTCCAGCTCCTCGCCCAGGGTGGACAAGGCGCGGTCGGTGCGCGGCAGCGAATGACGCAGGTACTGAATCAGATGGCCGAGCATTTCGTCCGCACCCGCCGGATCGGTGCGCACCAGTACCTGCGCGCTGGCCAGCGTGTTGTATAGAAAGTGCGGCTCGACCTGGGCTTGCAGCAGGCTCAGCCTTGCAATGGCCAGCTCCTTTTCGGTGGCGGTCTGCGCCGCGGCTGCCTGCTCGCCACGGCGACGTTGCGACACCGCCAGCGTGATCGCATGGGCAATCGCCTGCATGTTCTCCAGATTGACGCCATCGTCGAGCTGCAGCCAGTCGCTCCATGGCGCGCTTTGCGGCTCGCAGATCACACTGAAGCTGCTGCTGCCTTCGCCACGACTCACCGTCGCCAGGATCCGGTTGCGCTGGCTCACGATCCACTGCATCGGGTTGTAGCGCCCCAGCAACTGGAAATCATAGGGGTCGGCATAGCTGACGCTGGCGCGCACCTGCAGCCGGTTTCGCGCACTGTCCACCTGGCTCACGCCAGGCAGGTCGCGGATCACCGCATCCAGCAGATCAAAGGCCTCTTCCGCCTCCAGCGGCACTTCGATCTGCCGCCGCTGGCGCGTTGCGAGGCTGGCGTCACTCAGCTTGCCGCTGATCATGCGCACCCGCACCCGGTGCGAATGCGCGCGGATGATGACGAAGACGACGGTGACCATCCCTACCAGCTGTACGAGATTGCCAAGCGGATACCAAATCCACTTTGCCAGCAGGAACATGGCCAGGAACAGCAGGTACCAGGCAATGACGAGCCGGGCGTAGAACAGAAAACTTTTGAACACGGCAGCAGCCCCTTGGCTGTGATGACACCACCGAGAATAGTGGCCACCACCGGACAAGTCGCACAGCCGGCGACGAAACCACCCTCAGGCCGACGAAACCTGCCCGCAGCGCCACCAAGTGCCGAGGCTTCGGCGATGCCACGGTCCGGTCGGCAGGTTCAACACAGATCGAGGTGCATCGGCTGGGTAACCAGCCCGCTGGCACTGATCGTCAGCGGCCCGCTCGGCACGAAGCCGAACTGCCGATAGACCGGCACCGCCATGGCTGAGGCATTCAGAGTGAAGTGACGCGTGCCAGCGCGGCGCGCCGCATCGCGCATGGTGCGTTGCCACAGCCGACCGGCGATGCCGCGACGCTGCAACCGCGTGCTGACGAAAAGCTGGAACAGGTGGCAGTCATCCCGCATCGCCGCCACCCCCACCAGCCGGCCATCCAGCGTGGCCAGATGAAAGCGCTGGCCGGCCAGAATCTTGCTGCGAACGACGCGGGCGCCCATGCCAGCGAGCAGCAGGACGGCGGTGCGCAGCGGCTGTTCAGGCAGAATCCACTGCCGCGTCACCCGGCGCGCCAGCACGCCGATGGCCAGCGCGTCCTGCGGCCGGGCGCGACGATAGCGAACGCGCTCCACCGCGCTCACTAGTCGACCTGGAACACCAGGCTGCAGCAGGTCACCGCCCCTTCCGCTTTCTGCAATTCGGAAACATCCACCGCGGTGACCTCGAAGCCCGCATCCAGCAATCGTTGCCGCGTACGTGGAAAACTGGCCGGCATGATCAAGCGATCGCCCACCCGCAGCACGTTGGCCGCATGCGGCTCAGTCGGATCGATCTCGACGATACGGAATCGCTCGAAACGCAGACGATCGACCCACGCCGGCTGCAGCAGCAAGGTGTCCTCCGCCAGTGCCGTCACCGCCGACTTCAGATGCAGGCAGCCGCGGGTCGTCACACCCTCGACCACATAGCCGTGAGCGGCCAGCAACTCGCGCAACTGCGCAATCCCCGCTGCATTGCTGCGCGCGGACTCGCCGACATAGAGCGTGCGACCGACGCGCAACACATCGCCGCCATCAAGGGTTGCCGGCGCCTCCAGCGCATGCAGCGGGCGATAGTGGCGCAAGGCTTCGGCCACAGCAGTCACTTCGGGTCGACGCGATGCGGCACCGGGCCGGGTGACAATCGCGACTTCGTCCAGCACGATCGCCACATCCTCGACGAAGACCGAATCGGCCAGCTCCGCTTCGGCCGGCAGGCACAGCAACTGGCAGCCGAGGTGCATCAAGGCCTGCTGGTAGGCGTGATGCTGTGTGCGCGCCAGCGCTACATCGATGGGCTCGCGCGGAATCCAGGACAGCTCGCAGGCGGCCAGGGCGGGACTGACTTCACGGGTGATGGCGGTCCACATGGCGATTACCTGTTTGTTCGAGTTCCTGGAGAAATTTCACCATGACGCCCGCGCCAGGCAGCCAGCGCTGCCTGGTGACGCTCGAGCGCTTCCTCGTACACGTCGTACACGCAGCGCGCACAGCCTTCGCCGCAGCAGTCGGCCGCATCCGGTTCCGGCGGCCGCTGTGGCGCTGGGTCGGCCACTTCATGCATGGGTGTCAGTGCATCTGTCGATTTCACGGTCTGCCATCCTGCACCCGGCGGGGCATCCGCCTTGCCTGCCGATGGTGCCGCCACGGCGACCGCAGCTCAAGCCGCGGGCGAATCAGTTCGCTGGCTTGCGGAAACGGTAGATGAACTGATCGGTATGACCGCGTATGGCCTTGTCGAAAACCTTGATGTCATGCGGGTCAGCCGGATTGCGCAGCGCGTTGCTTTCGCCGTCGAAAACAAAACCGGCCGCCTCGACCTCCCGCTTCACCACTGCCGGGTCGATGCGGTGCAAGGTATTGGTATCGGCGAGACCGGAACCAGCCGGGGCGACGTGGTCAATCACCACGAACAGGCCGCCGGGCTTGAGCGCGTCGAAGACCTGCTTGTCGAACTTCGCCATGTCCACCGGCCCCATGAACGGGTCGTGGTAGTCGTGATAGTTCTGCGAGGTGAACACCAGGTCCACCAGCACCGGCACACTCAACTGTGCCGCTGGCTGCTGCAACAGACTGACGTTCGCATAGTGCGGGGTGGCCACCAGCTTCTGCCAGGTGGCCAGACTCTTGGCCGAAAACTTGCCCATCTCCTCCGGCCAGACGGTATAGACGTGGCCCTGCGGCCCCACGATGGCGCTGAACACCCGCGTCCAGTAGCCGCTTGCGGGTACCAGCTCGAGTATCTTCTGGCCAGGCTTGACCTGGGCGAAGGTCATCACCCGTGCCACCTTGCGCCTGGCATCCTCGGTCTTGTCAGCCGCACGGGCGGGATCATCGACGCCCTTTTGCACCACGGCTGCAATCGCGCCGCTGTGCAGATTGGACACCTGCGCCGCAGCCACGGCTGGCAGCGCGAATACGAGCGAAAAGACAACGGATAGTGGACGCATGATGAGGCCTCCGCTGACGGAAGCACCGATTCTGCGCCTGATCCGGGCTGGTTTTCCTGTGCCGCTTGGCACAGGGCACCGCGATGTCCCCATGCCGCATGCTGCACCAGGCCGTCACCGGCCTGTCCCCGCGACAGCAGCCGTGACAACTGGTAAAACGAACAGGTGATCTCCCGCCAGCTTCCAGGAGTAAACGATGTCAGCACGACTGCCAATCATCGCCCTGGGATCAGCGCTGCTGCTGGCGTTGCCAGCCGTCTCCCTCCACGCCCAGTCGGCGAACCAGTGGCAGGAACAGCAGATCGCGGCGGCCAACCAGTCCGAACGAATCATGCACGAGGCAAACAAGCGTCAGGGGCTGCTCGCGCAATACCAGGTGCTGCGCTACGCCTACGCCTCCGACGAACAACCCGCCTTCCGGATGATCTTCGGCCAGTACCTCAGCTGGTATCAGACCTTTATCGG
>JBBQQL010000039.1:0-28076 GCA_038215995.1 Lysobacterales bacterium
AACTCCATGCGAGACTCCCGAACTTGAATGAACTCCGCGCACGCCGCGGAGCCACCGTTCTACCCGTTCCGCGCGACCACGCCAAGACTTGCAGTGCATGAGCCCAGACGATCTCACCAAACATACCCCGTTCATGCGCCAGTACCTCTCGGCCAAGGCCGAGCATCCGGAGGTGCTGCTGTTCTTCCGCATGGGCGATTTCTACGAACTGTTTTTCGACGATGCGCGCAAGGCCGCGCGCCTGCTCGACATCACCCTGACCCAGCGCGGTCAGTCGGCGGGAGTACCCATCCCGATGGCCGGCGTGCCTTACCACGCGGCCGAAAACTATCTGGCGCGGCTGGTGCGCCTGGGCGAGTCGGTGGCGATCTGTGAACAGATCGGCGATCCGGCGCTGGCCAAGGGCATCGTCGAGC
Organism: Lysobacterales bacterium; assembly: GCA_038215995.1. GTDB lineage: Bacteria > Pseudomonadota > Gammaproteobacteria > Xanthomonadales > Rhodanobacteraceae > Rhodanobacter. The sequence goes on from JBBQQL010000039.1 coordinate 417, forward strand.
GCAAGGTGGTACGCATCATCACGCCCGGCACGGTGACCGACGCCGCCCTGCTGGAAGATCGCCGCGACAACCTGCTGCTGGCGATCGCCGCCGGCGCCCATGGCGCCTACGGGCTGGCCTGGGTCGACCTGTCCAGCGGCCGCTTCCTGCTCAGCGAGGTACCCAATGCCGAAGTGCTGGCGGCCGAACTGGCGCGGCTGCAACCGGCCGAGACGCTGGTCGGCGAGGACGTGGCCTGGCCGCGGCTGGTCAGCAACCTGCCCGGGCTGCGCAAGCGGCAGCCGTGGCACTTCGATGGCGATGCGGCGCGGCGCGAGCTGAATCGGTTCTTCGGCACCCGCGACCTGGGCGGCTTCGGGGTCGACAACCTGCCGCTGGCGGTGGCTGCCGCCGGCTGCCTGCTCGGCTATGTCGAGGAGACCCAGAAAAGCGCGTTGCCGCACCTCACTGGCATGGCGGTGGAAAGTGCCAGTGAAACCATCGCGCTCGACGCCGCCACCCGCCGCAACCTGGAGCTGGACACGCACCCCAGCGGCCGCACCGAACACACCTTGCTCGGCGTGCTGGATGAGACGGTGACGCCGATGGGTGCGCGCCTGCTGCGCCGCTGGCTGACTCGTCCGCTGCGCGCACGCGAGTTGCTGCGCCAGCGTCATCAGGCAATCGGCATGCTGATCGACAGCCGCCGCCACGAATCCCTGCGCGAGCAACTGCGCAGCATTGGTGATCTGGAGCGCATCCTTGCCCGCGTCGCCCTGCGCTCGGCGCGACCGCGCGACCTGTCCACCTTGCGCGACGGCCTCGCCGCTGCGAGCGATCTTGGTGCGATCATCCTTGATCGCGAAAATCAGGAAGCGGCCATCCATGACCGCACTATTCAACAAGAGCGCGACCCTCTGCTCGCCGAACTGGTCGCCCGCATCGGCGATCACGCCGACACCGCCGCCCTGCTCACCCGCGCCGTGGTCGAACAGCCGCCGGTACTGCAACGCGACGGCGGCGTGATCGCCGACGGCTACGATGCGGAGCTGGACGAACTGCGCCGACTGTCCACCCACGCCGATCAGTACCTGGTCGAGCTGGAGGAACGCGAAAAGGTGGCCAGCGGCATCAACACGCTCAAGGTCGGCTACAACCGCGTGCACGGCTATTACATCGAGATCAGCCGCAGCCAGTCCGACAAGGCGCCCACCCACTACACGCGCCGGCAGACCACCAAGAACGCCGAGCGCTACATCACCGAAGAGTTGAAGACGTTCGAGGACAAGGTGCTGTCGGCCAAAGAGCGCTCGCTGATGCGCGAACGCGCCTTGTACGAAGCCCTGCTCGACACCCTCACCGAAAGGCTCGGACCACTGAAGGTCGCCGCTGCTGCGATGGCCGAACTCGACGTGTTGAGCAACCTGGCCGAACGCGCCGAGGCGCTGGACTGGAGCGCGCCGCAGCTCACCGACGAGCCCGGCATCGCGATCGAGCGCGGCCGGCATCCGGTGGTGGAGAAGGTGCGCGACGAGCCGTTCGAGCCCAACGACCTGCGCCTGGACGACGACCGCCGCATGCTGGTGATCACCGGCCCCAACATGGGCGGCAAATCCACCTACATGCGGCAGAACGCGCTGATCGTGCTGCTCGCGCACATCGGCAGCTATGTGCCAGCCTCTCGCGCCGTGATCGGCCCGATCGATCGCATCTTTACCCGCATCGGTGCTGGCGACGACCTCTCGCGCGGGCAGTCCACCTTCATGGTGGAGATGAGCGAAACCGCCAACATCCTGCACAACGCGACCGAGCACAGCCTGGTGCTGATGGACGAAGTGGGGCGCGGCACCAGCACCTACGACGGCCTGTCGCTGGCGCGTGCCGCCGCCGTGCACCTGGCCCGCAACAGCCGCTCGTACACCCTGTTCGCCACCCACTATTTCGAATTGACCGAACTGGCCAGCGAGTTCTCCCCCATCGCCAACGTGCATCTGGACGCTGTCGAATTCCACGACCAGAAACGCGGCGAGCAACTGGTTTTCATGCACGCCGTGAAGGACGGCCCGGCCAACCGCAGCTTCGGCCTGCAGGTCGCCGCACTGGCTGGCCTGCCCAAGTCGGTGATTGCGGACGCAAGGCGCACGCTCAGCGCGCTGGAGCGTGGCGAGCCGGTCCATCCCGCCGCCACACCGCATTCCGGCCAGCCGGATGGCGGGCCTGCGCCGCAGCTGGATCTGTTTGCGCGCATACGCCCGTCCGCCAGCGAAGCGCTGCTGCGCACGCTCGACCCGGATGCGATGACACCGCGCGAGGCGCACGAAGCGCTATACCGACTATGTGATCTGGTGCGCGAATAAGTCTCCGGATTGCGAACTGGCAAGACGTGGCCCTTGTCGCGCAAGATGTCACCGTTGTCACGCAATCCCACGACAACATTGCAAGTTCACCATCTGCAAGGAGCCCATCCCCATGACTGAATCCGAGTCCTACCAACCACCTAAAGTCTGGCAGTGGAACAAGGAAAACGGCGGACGTTTTGCCAGCATCAATCGCCCGATCTCCGGCGCCACGCACGACAGCGCGCTGCCGGTCGGGCGTCATCCGCTGCAACTGTATTCACTGGCCACGCCCAATGGCGTCAAGGTCACGGTGATGCTGGAAGAACTGCTGGCGCTGGGACAGCGGGGCGCCGAATACGATGCATGGCTGATCCGCATCGATCAGGGTGACCAGTTCGGCAGCGGCTTCGTCGAAGTCAATCCGAACTCGAAAATCCCCGCTCTTCTCGACCGCAGCGCCGAGCCGCCGGTGCGTGTCTTTGAATCCGGCGCGATCCTGCTTTATCTGGCGGAAAAATTCGGCGCGTTCCTGCCTGAGGCGCACGCGGCGCGCACCGAGTGTCTGAACTGGTTGTTCTGGCAAATGGGTAGCGGGCCGTTCCTGGGCGGGGGATTTGGCCACTTTTACGCCTATGCGCCAACCAAGATCGAATACGCCATCGACCGCTACGCGATGGAGGTCAAGCGCCAGCTGGACGTGCTCGACCGACGTCTGGCCGAACACACGTATCTGGCGGGCGAGGACTATTCCATCGCCGACATCGCTGTATGGCCCTGGTATGGCGCGCTGGTCCGGGGGATTCTCTACGACGCTGGCGAATTCCTTGCGGTGCAGGAATACACCCATGTGCAACGCTGGGCCTCGGCCATCGCCGCGCGTCCGGCCGTGCAGCGTGGACGCATGGTCAACCGCACGTTTGGCGACCTGTCCAGCCAGTTGCACGAGCGGCACGACGCCAGCGACTTTCTGACCCGTACGCAGGACAAGCTGCAGCCATCGGCCGATGCCGGCAGCGCGGGAGATAAAGCATGAAACTGTTCGACAGCCAGCGCGCACCCAATCCGCGGCGCGTGCGTTGGTGCATGGCGGAAAAGGGCATCGAGGACATCGAGATCGTGCCGATCGATATTTTCAAGGGTGAGCACCGCACCCCCGAATATCGCGCCCGCGTCGGGTTGTCTCAGGTGCCGGTGCTGGAGTTGGACGACGGCACGGCCATCAGCGAGTCCATCGCCATCTGCCGCTACCTGGAAAGTCGCTATCCCGAACCCAACCTGTTTGGTTACGACGCCCGTGACATGGCCATCATCGAGATGTGGACGCGCCGCGCCGAGATGCTGCTGGCCACGCCACTGATGCTGGCGGTGCGACACGGCCATCCGGCCCTCGCGGCGCTGGAGAAGCAGGTGCCGGCATTCGCCAGCGCCTATCTGGCCGATGGGCAACGGGCACTGTCAGTATTTGAACGTCGTCTCGGCGAAAGCAGCTTTATCGCCGGCGACCGGCTCACCATCGCCGACATCGTCGCCTTCACCGGCCTGGACTTCGCCCGCATGGTCAAGTTCCGACCCGACGAAAGCCTGACCAACGTGGCCCGCTGGGCCGAAGCAATGCGGCAGCGGCCAGCAGCAACGGCAGGCTGCTGACGCCGCCGCACAATGGATAGGCCGACCAAGCCGACGGATACGACGCCCGGTTACTGGCCGGCGCGGCTGGAACTGCGCTTCGCCCGGCGTGGCGACGGCACAGCCGCGGTGCTGCGTCGCCATGTCGGGCCGCTGCGGGTCCAGCGAATGTTCTATCCGGAAGGCCCGCGCTGCTGCCACGCGCTACTGCTGCACCCGCCCGCAGGCATCGCCGGTGGTGATCGACTGGCGATCGAGGTGGTCGTGGAAGCGGCAAGCCATGCGCTGCTGACCACGCCCGGCGCGACCAAGTGGTATCGCACCGGCAACGCGGACGAAGCTCGGCAGGATCTGACGCTCTCGGTGGCGGATGACGCCTGCCTGGAATGGTTGCCACAGGAATCCATCCTGTTTGATGGCGCACGGGCGGTGCAGTGGACGGATATCTCGCTGGAACCGCGCGCCGCCATGTTCGGCTGGGACATCGTGCAACTGGGACGGCTGGCGGCCGGTGAGCACTGGCTGCACGGCAGCTGGCGTCAGCAACTGATCCTGCGCCGTGGCGGGAAACTGGTCTGGCGTGAACGGGCCGAGCTGGATGCTGCAGCCGCCGCGCGCGCATCGGTGCTGGCGCTGGCCGGTCATGACGTGTTTGCCACCGCCTGGGCGTGCTCGCCGCGGCTGACCACGGATGTGGCCGCCGCGCTGGCCGCGGCGCGCGCGACCGTGGCTGCGCATGACCTCGAGGCACAAGGCCTTGCCTGCGGCATCAGCTGGCTATCCGCGCCGGCCGAGCTGCTGATCATCCGGGTGCTGGCGCACGATGCGCAAACGCTGCGTGGACTCCTCGAGGCGTTGTGGCATACCTTGAGACCCTGGGTGGCAGGCATCCCCGCCGTCCGCCCCCGCATCTGGCATACCTGAGCGAAAAAGCACGCATGGAATTGACCCCGCGCGAGAAGGACAAACTGCTGATCTTCACCGCCGGCCTGCTGGCCGAACGACGCATGGCGCGCGGGCTCAAACTCAACTATCCCGAGGCCGTCGCGCTGATCAGCGCCGCCATCATGGAAGGCGCCCGCGATGGCCGCAGCGTGGCCGACCTGATGCACTACGGCACCACCCTGCTCGGCCGCGATGACGTGATGGACGGCATCGCCGAACTGATCCCGGATATCCAGGTCGAGGCCACCTTTCCCGACGGCACCAAGCTGGTGACCGTGCACGATCCGATCAGCTGACCCACTAACCACCGACGAGACGCCTGAGCATGCACCCCAACCATCGCCGACTGACTGTTCTGCTGCTTGGCCTGCTGCCAGGGGCAGCGCTGGCCCACCCGGGCCTTTGTTCGCAGGGCCTTGCTGCCGGCGTTGCCCATCCACTGCTCGGCGTCGACCATCTGCTGGCGATGGTGGCGGTGGGCTGGTGGAGCGCCGCCTCGCTGTCCAAGCGCTGGTGGCTGGTACCGCTGGCTTTTGTCAGCTGCCTGCTGCTGGGCGCACTGGCCGGCTGGTACGGCGCGATCAGGCTGCCGGCCAGCGAGACCCTGATCGCGCTTTCGCTGGTGGTCTTCGGCGGCCTGCTGGTACTCGGGCGGCAGCTGCCGTTGCCGGCTGCCTGCGCGGTGGCCGGCGGCTTTGCACTTTTCCACGGCTATGCCCACGGCGTCGAGATGCCCGGCTGCGGCATGGGCGCCGCGTGGCTGGCTGGCATGGTCGCCGCGACCGCCCTGCTGCACCTGGGCGGCGCGGTGGCTGGCGGCTTCGCGGTCCGTCACGCGCGCTGGGCCTCGCGCCTGGCCGGAACGGCCACCGCACTCACCGGCATGGCGCTGATCGCCGGCTGGATCAGCGCATGAGGAACCCACCATGATTCCGGGCGAAATGCTGATCGAAGACGGCCAGATCGAACTCAATGCCGACCGCACCATGCTGCAAGTGGACGTGGCCAACACCGGCGACCGGCCGATCCAGGTCGGCTCGCACTACCATTTTTTCGAGACCAATCAGGCGCTCCATTTCGATCGCGCGGCCACGCGCGGGTTCCGGCTCAATATCGCGGCCGGCACCGCCGTGCGCTTCGAGCCGGGCCAGGCACGCACGGTCGAACTGGTGGCGCTGGCCGGCGAGCGCGTGGTCTACGGCTTCACCGGCGCCGTGATGGGACCACTGTAATGGTCAGCATCAGCCGGCAGGCGTATGCGGAAATGTTCGGCCCCACCACCGGCGACCGCGTGCGGCTGGCCGATACCGACCTGATCATCGAAGTGGAGAAGGACTTCACCACCTACGGCGAGGAGGTGAAGTTCGGCGGTGGCAAGGTGATCCGCGACGGCATGGGCCAGAGCCAGCGGCAGACCGCCGACTGCGCCGACACCGTGATCACCAACGCGCTGATCGTCGATCACTGGGGCATCGTCAAGGCCGACGTCGGGCTCAAGGGCGGGCGCATCAGCGGGATCGGCAAGGCCGGCAACCCGGATATCCAGCCCGGGGTCACCATCGTGATCGGCCCGGGCACCGAGATCATCGCCGGCGAGGGCCTGATCCTCACCGCCGGCGGCATCGACAGCCACATCCACTTCATCGCCCCGCAGCAGATCGAGGAGGCGTTGATGTCCGGCATCACCACCATGCTCGGCGGTGGCACCGGACCGGCCACCGGCACCAAGGCGACCACCTGCACGCCGGGGGCCTGGCACCTGCAGCGTATGCTGGAGGCGGCCGAGGCGTTTCCGATGAATCTCGGCTTTCTGGGCAAGGGCAACGCCAGCCTCACGCCCGCGCTGAGCGAACAGATCGAAGCCGGCGCCATCGGCCTGAAACTTCATGAAGACTGGGGCACCACGCCGGCCGCCATCGACGCCGCCTTGCGGGTGGCCGACGACACCGACACCCAGGTGGCGATCCATACCGACACGCTCAATGAATCGGGGTTCGTCGAAGTGACCCTGGCCGCGTTCAAGGGCCGCACCATCCACACCTATCACACCGAAGGCGCCGGCGGCGGCCATGCGCCGGACATCATCAAGGCGGCCTCGCTGCCCAACGTGCTGCCCAGCTCCACCAATCCGACCCGGCCGTTCACCGTCAACACGCTGGACGAACACCTGGACATGCTGATGGTCTGCCATCACCTGGACCCCGGCATCGCCGAGGACGTGGCCTTTGCCGAAAGCCGCATCCGCCGCGAAACGATTGCCGCCGAGGACATCCTGCACGACCTGGGCGCGTTCTCGATGATCAGCTCCGATTCGCAGGCGATGGGTCGCGTGGGCGAGGTGATCCTGCGCACCTTCCAGACCGCGCACAAGATGAAGATCCAGCGCGGTGCGCTGCCCGGCGATCCGGCACGCCACGACAACCATCGTGTGAAACGCTACCTGGCCAAGGTCACCATCAATCCGGCGATCGCCCACGGCATCAGCCATGAAGTCGGTTCGATCGAAGTCGGCAAGTGGGCCGACCTGGTGCTGTGGAAGCCCGCGTTCTTCGGGGTAAAACCCGCGCTGATTCTCAAGGGTGGCAGCATCGCGGCGGCGCCGATGGGTGACCCCAACGCCTCCATCCCCACGCCGCAGCCGGTGCACTATCGACCGATGTTTGCTGCCTTCGGCCGCAGCCTCTCACGCAGCTCGCTGACCTTTGTCTCGCAGGCGGCGCTGGATGCCGGCATTGGAGAACGTCTCGATCTGAAGAAGAATCTGGTGGCGGTGCGCCACTGCCGCCGCATCGGCAAGGCCGACATGATCCACAACACGGCCACACCCGATATCCAGGTCGATCCCGAGACCTATGTGGTGACCGCCGACGGTGAACGACTGTGGTGCGAACCGGCGGCGGTGCTGCCGATGGCGCAGCGCTATTTTCTTTTCTGAAAGCTGCCCCACCGAGAGCAACCCGATGCTGATGATCCACCGCCTTGCGGCATCCGCCGACCCGACCGTCGAGGAAATGCCGCTCGAACTCGATCTGGACGGGCGCAAGCGCAGCCGCCATCGACTCGCCCTGCCAGACGGGCGTGAACTGGGCTGGGCGCTGAACCCGGGCGACATGCTGCATGCCGGCGACCGATTCGCAGCGGACGACGGCTCGCGGTTCGTGGTGGTGGCGGCGGCCGAACCGGTATTGCGCATCACCGCGGCTGCCGCCGTGTCGCTGACGCGCGCGGCCTATCATCTGGGCAACCGGCATATTCCGGTGGAAGTGGGTGACGGCTATCTGGCGATCAGGCCCGATCCGGTGCTGCGCGACATGCTCGATCAACTCGGCGTGCAGGTGGTCGACGCCAGTGCCGCATTCGAACCGGAAAGCGGTGCCTACGGCGGCGGCCACCGGCATGGTCACGACGCCACCTTTGCCGACGACCATGCCTTGGCCCAGGCGGTCTTCCGGCGCCATCAACCGAATCTTTCGCCACTTCGCGACCCGCATGATCGCTGACCGGCACAACCTGTCCGCCCTGCTGCAACTGGCATCCGCCGCGCTGCCGGTCGGCTCGTTCAGCCATTCGCTGGGACTGGAGTCCGCGCTGGAAGCGGGTGTGGTGCGTGATGCCGCCAGCGCCGAAGCATGGATCACCGATTACCTGGCGCTGGCCTGGGCAGAAGGCGAGGCGCCGCTGTGGTGCGCGCAGTACACGGCATGGACGGCGCTCGACGGCGAGGCGATCGGCAGGTTGAACGAGCAACTGATCGCGATGCGCGAAACCGCCGAACTGCGTGCCGAAAGCGAGCAGACCGGTCGTTCGCTGGTGCAGTGGCTGCAGGCGCTGCCGTTACTGCCGCACTTCACCGACACGCACCGGGCACGACTCGGCTCACTGCGGCCACCGGCCTATGTCAGCGTGCATGCCTGCGCTTCGGTCGTGCTGGGCTTGAGCCTGCGCGATGGCCTGCAGGCGCTGGGCTGGAGCCTGGCCGAGAATCTGGTCACGGCCGCCGTAAAACTGGTGCCGCTGGGCCAGATCGCCGGGCAGGCCATGCTCCGCCGGGTGGCGGCCCAGCTGCCGACCTGGATCGACTCGGCACAGGCACGTCCAGCGGAGCAGGCCTGCAACTTCAGCCCCATGCTGGGCATCCTTTCAGCGCAACACGAAACCCAGTACACGAGGTTGTTCCGGTCATGAATGCGCAGCGCCTGCCCCGCAGCAAATCCCTCCCGCCACTGCGCGTCGGCATCGGCGGCCCGGTCGGCTCCGGCAAGACCACCTTGCTGGAAATGCTGTGCAAGGCCATGCGCGCCCGCTACGACCTGGTCGTCATCACCAACGACATCTACACGAAAGAGGACCAGCGCCTGCTCACCGTCGCCGGCGCACTGGAACCCGAACGCATCATGGGTGTGGAAACCGGCGGCTGCCCGCACACCGCCATCCGCGAGGACGCGTCGATCAATCTGGAAGCAATCGAACGCATGCTCGATGTCTACCCCGACGCCGACATCGTGTTCATCGAATCCGGTGGCGACAACCTCGCCGCCACCTTCTCGCCCGAATTGTCCGACCTCACCATTTACGTGATCGATGTGGCCGGCGGCGAAAAGATTCCGCGCAAGGGCGGGCCGGGCATTACCCGATCCGACCTGCTGATCATCAACAAGGTCGACCTCGCGCCGCATGTCGGGGCCTCGCTGGAGGTCATGCGCGAGGACACCTTGCGCATGCGCGGAAACAAACCCTTCGTGATGACCGACCTGCGCCGCCAGCATGGATTGGATGAGGTAATCCGCTACATCGAGCGCCAGGGTCTGCTGCAGCCATGATGGCTGGAGGATCGACACAGGACGTGACCGGCCCTGGCACGGATCGCAAGATGCAGCAGGCCATCGCGGGACCACGGGCATGGCCTGCATGAAAACCTCCCCGCTCGCGCGGGGAGGTACCTCGTTGGCAGCCTGACCCGCAATCAGCGGTGGCGCTGCCTGTGAATCCGTCGACTGTTCCTGTTCTCGGACTTGTTGAGGTTTTTCTGCTCGCGCTTGGTCAGGTGACCATTGTGCTTGGCCTCATCGACGCTCTCGCGCTGGGCAATGTTGGCATCGTGCTTGTCGTCGCGAGCTTCCTGCTTCGCGTTGATCTGGCCGTCGGCTACGCCAGCCTGGGTGCGGCTCTGCTGCTTGTCCAGACGCTGGTTCACTTCGTTGACGCGCGGATGACCCGGCACCGTCGGATCGCTCGACGACTGCGCCATGACGGCACCGGACGCGAATACGGCAGCGAATACACACGCGATCAGGCTGGAGCGAAAAGTCGACTTGGCATTCATGGGCAATTCCTCGTTGAATGATTGGAATGACAGGGTAAAGAGTTCGGGAAGACCGGCAGCGCGCTCTTTCGAAATCACCACCAGGTCGAGGCACCAGGGATTGTCCTGACCGGCAATTCCGTCGATCCATCCAGTAACGCGATGGCCCCACAGTTTTTTGCAGTCGATGGCTCCGGCTGGTGGTCTGAAAAACGCTCATGGCCTCTTCGCGCCGACACGCATCGCAACACTTCGCAATGCTTCATTCACCTGCCGTTGGGCCAAATCAGACACGGCCTCGCGGCGCGCAAACCCCCGGGGAACCGACATCATCGATAGTCACAAGCTATCGACTGGATGCAAAGTATCGAATTCCATCCATACGTATGCTTGCATACAGTCAACTGCACCGGCTGGAAACGACCTTTTTCCAGGCCGCCTCATGAGGCCCTGGTCCGCAATCCAGGACATCCTCGTGATGCGCCACCGCAAGCGGATCATCAACCGGTCAAAAAGTTGCGGTATCGCCAGCCAGCAAGGCACAGATCATTTCATTCCTCGGTACCCGGGCAGCAAGCATGCCGAGTCACTCGATTCGAATCGCCAAAGGTGAATGCACATGTCAACCGAAGCAAAATGCCCGTTCAACCACACCGCTGGCAGTGGCACCTCCAACCGCGACTGGTGGCCGAAACAGTTGCGAGTGGATCTGCTGCAACAGCACTCGTCGAAGTCCAACCCGATGGACGGCGGCTTCAACTACGCCGAGGCGTTCAAGAGCCTCGACCTGGCTGCCCTGAAGCAGGACCTCGCCGCGTTGATGACCGACTCGCAGGAGTGGTGGCCGGCTGACTTCGGCCACTACGGGCCGTTGTTCATCCGCATGGCATGGCATAGCGCGGGCACCTACCGCATCGGCGACGGACGCGGTGGTGCCGGGCGCGGGCAGCAGCGATTTGCCCCGCTCAACAGCTGGCCGGACAACGTCAGCCTGGACAAGGCCCGTCGCCTGCTCTGGCCAATCAAGCAGAAGTATGGCCAGAAGATCTCCTGGGCTGACCTGATCATCCTCACCGGCAACGTCGCGCTGGAAACGATGGGCTTCAAGACCTTCGGCTTCGCCGGCGGTCGCGAGGACGTGTGGGAGCCAGACCAGGACGTGTACTGGGGCACCGAGACCACTTGGCTCGGCGGAGACGCGCGCTACGGCAAGGGCACGCCGGCAGACGGCAACGGCGAAATCGTGGCCGATGCCAGCCTGCATGGCCACGAGCAGGGCCGCACGGAGCCGGCAGGGCGCAACCTCGAGAACCCGCTCGCTGCGGTGCAGATGGGCCTGATCTACGTTAACCCGGAAGGCCCCGAGGGCAACCCCGACCCGATCGCCGCAGCGATCGATATCCGCGAGACGTTCGCGCGCATGGCGATGAACGACGAGGAGACCGTGGCCCTGATCGCCGGTGGCCACAGCTTCGGCAAGACCCATGGCGCGGGCCCCGCATCGCATGTGGGTGCCGAGCCGGAAGCCGCCGGCCTCGAACAGCAAGGGCTAGGCTGGAAGAGTTCCTTCGGCAGCGGCAGCGGCGGCGACGCGATCACCAGCGGCCTGGAAGTCACCTGGACCACCACGCCGACCCGGTGGAGCAACAACTTCTTCGACAACCTGTTCGGCTACGAGTGGGAACTGAGCAAGAGCCCGGCCGGTGCGCATCAGTGGACACCGAAGCATGGCGCCGGTGCCGGTAGCATCCCGGACGCGCATGACCCGTCGAAGCGTCGCGCACCGACCATGCTGACCACCGACCTGTCGCTGCGGATGGACCCTGCCTACGAACAAATTTCGCGGCGCTTCCACCAACATCCGGAACAGTTCGCCGACGCGTTTGCCCGCGCGTGGTTCAAGCTGACTCATCGCGACATGGGACCGCTTGCGCGCTATCTCGGCCCGGACGTACCTGCCGAAGAGCTGATCTGGCAGGACCCGATACCGGCCATCGACCATGCGTTGATCGACGCGCAGGACATCGCTGCACTCAAGGGCAAGCTGCTCGACTCAGGCCTGTCGGTGTCACAACTGGTCTCGACCGCCTGGGCCTCGGCCTCCACCTTCCGTGGCTCCGACAAGCGCGGCGGTGGCAATGGCGCACGCCTCCGCCTGGCACCGCAGAAGGATTGGGCAGTGAACCAGCCTGAGCAACTGGCGAAGGTGCTGGGCGTGCTCGAAGGCGTCCAGCGAGAGTTCAACAGCGCCCAGGCCGATGGCAAGAAAGTATCGTTCGCCGACCTGATCGTGCTGGGCGGTTGTGCCGGCGTCGAGCAGGCGGCGCGGAACGCCGGCCATCCCGTGACAGTACCTTTCGCACCCGGTCGCATGGATGCCTCGCAAGCACAGACCGACGTGGAGGCGTTCGAACCGCTCGAGCCGCGTGCCGATGGTTTCCGCAACTATCTCAAGGGCAGGTACAGCGTGCCGGCCGAGGCGCTACTGGTCGACCGGGCGCAGCTGCTGACCCTGACGGCGCCGGAAATGACGGTGCTCGTTGGCGGCCTGCGCGTACTGGAAGCCAATGCTGGTCAGACCCGCCACGGCGTGTTCACCAAACGTGCGCAGGCGCTGACCAATGACTTCTTCATCAACCTGCTCGACATGGGCACCCAGTGGAAAGCGGTCCCCGAAGCTGAGGACATGTTTGAAGGCCGCGATCGTCACAGCGGCGAGCTGAGGTGGACCGGCACCCGCGCTGATCTGATCTTCGGCTCACACGCCCAACTGCGCGCCCTGGCTGAAGTCTATGCAAGCTCGGATGCGCAGCAGAAGTTCGTGCAGGACTTTGTCGCCGCCTGGGACAAGGTGATGAATCTGGATCGCTTCGATCTGAAGTGAGCCAGGCAAGGGATCGAACTCGCCGAACTTCACGGCAAGGCAAACGGAAACGCCACGGATGGCAGCATCCGTGGCGTTTTCTCTAGCGGGCCCAACTTGGCAAGCGTACGGCGCTCAGGCGGCCACCTGGGTGGTCTCCAGCGGAGCAACCGCCTCCGCCAGTTGCTCCGCCTCATGCGGCCCCGCATCGGGCATCGCGACATCGGGAATCAGGTCCAATACGTCGACCGGCAGCACGGACTGTTCATGCGCGGCACCGACCAGGCCGTCCCGTGCAGGCAAGCGCCCGCACTCGACCAGTTGACCAATGCGCTCGCATACCTCCTCGCGGCCAAACGGCTTTTTCATGAAATCGTCGGCGCCGCAACGTTGCAGATAGAACTGCTCGGTCGCCTGCTGGTTGCCACTGATCATGATGATCGGCACGCTGGCGGTCAGCGGATCATGACGCAACTTGCGCAAGACACTGAAGCCGTTCATCCCCGGCATCACCACGTCGAGAAAGATCAGCGCCGGCTGCCTCCGCCGCGCCATCTCGATGGCACTGCTCCCGTCGGTAGCCTTGATCACCCTGTAACCATCCCGGCCCAGCATCTTGCCGAGCACGGCACAGATCGTCGGTGAGTCATCGACCACCAGCACCAGGGCACCCAGACTGGTTCGCTGGTGCTCGGCCTCGGCATGACTGCCGAGCAGCCGCTTGATGAATCCTATTCCGCTCATTGGTGTGAAACCCTCCCCGTGCCATCCGCCGTGCTTGCGGGGAACAGCGCCTCGGCGCACTCCCCTGAACGTGCATCCATGCTCGCCCAGAATGCAGCGGCAATATGCGACCCACTACTCAACGTTTGCGTTGCGCGGCATCTTCTTCGCATTCAAGCTGTTGCGGCTGGATCTATTGCGCATCCTTCAGTCGTCGCAACTGACGCCGCGCCAGCTTGTCCGGGCGACCGGGCGGATGATCGAAAGCCGCGCCCGTCAATCGACGTTGCTCGCGGTTTGCCTCGCGCAGCGCACGGCTGGCATCGGTCTCGCGGTACAGCAGGCTGGCCTCGGCGGCCGGCCCACGCCGGGACGACAGCATCAACAGCTCGATCTCCAACCGTTCCTCGCCTCGGGTGATGCGCAAGCGATCGGCAACATGCAGAGTCTTTGCCGCCTTGCAGCCACTGTCATTGAGCTCGACCTTGCCACCCTCGATCGCCTGCTTGGCCAGGCTGCGGGTTTTGAAAAAACGCGCTGCCCAGAGCCATACGTCGGCACGCACTTCATCGACAGGTTTCACGCTGCTGCTGGTCATTGCTGGCATTATCACGGCCGAGCCAACAGATAGGAAACACCATCATGTCTTTTGATCCGGGCACGGTTGCCTTCTGCGTCGCACTGTTCCTTGCCGGCTACGCGCTGGGGCGCTCCAGTGCAAGCAACGGCGCATCCCGCGCATCACGCGCGACATGGAAGCCGGATCCGTCGATCACCGATGCCGCGATCGAAGCGGAGATCCGCGCCGGGCGAAAGATCGAGGCGATCAAGCTCTATCGTCAACGCGGTGGCAGCGGACTGAAGGAGGCCAAACAGGCGGTGGAGGCGATGATTGCCGCTGGCGCAGATAGCCGCCGGCGCTGAGCCAGGGCGGCTGGAAAAGAGCTTCGCTCAGGATGGCTCAGCAGATGGGTGAATCAGATCTTCCGGGTCCGGCATAGCGATATCCGGGATGGCCGCGTGCTCGCTCTCGCTGAGCTCGGTCTCGGCAGGCAAGGCATCCTCCACAGCGCGTGCACGCACGAGCAAACGGCCACTCGCAGTCAGTTGCTGGATACGCGCGAACACCTCGCCCCGCCCGAACGGCTTCTTCATGAAGTCGTCGGCGCCAAAACGCTGCACGTAAAACTGCTCGGTGGCCTGCAGGTTGCCGCTGATCATCACGATGGGAATATCGTGCGTAATCGGATCGCGGCGCAACGCGCGCAGCACCGCAAAGCCATTCATGCCCGGCATCACGATGTCCAGAAAAATCAGGTCGGGAAGCTCCTTTCTCGCCATTTCGATGGCGGACGGGCCATCGGCCGCCTTGAGCACCAGCTGGCCATCCTGATTCAACATCTTGCCCAGCACCGCACGGATGGTGGCCGAATCGTCCACGACCAGGATGCGCGCGTCCTTGGGTATGCCGCTGCGAGGCTCCGCACGCCGTTCCCCATGCTCACTGCCAAAGATGCGTCGGATCAGCTGAAAGCCTGCCATGACATGCGTCCCCTCGCCGCGTAAGTGCGTAAGCCAGTCTGGTTAAAGCGGCGCCGCGAAGCAAGCGACCGCCGATCAACTGCCCAGCAGGAGATTTCCCAGCGGTACGGTGAGCAAGGAGAGCACGATACCGGCGCCCAGGATGGTATTGGCGAGGGTCGGCTCCAGCGCGTACTCGTCAGCCAGGATCGCCGCGGAAATCATCGGCGCCATCGCCGCCTGCAATACGCCCACGGTAAGCACCAGTCCGCCAACGCCTGCGGCCGTCCCCAACAGCAGGCACAGCAGCGGCGCCAGCAGCAGTTTCCAGCCCAGCCCCAGACCGAGCGCGGCCAACTGCCGTTCACCCAGATGGAACTTGAACTGCAGCCCCACCGAAAACAGCGCCAGCGGCGTCAGTGTGGCGCCTATCGGCGCAAACACGCCATCGAGCCATACCGGCCAGCCACCGAGACTACCCACCAGGATGCCGACCAGCAGCGCGACGAAGGGCGGAAAAACAAGCATGCGCCGGACAATCAACCGCGGCTGCGGCGCCCGGCCGGAGTAGATCGACGCCACCACAATGCCGGCCGATGCGAGCACCGGAAAGCAGCCCAACTGGTCAGCCACCACCGCCACCGCCAGACCGGCCTTGCCATGCAAGGCCTGGATCAGCGGATAGCCCATGAACGAGGTATTGCCCAAACCGCAGACCAGGATCAGCGCTCCGATGCGCTGACGCGACCAGCCCAGCCGCGGCCCAAGCAGACCGAACAGCAACCACGCGCCGCCGAACGTGAGCCACATCGCCACGATCGGAAACCACAGCTGCGGGTCGAACTTCAATCGCGGGATCAGTTCCAGCACCAGGGCCGAGAGTGCAATATTGAGCACCCACCAGTTGATGCCGTGCACCATGCCGGCCGGTGGCTTCGCAAAGCGGGCCACCAGCACGCCGAGTACCAGACAGACAAACAACAGCAACAAGGCACTCATCGGTGGGCGGCACATCGCAGGGGAAGCGCTCCATTAAACGCGATGGAGCGCCGACACGGAAGCGTGGCCCACACGCTTTCGGGGATAATCCCCCGCTTGCCCGTCAGCGAAGCCCCCGCGCCTGCCCATGAATGACCCCACCCATACGGTGCATGACCTGGCCGGCGGCGAGACCGCCGCGGACTGGCCGCCGATCAGTGCCAGCGAGGTCGAGCACCTGCTGCGCGGCTATCCGACGCTGGGCGAGCGAGCCTGCGTGCAATGGCATAGCCCGCGGCCACTTTCCGCGGCGGTACTGGTCGAGACGAACGCCGGCGAAGTGTTCGTCAAGCGACATCATCACAGCGTGCGATCGGCCGCCACGCTCAGCGAGGACCATCGCTTCATCGCGCACCTGCGGCAGCGGGGCATGCCGAT
Source organism: Lysobacterales bacterium (assembly GCA_038215995.1). Lineage (GTDB taxonomy): Bacteria > Pseudomonadota > Gammaproteobacteria > Xanthomonadales > Rhodanobacteraceae > Rhodanobacter. The sequence continues at coordinate 17,131 of JBBQQL010000039.1, forward strand.
ACCGGCGGTGCTGGAAGATGCGGATGGCCGCACCGCCGTTACCTTGGGCGAGTGGGTCTACGAGGTACATCAGCGCGCGGCCGGTGTCGATATCTACCGCGACACGATCTCCTGGCAGCCGCTGCTCAACCGGCAGCATGCATACCGTGCCGGGCTGATGCTGGCCACCCTGCACCAGGCCGCCGAAGGCTACGCCGCACCCCAGCGTGACACCCATATTCTGGTGGCCCGCAGCGAGCTGATCAGCGCCACCGACCCGATCGCCTGTTTGCGGGCGCAGCTGCCGCAGCGTCCCGGGCTGGCCGACTACCTGCGCCAACGCGACTGGTCCGCCGAGCTGGGCGACGTGCTGGCGCCATGGCATGCCGCGCTGCAAGCAGCGCTGGCAAGCCAGCCGCAACTGTGGACGCATGGCGACTGGCATGTATCCAACCTGTGCTGGAGCGGCGTCGGCGACGACGCCCGGATCAGCGCCGTGCTCGACTTCGGCCTTGCCGCCGCCAACAGCGCCGTGTTCGATCTCGCCACCGCAATCGAGCGCAACGCAATCGCGTGGCTGGCACTGGATGCCGGAATGGCAGCCATCCACCCGGACATCGCGCGCGCACTGATCGACGGTTACCGCCAGGTACGTCCGCTGAGCCGCGATGAGCTGCAGCTGCTGGCCGACCTGCTGCCACTCGTACACGTCGATTTCGCGCTGTCGGAAGTGGAGTATTTCCACACCATCACGCACTCCAACGCAAACGCGGATGTCGCCTACGACACCTTCCTGCGCGGGCACGCCGCCTGGTTCCAGAGCGCCCCCGGCCAGACGCTGCTGCAAGCCATCCGCGAACACACCTGATGATCGACGACCCCGCAGGAGCCCGCTGGCGGGCGATGCTCTTGTTCTGATTCCGATCAAGGCAACAGCATCGCCCGCCAGCGGGCTCCTACGAACGAAAGTGGCAACAGCCATCGCGGCGGCTTTCATTTCGTGGTTCAATGCGCGTTCTTGAAGCGGGGGTGCCCGGCGTTGCCGGGCTGAGAGAGTCCCTTGGAACCTGATCCGGTTAGCACCGGCGTAGGGAGCTTGCTGAGTCGAACCGTCCTCGCGACGGTACCGGCTCGCCGTCGCTTCGTCCGTGGCCCAGAAGACGACGACGATGACCATGAAACTTCCCCGCACTCCCCTGCTGCTTGCCCTGATGTCGGTCATGGCCGTGGCCCATGCGCAGGATGAAAGCGCCACCCCGTCGCAGGCCACGCCGCTGGCACCGGTGCATGTGCAGGCCGACGGCAACAAGGGCTACAACGCCGACAGCAGCAATCTCGGCGGCCTGGGCAACGCGCCCCTGCATGACACGCCGGCAGCGATCGTGGTGATCACCCGCGCGCAGCTCGATGATCGTCAGCCGCGCAGCCTGAGCGAGCTGGCTCACGCCGATGCCGCGCTCGGCGACAACTACGCCGCCGTCGGCTACTACCAGGACATCTCCATCCGCGGCTTTCCGCTGGATCTGGCCAGCAGTTTTCGGATGAACGATCTGAGCATCGCCGGCGAGCAATACCTCACACTCGAGGACAAGCAGCAGGTGGAGATCCTCAAGGGCCTCGCCGGACTGGAAGCCGGCATCGTCGCCCCCGGCGGCCTGGTCAACTATGTCAGCAAGCGCCCGGCCGACGTACATTCCGTGACCGTCGGCACCGATTCGAAGGGCTCGCGCTACGGCGCGATCGACATTGGCGGATGGCTGACCCCGGATGTTGGTGTGCGCGTGAACGCCGCCCACGAAGACATGCACTCTTATGTGCAGCACGCTGATGGCCGGCGCAATTTCATTTCGCTGGCTGCCGACTGGAAGATCAGCAGCAAGGCCAGCCTGCAGCTCGACACCGACTACCAGACCAGTGGCCAGCGCTCGGCCTCCGGCTACCAATTGCTCGGCGGCACGGTGATTCCGCCCCATCCCAGCCGTACCCGCATGCTCGGCTACGAGCCCTGGCAGCAGCCGGTAGGCATCGATGCCAGCAATACCACCGTACGCTTCCACTACGCGTTCAACGACCACTGGGAGGCGCAATTGTCGGCCGGCCACAGCCATGTGGTGATCGACGACAACGTCGCCTTCGCCTACGGCTGCTCCTACTCGCCGGCATGCGCCAGCGGTGCCACACCCGGCTACTTCTTCGCCCCCAACGGGGACTACGACGTTTACGACTTCCGCAGCCCCGACGACACTCGCCAGAACAACGAAGCTCGCGCGGTGCTGAAGGGTTCGTTCGATACCGGCATGCTCAGCCATGAGTTGAGCCTGGGCGCGGGCACGTTCCAGCGCACGCTCAACCAGCGCCCGTATGTGTACGACTACGTCGGCACCGCCAACATCAACCAGGTGGATCCGCCCTACTTCGCGCCATCACCCAACCAGCCGGGCACCCCGGCGCGGCGGCTGGACAGTTGGCAGCGCTCGGTGTTCGCGCTGGATCGCGTGCACCTGGGCTCGCAGTGGCAGGCGCTCGCCGGCGCCCGCTACGTGCGCGTGAATGAAAGTGAGTTTGACGACACGGGCGTCCTCGATCGGCACACCCTGCAAAGCAAGCTGCTGCCGCAAGCCGCCGTGCTGTGGCAGCCGAATGGGTCTCTGACCACCTACGTCAGCTACAGCGAAAGCCTGTCGCTCGGCGGGCAGGCGCCGTGGTGGAGCTCCAATGGCGATACCGTGCTGGCTCCGCTGCTGGCCCGCCAGGTCGAGGCCGGCTTGAAATACGCCTGGACACCGGCACTGAGTCTGCAGGCCGCGCTGTACCGCATCCATCAACCGTATCAGTTCGCCCAGCCAGACAACTCAGCGGAGGGCTTCACCTTCGTCCAGCAGGGCGAAGAAGTGCACACCGGCCTCGAGCTCAACGCTGCCGGCCAGCTCACCGACAACCTCAGCCTCACCGCCAGCGCCAACCTGATCCAGGCCCGCGCCGAAAACACGGGCACCCCCAGTTACGAAGGTCACCAGGTCGTCAACGTGCCGCGTTTTCGCAGCTCGGTCTACGCGAACTACAAGCTGCCGTTCGCGCCAAGCCTGAGCCTGCTCGGCGGGTGGCGTTACGCCAGTGCAAACACGGCCACGCCGAACGGCCTGGTGCGCGTTCCGGCCTATCATGTGTTCGACGCCGGGCTGAAGTACGTCAGCCAGTGGAATGGCCACGCGCTGACCTGGCGTCTGAACATCGACAACGTGTTCGATCATTTCTACTGGCGCGACACCGGCACCTCCGGCGGCGACAGCTACCTGTTCCCGGGCGCCCCGCGACTGGCCCGACTCTCGCTGACCTACGACTTCTGACATGACCGCGATCGAACTCATCGGCGCCCTGATCAGCGCCTGGGCCGTCTGGCTCACCGCCAAACGGCGGCCCTGGTGCTGGCCGATCGGCATGCTGTCGGTGGTGCTGTACTGCTGGATCTTCGTTGATGCGAAGCTCTACTCCGACGCCCTGCTGCAAGTGGCGTTCGCCGGCCTGATCGTCTACGGCTGGCGACGCTGGCTGCAGAACCTCGGCGACGATGGTCGGGTGCAGGTGGCGGCGTTGCCTCGTGGGGAGGCAGTCGGTCACGTACTGATCGGCGCCTTGGCTGCGCTGGTGCTGGGCTATGCCATGCACCGCTGGACCGACGCCGCCCTGCCCTGGCTGGATGCCGCACTGACCGCCTTCAGCCTGGTCGCGCAATGGTGGCAGGGCCGCCGGCACATCGCCGCGTGGTGGCTGTGGATCATCGTCGACGTGATCTATGTCGGCGAGTACATCTACAAGCACCTGCTGATCACGTCGGTGCTGTACGCCGGCTTCATCGTGTTGGCCGCCATCGGGCTGCGGGCTTGGCAGAAAGTAGCAGTGCAAAATGCCCGGACTGCCCCGGCCGCGGCCGCCTGAAGCACGCCCGGGCCGGGGCCAGCCATTCCCCGAACCGCAGATGACTGGCCCGGCCGGCGACGTCCGACAAAACATTTTTCTCACGCGGGATGGGCGCAAAATGGACCCCGCCATGAAAACCTCGACGACCGGAAAATCCCTGCTGGCGATCGCCGCCCTGCTGCTTGCAGCAACCACTCAGGTCAGCGCCCAGGACATCTACAAGTGCACCCAGGGCGGCCAGCTCGCCTACATGGATCACCCCTGCCCCGGCGGCAAGAGCGAGCTGCTGCACAAGGCCGACGATACCGAGATCATTGACCAGTTCCTGCGCCTGGGTCAGCAGGACAAGGCCAAGGCCTATGCCGACGCGCATCATCTGGACGCGCTGTACGACGATCGACTGGCGGCCTATAAGCAAGACGCCGACGAAAAGGCACAACGCCAGGCCGACGCGGCGTTGGCCGCCAGGCAGCGCGAGGAAAAAGCAAGACAACAGTCGCTGGTCAACCAGCTGGCCAACAGCAATCAGCTGGAGGCGCAGAACAATGCGCTACGCCAGCAGAACGAGCAGTACCAGGAACAACTGAGCCAGCCGGTCGACAACTATGCACCAGGCTATGGGGGCATCTTGCCGCCCTACGCGGGCAGGCCGCATGACCATCATGATGGCGACCATGACGGCGACCACGGCCATCCGGCAAGACCGAAGGAACCCGTCTTCCATCCGTGCAAGCAGTTGGCGGGCGGTCGGGTACAGTGCTGAAAACGCGCCCGTCGACAGACCGCTGATGTCAGCCACTCCGCATTCCTGACCGAACGTCCTGCACAGTAAGCGCCCGACCATTCCGACACGCTGAGCCGTGCAGCTTCAGAGCGGCGCCGTCGTTATCCCCGCGTCCAGTTTTTCGATCGTCGCCGATGATGGCGGCTCCGTAGCCTGCAGTCGCAGCGCCACCGCCGCGGCCCCACGCATCACGCGCAGCATGTTGGCACCGGCCAGCCTGGACAGATCCTCGTCGCTCCAGCCACGTCGCGCCAGTTCCTTGAGCAGGGCCGGAAACTTGTCGACGCCTTCCAGGCCCTGCGGCGTGTCGGGAATGCCATCGAAGTCGGAGCCGATGCCGACGCAATCGATGCCAGCCACCGCGCGAACATGCTCGATGTGATCAGCAACCATCGCCAGCGTGACGACCGGCTGCGGATGATGGCGATCCCATTCTGCCAGCGCTGCCCTGGCCCGCTCGGGCTGACCGATGTACAGGCCCACGTAAGGCGGCGCGTTGTAGCGCGTCTGTTCCGCAGCGCGGTCCGCCTCCCAGCGGTTGTGCGCGGCGGACACATAGGATGTCGCAAACGTCACCATCACGATGCCGTGATTGCGCGCCACCAGCTTCAACACGTCGTCCGGCACATTGCGCGGGTGATCGTCCAGCGCACGCGCACCGGAGTGCGAGAACATCACCGGTGCCAACGAGGTCGCCAGCGCGGCGCGCATCGTGTCCGGTGATACGTGACTGAGATCGACCAGCATGCCGAGACGGTTCATCTCGTGCACCACCGCAAGGCCGAACGGGGTCAGTCCGTGATGCCTCGGTGCGTCGGTGGCCGAATCGGCCCAGTCGTTGTCCAGCGTATGGGTCAGCGTCATGTAACGCGCACCCAGCACGTACATCTGGCGCAGCACAGGCAGCGAATTGTCGATCTGATGACCACCCTCGATGCCGATCAGGGCAGCGATACGGCCGGCCTTGAACGCGCGCATGATGTCGTCCGCCGAATAGGCCATCTGCATATCCTTCGGATAGCGTGCGACCATGCTGCGGACGATATCGATCTGCTCCATCGTCTTCTGCACCGCCACCGGGCCGCTATCCGTTGGCGGCGTCCATACCGACCAGAACTGCGCGCCGACGCGCCCGAGCCGCAGGCGTGGAATATCCGTCATCAGCGGCGACGCCAGTTCACCGTCTTCCATTTTCAACGGAAGATTCGCCGTGCTGACGCTCAGGTCCACGCCGGCAACACTGCCGAAGCGCTGGCGAATTTCCCACGGCAAGTCGTTGTGACCATCGATCAAGGGTGTCCTGGCCAGCACCCGATCAACGCGCTTGGTGAGTACCGCATCGCTGGATTGCGCCTGCGCCAGTGGCATCGACAAGGCCGACAGGATCAGGGCCGCAGGCAGCAAACGAGGCATGGAGAACGAGAAGATTTTCATCATGGCCACCTTGATCTGTGCGATGGGGTATCCACCGAATGGCACACCAACGCGAACCGCTTCCGTTCGCCGGCTGAAAACACCGCCGGCGCATTGACGCTCAATCAACGAGCACCGGCCGGTGCGTCCGCCTCGCCGGCGCGGACATCCGCATCGTTGAGGTGTTCGGCCTTCCATACCATCGAGCGATGGATGCGGTTCCAGCCACTGGGGTGGTCGAAGAAAACGAACTCCTCGACCGGGCCTGGACGCAGCTTGCGGTATTCCGACAACTGCACGGCGGCCTGGGCGAATCCATCCGGCTGGCGCGCGGCATTGAGCCCGAACGCATCGGCCTCGGACTCCATCGTGCGGGTGATCGTATGGTTCACCGGGGTCATGAAAAACATGAAGACGGTGAACAGCGCTGCGATCAGCGGCAAGCCCGCCACGTCATCCACCCCGCGCAATCCCCAGCGCGTACCCCAGCGCCGTTCGGCCCAGCCGAACCCCCAGCGTACGAAGGCGAAGCCCAGCACGATGATGATGCCGATGAACACGATGCCCTTGTACATGTGGTTGAGCACGTAATGGCCCATCTCATGGCCCAGCACCGCCTTGACCTCCGATGGCGTGCTGCGGTTGAGCAGGTTGTCATTGAGGCTGATGCGGGTGGTGCCGAACATGCCGCTGACATTGGCGCTGATGCGCTTGCTCTGACGCGAGGCATCGAACCAGTAAACGTCAGTGGCGGGGATGCCGTTGGCACGCGCCATCGACAGGATCTGCACTTTCAGCGGACTGGCCGGCAAGGATTTGTACGTATTGAACAGCGGCGAGATGTATACCGGCGCGATGGTGCCCACGAAGATCACGAACAGCACGGCGACGCCCGCCCCCCACAGCCACCAGCTACGCGTGGCCTTGCGGATCACCGCATAGATGATCACCAGCGCCAGCGTACCCAGGATCAGGGTCACCAGCAGGCCCTTGTCCTGATCGCCCAGCCACTGCCCGAAGTTCTGCGTGGACAGCCCGTACTGGTGCTCGCGCACAAAGTCTTCGTAGATGCTCCACGGCAAGGCCAGCAATGCGGTCAGCACGATGTACTGCACCGCATAGATGGCGGTCTGCAGCCAGCGAAAGCGGGTGATCCGTTCGGCCAGATGGCGCATGCGCGCCGACAGTCGCGTACCGAGCAGCAACCACGCAATGCCCAGCGCCCACAGGCAATCCCACAGAATCAGCCAGTAGCCACCTTCGAAGTACGCATCCGAGTTCGCCCGCTGCGCCGGCGACAGTTCAGCCATATAGGCCTCGGTGGCCTTGTCCACATCGAAATGTGCGGATGGACTGACGGATTGCGCCGCCGGAGCAGACTGTGGCGACGGCGCGGCTGGTGCAGCAGGCGAAGCCTGCGCCCAGGCGATGTTCACGGCCACCAGCGCGCACAGCATCATGCCGAACAACTTCTTCATGGACGTCCCCCGTCTTGAGAAGCCTGCAAGCTAACCCAAGCCGACGCCGGCCGCCACATGACTTGCGGCGGGTACATCGTCAGCCCCGTGCCGAAAGGGAACTCAGGCTGTGATGCCGTGTCAGTCAACACGCTTGTCGCCCGGTACTGGCAACAGCGGATCGTCCGCCATGCTGACCCGGTCACGACCTCCGCCCTTGCTGCGATATAGCGCCCGATCGGCTCGCACGATGGCGTCGTGCAAGGACTCCCCCTCCACCAGGGTGGCGACGCCGAGGGAAATCGTGAAGTGAATCGATTCGCCAGTCCAGTCGACCTCGCGCCCGGCGATCGTCTGGCGAACGCGTTCCGCAAACTCCCGACCTGCATCGCCACCGGTTGCCGGCAGCAGAAACAGAAACTCCTCGCCGCCCCAGCGGGCCACCGTGTCCTGCGCCCGACACAAGCCACTGAACCACATGCTGGATTGAATCAGTACCTGATCGCCGGCGTCGTGACCGTGGGCATCGTTGATCTGCTTGAAGTCATCGATGTCGGCCAGCACCAGCGACACCTGCTCACCGGCACGCCGCGCCCTGGAAATTTCCTGCTGAGCCAGATCCAGCAAATGCCGGCGATTGGAAAGCCCGGTGAGAGTGTCCCTGGTGGCCAGTTCGCGCAGCTTCCGCTCGGACTTGCGCACCAGCGCGTAGTAGAAGCGCGCGGTATAGCTGGCCATGCAAAAGAAAATGGAGACGTTGAATACGTTGAGTACCAGCAAGGCCGAACCACTTATCGGTGCCATCGCACCAAAATGGAGCGCTGCGGCATGCAGCGCCAGATAAGCCAGAAACAGGAACAGCAGCGGCAGGATCACCCTGCGACCGGAACCACTGACGACGATGGCCGGAATGAACATCAACAGGTAGTAATGAAAGCCGCTGTCCCACCCCACCAGCATGGTACCGATCGCAGCATGCGCCACCACTTCAATCCAGATCAGCACCAGCGCGGGGAAATTGCGCCGGCGCAACAACAGCAGATAGGCGGTGAGGTACATGCTGATGCTGGCAACGTTCAACCAGGCCAGCAGCGGCGACCCCACGATCAGGAAAAACGCCAGGAACGCCGCATCCACCGATGCTGCCAGCAAGGTGACACGCCGCACCATGATCCAGAACGCCGAATGCGCGCGGCTGCGACTGCCGCCGGGCCCGGCCGACTTGCCGTCACGGGTGGCTGCTGAACTCGTTTCCAGCGGGGATTCGATCGTTGCTGACGGGTTCAAGGACACGCCGATCCACGCCGCGGGGATTCAGAAAACGTCATGCAGGAATTCACTGAGCTGAAGCTGGTTGATGCACAGTGTTGCATCTCGGTTTTCAGCGCGCCAGTTCATGCCGCGGCAGCGGCCCCCATGGTGTCGCCGCTTGCGTACCCTGACTCGGGCGCCAGCAAGCCCATTGCTCAAACTAAACAGTTTGCCTTGGTAGTTTTCCTTTGCATGGGGCATCATTCAAGGATGAGCAAGGCTCCCACCGATTCCACGACCGACCGCGCCCTGGCCCTGGCGGGAGACCTGCGCGTGGTGGCCGGCCAGCTCAAGCGGCGGCTGCGGGAACAGGCCAGCCTGGGTGATCTGACCCTTTCCCAGGTGTCAGTGCTGCGTCGCCTGGAAAGTGAAGGCCCAGTCACGGTGACCACGCTGGCGCGCGCCGAGGGCATGCGTCCGCAATCGATGGGCGCGACCATTTCCACCTTGCAGGCCGCAGGTTTCGTCAGCAGCGCCGCGGACCCGAGCGACGGCAGGCAGACGCTGTGGTCGCTTACACCCGCGTGCCGCACCTGGATCAAGGCCGGTCGTGCAGCGCGTGAAGACTGGCTGTTTCGCCGCTTGCAGCAAAAGCTCACCCCCACCGAGCAGGCGCAGCTTGCCCAGGCGATGGAACTGCTCAAGCGCGTCGTCGATTCCTGACCCAAGCCACTGATTCGCCACTCACCTCCCCCGGAACCCCCGATGTCAGTCTCAACGCCGGACTCTCACACCGCACTGATCGTGATCGATCAGCAGCATGGCCCGACGGCCGGAAACGTGTTGGCCACGACACCGACCGCCGCACGATGAAAGGCACGTTCCGCTCACTGAAAAGGCGCAACTATCGTCTGTGGGCCGGTGGCGCCGTGGTGTCCAACATCGGCACCTGGATGCAGCGCATCGCGCAGGACTGGCTCGTACTCACCGAACTGACCCATCACAACGCCACCGCGGTGGGCATCGTGATGGCGCTGCAATTCGGGCCGATGGTGTTGTTGCTGCCGTTGAGCGGATTTGCCGCCGACCATCTGGATCGACGCAAGCTGTTGATCGCCACCCAGGCGGCAATGGGCGTGCTGGCGCTGGGGCTGGGCCTGCTTACCCTCAGCGGCGCCGTGCAGCTATGGCAGGTATACACGTTTGCCCTGCTGCTTGGCTGTGTCACTGCATTCGACTCGCCCGCACGGCAAACCTTTGTCGCCGAGATGGTCGGTGAGGCCGACCTGTCCAATGCGGTGGCGCTTAACTCCACCTCGTTCAATGCCGCGCGCATGATCGGCCCGGCCGTCGCCGGCCTGCTGATTGCCGGAGTCGGTACGGGCTGGGTGTTCCTGATCAATGCCGCCTCCTTCGCCGCCGTACTGGCAGCGCTGTGGCGGCTGCGCGTGGCGGATTTGCATCGCACGGAAAAGGCATTGCGCTCGCGCGGCAGCCTCGCTGACGGCTTTCGCTACGTGCGCCAGCGACCGGACCTGATGGCCGTGCTGTTCATGCTGCTGCTGATCGGCACCTTCGGTCTCAACTTCGCCATCTACATCTCGACCATGGCAGTGAGCGTGTTTCATGCCGGCGCGGGTACCTATGGGCTGCTCACCTCGACCATGGCGATCGGCTCGATCGCCGGCGCCCTGCTCGCGGCACAACGCGACAAGCCCAGCATCCCGTTGCTGATGATCGGTGCCGGCGTGTTCGGGCTGGACTGCACGCTGGCGGCACTGATGCCGAGCGAACTGCTGTTCGCCGCCGCACTGGTAGTCGTCGGCGTCTCCGCGCAGACGTTCACCACCTCCACCCTGAGCCTGGCGCAGATGACCACCACGCCCGCCATGCGCGGGCGGGTGATCGCCATCGTGCTCGCCATTGCGATGGGCGGCACTCCCATCGGCGCGCCGATCGTCGGCTGGGTGGCCGACACGCTGGGACCGCGCTGGGCCCTGGCTCTGGGCGGCATGTCCGGCTTCGGCGCCGCTGTCGTGGGCGCCCGCTATCTGGCAAAGCATCGCCATTTGCGTGTCACCTTTTCCGGCGGGCGATTGCGCTGGAGCATGGATGACGACGACGCAACGGGCGCCATCGCGCCC
>JBBQQL010000040.1:0-27229 GCA_038215995.1 Lysobacterales bacterium
TCCCGAACCGCAAGTTGAATGACCACTTCGGGCCGCATGGCGACCACTGACGAATGGTCGCAGTTCGACCTGAAGAAACCCATCGCGACCGTCCGCTTTGCGACAGTTAGTTTCAAGGAACGTATGTCCGGAGTTGGCCGGCTGCGGTCAGTCGACTCCGCTGGTCAGCGCACCAGTCGAGCCTCGCCAGCTCCGTTGGTGATCGTCGCCTGGCGCGATGCCAGAGATGGGCAACGAGCTGGCGACGATGGGCAGCGCCGCCGCCGGCCGTGGTCAGTTTCGCTGGCGATGCTGGTTAGTTGCTGTGGCGAAGGTGGCAGGTGGCTGGCGTTTTGCAGACATCCTCTGTCTCGGTTGAAATGAAGAACCAAGAGCTCTCGATGGAGACGCTGCCAGCAAACCATCAACCCAGCCATCTCGGCGGGATCAGTCCAGGCCCGAGGCCTTCGAGAGGGCCCCGCAGAGGCAATGCTCGCAACTTAAGCACCACCACACTTCAACAAACCGTGCGATAGGCGGCGTACAGGTGCGGCTTGGTTCTGGGAGGGCGAGGATACGATCGCCCCGGTTGGGTGCGGCAACGCGTGCGCACGATCGCGTCCAGTGCAGCGCGTAAGTCATGCAGACAGGCGTGCACACCGATCAGGCAGCCGGCGAGAATGGGTTTGAGCGCACCCAGCGCATAGGTACGATTGGGCCGGGTCGTGGCGATGACGTCCGCCTCGGTCGTGGCCTCATCGTGCGCGGTGACGAGCAGCGTATGCAGGTTGTCGGCGACGATCTTGGCGGCGAAGTCCTGCTGGAAAGCCAGATGGGTCAAGCCCGTCGCCGCTTCCAAGCGCAAGCGATGTTTGATGCGCTTGAATGCTTCTTCGATGCGCCAACGTCGGTGATACAACTCGCCGAATGCGGCCGCAGGAAACGCCGTGTCATCGAGCAGTGACGTCATCAGCACACGCACCGATCCAGCCGGGGTGACATCGCGAATCAGGCGTACGCGCGTGGGCGTTCGTTCGATCTCGTAGGTGGCCGCATCGGCGGCCTTGGGCGCGGACAATACGACCTCGCACTCGGCGTGCCCGCTGCGCAGAAAACCACGCACGCAGGCATAACCGCTGGCATCCACGCGCATGCAAAAGTGACGCTGGCGCTGGAGGAGTATGGCGGCCATCGTATTACCGATCAGGCCCCGATCCAGGACGAGCAGATCCTGCGTTTGCGTTGCATCGAGCGCCTCGAACAGCATCTGCCGCTCCGAACCGTCGGCCGCGTGCAAGCTGGCGTGCAAGGTCAGTTCGGCACCAGGCAGGAACAGGGCGAAGGCGTAGTGATCGGGCAGCAAATCCGCACCGCGCCGTGTCGACACAGACAGACGCGAACCATCAGCCGCCACCACCCGCAGCCCGTGCCAGCGCTGCGCATCGATCAAGGGTAAGCGGTAACTCAGCGGCGTTGTTGTCTAGCCGGCGTCGATGGCGTAGAGATCCGAGCGCAGCGGGTTCTGTGCGAAGTGCTGCTTCCACTGGCGCGGGGTGAGTTCGGCAACGCGCGAGGCCGGATGCTGACCGACACGCTGCAACACATCGACCAGGTAGGTATAAGGGTCGATGCCGTGCAGACGGCAGGTGACAATCAGGCTCTGCACGATGCCAATGTGCTTAGCACCCAGTTCGGTCCAGCAACCATCCCCGTTTTGCGGCCCATCGGTATCGCCCGCAGCGCGCGTTCCAGATGGTTGGTATCGATCGGCACGTCCGGATCGGTGAGGAACACTTCCAGACCCAGCCGGCGTTCGCGCGCATAGGCCAGCGCCTTGGTGAACGGGTTGCTGGGCAACAGACCCTGGCGCTGGAACTGGCGCTCGATCCAGTCGAAGAACACCTCGACCTGGGGTTTGCTGTGGGTCAGTCGGTGCAGGCGCTTGTTCGCGCCGGTCAGCTTGCCTTCGCGGATCTGCTCCTCGACCGCGTACAGAGCACCGATCTGAGCCAGCGCCTCGCCGGCGCCGTCAGGTTCGGCCGCCTGCGCTTCGAAGAAGCCGCGTCGTGTATGCGCCCAGCATTGGGCGTGGGTCAGGCCGGTCTTCTTCGCGTAGCTGGCGTAGGCGCCGTAGCCATCGGACAGCAGCACGGTACCCTCGGCCGGGGACAGCCCCAGCAGGCTGATTACGTTGGCATGGCTGCGCGAGGGAAAGAAGGGAAAGCAGACCTCGTCGTGTTCGCCGTACACCGGCCAAAAGTACCCGGTCTTCATCCCGCCCGGAGGCTTCTTGTCGGCAGCCTTGCCCTCGACCCGGCGACCGGCCTTGATCGGCGTCTCGTCCATGGCGATCACCCGGCCACAACGGATCACCTCGAACTGGGCGTCGTAGATCGGCTGCAACAGCGCGATGATCTGCTGCGACAACTGGGTCAGCCACGGCCGGCTGACCGTGATCCCGCTATCGGTCAACCGCTGGTGCTGGCGATACAGCGGCAGGTGATAGGCGCACTTGTCCACCAGCAGCCCGACGCCGAAGCTGACGTCGGCGCGGCTGCCTTCGATGACGCCGACCGGCGCTGGTGGGCAGCTGATCGCCTGGGTGTCGCGGCGCTTGATCACCGGATGCAGGTACGCCGTGCATGGAGGCACAAGTGTCGCGCGAGGCAGGAGCCGATAGCGACCTTCAGCACCACGTAGCTGCCCGGCCTCTGCGCCAGACGGTAGCTGACCTTTTCGCCGATCACCTCAAACTGATCTGCCGCCAACCCAGCCGTGGCGGCATCGGGCACGTGGATGGTCTGGACAGGCACCCGCGACTCGTCGAAGAAGGGTACGGCATCGCTGTCGGTGGCCAGGTCGCGCTTGGCGAGGCGCCGCGTGTGTGCGGGTACCGTGCGAAGCGGCTGCACTGCCGGCATGGCCGGCAGCGGCATCATCTCGCCCAGGTGCATCTGGGTCGGATCGGGCAGCGGCGCCAGGCGCTCGCTCTTTTGCCCGAACAGCTGACGCCTGAACCAGTCCAGCTGGTGCTTCATGGCGTCCACTTGTTGCTGCAACGTATGGTTGGCCGCGTCCCGTGACTGCAGCAGAAGCACCAGCTGGGGCACACTCAACGAGGCCATCTCCATGGTGTGATTAGTGCCTGATGTTGTGCCGTTTCGCATGGCGTTATTTTAGCAGAAACGTCGGTGCGAGTGGAAGCGTTTGGACGTCTATTTGGCCAATTGATATCGCTTGCGCTGCCGGCCGGCTCGATGCCTTCGAGCATCAGCTTCAATGCAGTCCAGTCCATCTCGCGCGAGCGCACCGCACGCCAGTCGCTGAGGAATCGACCAGCCTCCAGGCGCTTGGTCCACACGCAGAAACCGCTGCGATCGAAGTACAGCACCTTGATCTGCGTCGCCCGCCGGTTGATGAACACAAACAGCTGGCCACTCAACGGATCGAGGCCCATGCCGTGACGAGCCAGCGCGGACAGGCCGTCGAAGGACTTGCGCATGTCCACCGGTGCGCCGTACAGCTGCACCCGGATCTGGCCTTCCGGAAAGAACATCAGCGGCGCTCCAGGTGCAGCATCAGGCCGCCACCCAAATCCAGGTGCAGCTCGAAGGACGGTGACGACGACGGCCGACCCCGCGGGCCCAGATCGACAAACCCTGCCGGTGTGGCTGCCAGCGGCAACCTGCCGGCAACCGCTACGTCGCCGGGTGCCGCCGCCACGCCCAGCAGCGAACGCCAACGGTAGAAGCTCGCCGGACTGATCGCCTCGCTATGGCAGAACGCACTGATTGTCTGGCCACTGGGCGCAAACCGCGCCAACAGTGCACGCCACCCTTCCACACTTCGCCGCTGCCGCCGCATACCTGACATCGTCTTTTCTCCGATCGTTGAACCGGAGAGTCATTGTCCTGACGGCATCACGAAAAGGAAGAACGCCGCTCAGTTACCGCTTACCAAGTAATCGCGTTGTCGGATGAACCGCCAGAACTCCGCAAGGTGATTCACACGGCTAACGCCATCGAGCCGGTTAACAGGAGCCTGCGCAGGATCACCAGGAACCGCGGTTCCTTTTACAGCCGCGAGGTCTCGCTGAAACTTTTCCACTTGGCGCTACGCAATACCAGCAAGAAATGGATCATGCCAATACGCGACGGAAAGGCCGCACCCAACCGGTCTACTACCCAGTGCGAGGAGCGACTTCCTCAGCGGTTACTTACATCCCGCGTACGCGAAATTCCGCGCATCCTCCTCTTCGTGCTCTCACTGGGTTCTACGAAATTGTGGGAGCTTTTTGCCAACGAGGGATCCAGTGCGTGAAGTCAAACATGGTTAACCGGGCGTCCGCTTTCACGACGCGTGGTTGAACAGCCCCCTGTCGTCGAATTTTTGCTATTACGGCCCAAGCTATTGCAACGTGTAGAGATAAGCCGCGACGTCGCGCGCATCGCGCGGGTTCAATCCGGTGTTTGGCATGGCATTGCCCGGTAGCACGCTTTGCGGCTTGCGCAGCCACAGGATCAGGTTCTCCGGATCATTGTGCAGCGTGCCAGCGATATAGGCGCGACGGCCGAATTGCGATAGCGGCGGCCCTACCGTGCCGCGTGCGTTCTCCACGCCGGGCACCGTATGGCAGCTGCCGCAACCATAGGCCTGGATCAACGCCGGCCCTCGGTCGGGTTGGGCGCCGCTGATCTGCCACGGAATCGAGGTCTGTTGCTGGCAGCCGCTCACCACGCCGGCCGCTACCAGCAGCAGCGAGATGAGGCCAGCTGTATGCAGCAGGCGTGCCGGCCGCTGTCGCGCGCTGGTCGCCGCCACAGCCTTGCGTTCGGCATCGTGCAGCCACGCGACAAACAATACGGCCATGGCACCCAGGTAAACGAAGCTCGCCGGCACCCACATGATCAGACCCGCCAGCTGCTGGTCTTTAAGCAGGGTCATTCCCCACGCCGCGGTGACCTGCGCCTGCTTCAGATAAACCGGCCGCGCCGCGAAGGTGAGGATGGCACCGAGCAGGCCCATCTGCATGCCGAGCGTGCCCACGAAAATAAGGCTGGATCCGTAATCGAGCTGGCGTCTCCCATACGGCGCCAGCACCAGCGACCAGAAAGCCAGCGAAGTAAGGAAAAAACACAGATGCTCCGCGGTATGCACCAGCTCATTGTCGAGCGCCCAGTTGTAGGGTCCGGGCAGATGCCAGAACCACAACGCCGCCGCGGAGAGTACCCACACTGCCAGCGGGGTCATCAGGGCGCGAATGCCGCGCTGAACTCCCGGGGCGCCCATCCAGAAGCGTCCGATCGCACGGCGTGCAGGCAGCGCGAACGCCCACAGCCATGCGGTCGCCGGACGACCCCACACCAGCAAGGGCGGCGCTACCAGCATCAGCAACATGTGCTGCACCATGTGCGCGGAAAACAGCTGATCGTCCAGCGCGTCCAGCGGCGAAACAAGCGCCATGAACAACACCCCGATGCCCGCGGCAAACGCCGCGTAGCGCCCGACGCCGAACACCCGCGAGCGCGCACCGGCATCCATGCGCAGCAGGCCGCGAACGTAACCGCCTGCGGCAAGCGCCAACCCCGCCAGAATCCACCATTCCCAGTTCCAGCCGAGCTGACCCAGCTGCGCTGTATGCGCGGAGGCCGGCGCAGCGGTCGCCATCCCGATCAGCGCCAGGGAGAGATGGCTGCGGATGGAAGCCTTCAGGCGGTACATAGCGGCACCATGAGGACGACCAGGATGGTGAACAACAGCGCGACCAGAAATAACCCACTGCTCAGCAGCCCGCACAAGGACATGAAACGCGTGCGGCCGTCGCCGCCTTGAGCAGAGCTGGGCTTTTCATCATGAGTGCGATTCCAGCTGCGCCACGATACCAGCCCGGCCAGGATCCCCAGCGCCAGCGCGACCAAGCTCATGGTCAGCAGGAACGCCCAGGCGCCGGTCCACAGCGGTATCGCCAGCGGCATGTAGCGCGGATAGCACTCATGGCCCGAGAGGGCGACGCCCACCAGTAATTCGATGTTCCACGCCAGCGGTGCGCCGACGATGCCGAAGGCCAGCGCCAGCAGGCCTACCCGATGCCGATGCTGCGCCGGATGCTCGGCGTGGGTGGTTGGCAGGGACTCGGTCATGGCGTCACCCCAGACGCGGCGAAATGTAGAATGTGAAAAATACGGCGAGCCAGACGACGGTGACGAAGTGCCAGTAGATGACGCCGATCGACACCGCGGAATGGCGGTTCTCGTCGAAATAATCGAACGCGGTCCAAAGCAGCAACACCGCCAGGATCAGCAGGCCGACTACGACATGGGCCAGATGGAATCCGGTAATGGTGAAATACAGCGAGCTGTAGACGCTGCTACCCAAGGTATACGGCTTGCCGGCCCACTCGATCCCTTCCAGCACGATGAAGCCAATGCCCAGCAGCAACGACACGATCAGGCCGATCACCAGCTGCCAGCGACGCCCCTGTTTGATGCCGCGCTCGCCCCACCACATCGTCACGCTGCCAGCGATCAGCACCAGCGTCCCGGGTATGGCCAGCTTCAGCTCGGGCGGGCCGTTTGGCGGCCAGGGCGGCGGCGAATGCGAAGCCAGATAAAAATAGCTGAACAGCAGGTACGCGAACAGGGTGGCTTCGGTCGCTACCAAGGCCAGCATGCCCCACCAGCCGGACGCTTCACGCCCCTTGCTGCCGACCGGTAACTTGGTGCTGGAGACGGCGATTTCAGTCATGGCTCATCTCCGCCGTCTCGCCCAGGGAAGGCAGCGGCCACAGCCAGCGGATGCCGGCCAGCACGGTCGCCAGAGCGGCGAGGCCGACCAACCACCATCCTTCCCAGTCGTGCAGCAGCAAGCCCACAAACAGCAGCGACAGGGTCAGCGAAAGCAATAGCGGCATGTACGAATCGCCCGGCATCCGCAGGATCACTTTCGGCTCGGCGTCCAGCAGGCTGGTACCGATGGTTTCCCGTCCCTGGTCGAGCAGCAGCCCTTCATGGATGGTGCTTTCACCGCTCACGTCGTCCATGTGTTTTTCCCAAAGCGGGTAGCGGCTGGCGACGGTGGGAATCACCGCGAAGTTGTACACCGGCGGTGGCGAGGAGGTAGACCACTCCAGCGACGGTCCGCCCCACGGGTTGGGACCGGACGCCTTGCCGCGCTTGAGGCTGATCCAGAAGTTGATGATGAACATGGCGATGCCGATGGCGAACACGTACGAACCCACCGTGGCCACCATGTTCCAAAGCCCCCAGCCGAGCCCGCTGGGATAGGTGTAGACGCGGCGCGGCATGCCAGCCAGCCCGAGAATGTGCATCGGGAAGAAGCCCACATTGAAGCCGATGAACATGGTCCAGAAACCCCATTTGCCCAGGGTCTCGTTCATCAGGCGGCCGGTGAATTTGGGAAACCAGTAGTAGATGCCGCCGACCACCGGAAACACGTTGATACCGATCAGCACGTAATGCAGGTGGGCCACGATGAAGTAGGTGTGGGTCAGCTGCAGATCCACTGGCACCGCCGCCGTCATGAAACCGGAGACGCCGCCGATGACGAACAGCAGCACGAAACTCGAGAAATACAGGAACGCGGTGGTGAACACCGGTCGTCCGGTCCAGATCGTGGCGATCCAGGCGAATACCGCCACCGCGCTGGGAATCACGATGACCATGCTCGACGCGCTGAAGTACGACAGCGACATCAGCGGAAGTCCGGTCGCGAACATGTGATGCGCCCAGACGCCAAAGCCCAGCACCATCGTGGTCACGGTGGCCAGCGCCACGGCCGTATAACCCACCAGGGGGCGGCGGCAAAAGGTAGGCAGGCCGTCCGAAACCATGCCCATCGCCGGCAGCACGATGGCGTATACCCACGGGTGGCCGAACATCCAGAACAGGTGTTGCCACAGCAACGGCTGGCCGCCGCCCGTGACATCGAAGAAATGGGTGCCCAGTTGCCGATCCATCCATAACATCAAGAACGCCAGGCTCACCGCCGGCACCGCGAACAGGTTGCCGACCGACGCGGTGAGCGTGCCCCAAATGAGGATCGGCACCCGGTTGATCGACATGCCAGGCGCACGGGTATGGATCAAGGTGACAATGAAATTGATCGAACCTACGGTGGTGGACACACCGAGCAGCACCATGCCCAGCGCGTAAACGTCGATGTTGGGCCCCGGGTTGAACTCGCGCGACGCGTACGGCACGTAGTTGAACCAGCCGTCGTCGGGTGCCTTGCCCAGCACGAAACTTGAATACAGGAACAGGCCGGCGAACAGGAACACCCAATAGGAGAAGGCGTTCAGGCGCGGGAACGCCATGTCGCGCGAACCCAGCAGCAACGGCCACAGGTAATTGCTGAAGCCCGACAGCACCGGCAGCGCATACAGGAAGATCATGGTGACGCCGTGCATCGTGAACAGCTGCGCGTAGGCTTCCGGCGACAGCAGATGGCCGTTCGGTCGCGCAAGTTGGGCCCGCATCACCGCCGCTTCCAGCCCGCCGATGAGCAGGAACGCGAAGGCCGTGATCAGATAGCGTTTGCCGATTTCCTTGTGGTCGACGGTGGACAACCAGCCGCGCCACCCACCGGCGCCCTCCCAGTTTCGCTGCAGGGTTTCCGAAATCGGCGACGCGTCCGTGGCTCTGGCGATGACGGGTGCGCGATAGTTGTCGGCAGTGGTGCTCACGGACGGCCTCTCATTGCAACGTCTCCAGGTAAGTCACCACGGCATGCAACTGCGGGCCCGACAGCGTCTGATCCGGCATCCGGCTGTCGGGTTTGATTGACTGCGGATGGACGATCCAGCCCGCAAGGTTGCCGGGCGTGTTGGTCAGTACTCCGGCCGCCAGCGTGCGCCGGCTCATCAAATGGGTGAGATCCGGACCCACCAGACCGCCGGCGTCGCTGCCGCGAACGGTGTGGCAGGCCGCGCAATGGGCCAGAAACACTTGTTGTCCACGATACGCAACCGGCGATCGCGGTGCGGGCGTCTCCTCCATCTGCGCTTCCTGCCAGGCACGGAAGTCTCTTGGCGCCTGGGCGATGACGAGCAGGTTCATGCGTGCGTGTTCGGCGCCGCAAAACACGGCGCACTGGCCGCGGTAGATGCCCGGCACATCCGCCTGCAGCCAGGTGACATTGGCCTGGCCCGGGATGATGTCCTTCTTGCCGCCCAGCTTCGGCACCCAGAACGAGTGGATGACATCCGTGCTGGTCAGCACGAATTGAACCGGCTGCCCTGTCGGAATATGAATTTCATTGGCGGTGGTGAACGTGCGTGACGATGTTTTGGTGTCGTAGCGCAGATCCCACCACCACTGCGATGCCCGCACCTGCACGGTCAGTGCCGCCGGGGTGGCCGGCGTCGCAACGACGGCCGTCACCACCAGTGTCCAGATCATGGAGCCGATCAGCACCACGCTGGAAATGCCCACGCCGATGTAAATCCAGCTCATGCCGCCGCCGTCCTTGTGGACCACCAGATGGTCTTCGGCGTTACCCGTGATCTCCTTGTGCTTGCGAAAGACGGCGCCCAGCAGCAGCAGGGCGATAATCACGCAGACGCTGATCGAGATGATGCCGAGCCCCCAGCCCAGCGTGGTGACGGGATTGCCAGCCGGACCGTATGTGCGCAGGTACGACATCGGCCCGGCCTGTGCGGTACCCGACTGCGCAATCAGCAGGCCCGCGACAACCAGAACACGCTGGCAGCGGTCGCTCATGGCGACGATGAGCCCGCCGCTGGCGAGTCAGCGGCAACGGGTGCGCCTTGCGGTGTGCCCCGCAGCTCGGGCGCGATACGCTCTTTTTCTTGCGGGTTGCGCGGGGTGAGGTCGGTGGCGTACATGCCCCCGAGCGACTGGATGTAGGCAACGAGTTTCCAGATGTCCTGTGGCGGCAGCGCAGCGCCCCAGGCGGGCATGCCCTGCGCACGACCGTCCGCAATAGACTTGTAGACATCGACCGGGAGACCGCCATAGCTCCAGTAGGTGTCGGTCAGGTTGGGGCCCATGTTCCCCTTGCCAGTGTAAGCGTGGCAGCCGGCACAATTGAGCCTGATGTAAAGCCTGGAGCCCGCCGCTACCGCCTGGGCGTTGCCCGCGTAGGGATTGCGGATGGACTGCGCCAGCGCGGTTCTGTCGGCGGCGCCGGCCAGCGGGCCCATCGGCACCGCGGCGATCTGGTCCGACGACGGCAGGCCGGAAGCCGGCGGTCCCGCCGTGCTGCCGCCTTCGGAATGGCCGCACCCGGCCAATGCGGCAACCAGCGCGGCAACAACCGGCAGAGCGATTTTCTTGCGCATGGCCAACCTCACTGGCGTCCTGGTGCGCGGTTCACGGGTGTCGTCGCGCCATCGCCGTTGTTTGGCATGCCCGCGACAGTCCCGATCGAATCGCCGTCGATCGAGAACACATAGAGCGTGCCTCCGCCGGCCGGAAAACCCTTCACCGTGGTGTCGGCGCGCACGGTTGCCGCGCCGCCGATGCCGCTGTAGATGGCCACATACTGGCGACCGTCCGGACCCAGATAGCTCATCGGCTGCCCGATCACGCCGGAACTCAGCTTCTGCGACCAAAGCACCTTGCCGGTGCGCGCGTCAACGGCGCGAAACCAGCCGTCGGCGGTGCCGTAAAAGACCACGTCACCGGCGGTGGCCAACGCGCCGCTCATGGTCATGAACTTCTCCTTGACCGCCCACACCTTCTTGCCGGTGGCCGGGTTCCACGCCATGAATTCACCGAGATTGTCGCCGGATGCCGGATGGCGCGTCATCTCCATGCCGTCATACGGCGTCCCCGGAATGTAACCTTGCAGGTGGTCGGTCAGGTCCATGCAGATGTTGAGAATGCCTGCGTACACCAAGCCGGTGCGTGGCGACGCGGCGCCGGGCTCCCAGTCCTTGCCGCCGAGGTCGGTCGGACAGATATGGTCGAGCTTGATGCCGGGCTTGGGCTCCTTGTCCTTGTTGACGATCGGCTGTCCGGTTTTCATGTCGATACCGGTCGACCAGTTCTGATCGGCGAACGGCGCTACCACCAGCACCTCGCCGGTAGTGCGATCGATGGTGTATGCATAGGAGTTGCGGTCGAAATGCACCAGCACCTTGCGCTTGCGGCCGTTGATCGGCAGATCCATCAGGATGTTTTCATTCACGGCGTCGTAGTCCCACTGATCGTGGGGTGTCGGCTGATAGGCCCAACGCGCCATGCCGGTGTCGGCATCGCGGGCAAAGATGGTGCTGGCCCACAGGTTGTAGCCCGGCCGCTGGGCGGGCACGCGCGGGCTTGGATTGCTGGTGCCGTAGTAGATGAGGTTGGTGTCCGGGTCGTACGAGACCCAGGCCCAGCTCGAACCGCCGCCATGCTTCCACATGCCCGCCGGCCACGTGTGGATGCCCAGATCCTTGCCCTTCATCCAGCTGTAGAACGGCTTGAAATCGGCGCCGATGAGCACGTCCTTGTCCGAACCCGTGCTGTATGCACGCCACAGTTCCTTGCCGGTGTCGACGTCGAGCGCGGCAAGCCAGCCACGCACGCCCAGTTCACCGCCACTGTTGCCGACAAAGACCTTGTTGCCGACGACGAACGGAGCCATGGTCATGGTGGCGCCGTTTTCCAGGTTGTCCATCCAGGTTCGCCAGACCTGTTTGCCGGTGGTGGCGTCGACCGCCACGGTGTGGTCGTCGAGCAGGTTGTAGATTATTTTGCCGTTGGCGTAGACCATGCCGCGGTTCACCACATCGCAGCAGGCCTTGCCCTTCGCCTGCGGCGAGGGATTCGGTTTGAAGCTCCATTTGATGTACGGGCCCGGCTTGGTGAGGTCCAGCGCGTAGAGAATGTCCGGAAACGGGGTCACGAGGTACATCGTGCTGCCGACTACGAGAGGGGCGGCTTCGTGTCCATGCAGGGTGCCGTCGCTGAAAGTCCACGCCAGACGCAGTTTGCCAACGTTTTCAGTGTCGATCTGATGCAGCGGACTGTAGCGCGTGTTGGCGTAGTCGCGCGCCTGACTGTGCCACTCGCCGGCGGGATCGTTCGGCGCGAAGTTGAACGTGGCGCCGGACAGGTTCGTGGTTGGAGTCGTGGGCTCGGCGGCGGCAGCAGGCGCCGCCTGCAGCCGCCACGCCGCTGCCGCGAAGGGCAGCAACCAGACGATGGCGATCAGCGTCCAGCGCCGTTTGCCGGCCGGTAATCTGGTAACAGCGCGCCGTGGTGGTTTCTGATGCTCGACGACGCCACGACGGTTGGTTCTGGCTCTGGACATGGGTTTATTCCGCGGCAGGGCAGCTGGTGCCTGAGCATGGAACGCCTGCCCTCACTGCTTCTGTGCGAAAGCGTACATAGCCGTCCAGAAGCTTCGCCGGCCAGCATTCCTGGGTGCGCCAACGTACAGACATGCTGAGGGTCTTTCGCCAACGTTCCTGCCGTTGGAGCCAGGCCCACCGATGACCATCCCGCGCAGCGTCCATCGATCCGACCTTCGCCGGGCAACGCCGCATCAAAAGCTGCACAACTTCGAGATGGGCCTCCTGAGGCACAGCATCACTTGAAGGATTCCGATCATGTACGCACGTTTCAACACGATATTTCCCGTGCTCGCGCTGACGATTGCCGCACTTGCGCCGGTTGCCGCAGCGCACGCTGCGTCGAACAAGCATTTGTTCGGCGACTGGGGCGGGCTGTGGACGCGGCTCGCCGACGACGGCATCGATGTGCAGGCGAAGTACGAGTCGGACACGGCATGGAATCCCTCCGGCGGCAAGTCGCAGGCCGCTCGTTACGCCGACCAGTGGCTGCTGGCGGCGAGCCTTGATCTGGGCAAGCTCGCCAACATCGACGGCGCCAAGGTCTACGTGTCGCTGAGCCGTCGCGACGGCCGCAGCTTGAGCAAGGACGCGATCGGCAATCAGCTGCCGGTGCAGGAGATCTATGGTGGCGGTCAGGATTTTCGGCTCGACGACCTGTGGTACCAGCAGACCTTCGACCAAGGCCACTGGGAAGCCCGGTTCGGCCGGGTTCACACCAGCGACGATTTCGCACACTTCAGCTGCGCGTTTCAGAACCTCGGGTTTTGCGCCGCCCCGTACGCGATTCTGGCCGATTCAGGCTGGTCCCAGTTTCCGGTCGCCGTGTGGGGCGTGCGGATCAAGTACATGTCCGGACCGTGGTATGTCCAGACCGGCGCCTTCCAGGTCAACCCCAGCTACGGCCGTCACGCCAACGGCTTCAAGCTGGATTTCTCCGGTACCACGGGCGTCATCGCGCCGGTGGAGATCGGCGTGCTGCCCAAGCTTGGCGCGCAAAATCTTAGCGGCGAGTACAAGCTGGGACTGTATTACGACAGCTCCGACACGCAGGACGTCTACGAAGACGTCACCGGTCGCCCGGCCGCGTTGACCGGTTTGCCGGCCCGCGTCCGCAACGGTCGTTACGGCGGCTATGTCATGGCGCAGCAGCAGCTGAGCACGCCGTCGGCCGGTTCCACCCGCGGGCTGACGATGTTTGCGCACCTCACACTGGCGGACCGCAACACGGCCTTGATTCGTGATTCGCTGACCCTGGGTTTGTCGTACGAAGGCCCGTTTGCAGCGCGCGCACATGACCGGGCAGAGTTTGCCGTGGCCCGCTATGCGTTCAATGAGCGGCTGGCCCATTATCAACGCCTGCTCAACACTACCGCCGCCGGACCGGTGGGCGTGCAGGGAGCGGAGACCGACTTCAACCTGCAGTACAACCTCGCGCTGACACCCTGGTGCACGCTGGGGCCCAACCTCCAGTACGTGATTCACCCGAACGGGTTGCATACTATCGACGATGCCTTCGTAGTCGGCCTGCAGGCAAAAGTGACGTTTTAAGCGGACATCGCGGGATCCAACGGCAGATCTCATGTCGAGATGCTTGATGATGTCTACCAGTTCGAGAGTCTCGATCAGGCTCCTGCCATCAGCGAGCGGTGAATCCCTGTCTAAAACGAGCACGAACCCACAGCGCCATCGGTCAACTGCCGCCGATGGAGTTCAAACGACAGCGACAGCTACCAAAGTCTCTACTTTCAACTGCTATCGGGAGAGGGGTATTGACCGGGAGAGGGCATGACCACAAGCCAGCTGCGATCGGCCTTAAAATCTGACCAATCGACCACGATGGCGGGCTGCTTGCTGCGCACCAGCGAGCATGTCATCGCGCTGTGAATGTGCTTGCGCGCGGCATTGAGATGAGTGATTCACAACAACCGATCCAGCGCTTTCAGCGGCGCGCGTATGCGCTCCGCGCCTGGCCATGTGCGCGCCAAGGCGATAAGCGTCAGGCGTCGGCCCTCAATCATGGCCTCTACGACGCGCAGCAACACGCGACTAGGCAGTGCCTGCATCGAACCAGGTGCGCTGTCCAGGCCTTTTGCAATCCTTCAGGCGCGCGCGTGGTGTGGTCTCCTCTGGCTTCATGACCTGTGAGGAATGACCGCATCATCCGTGAACAGTTGCTTCAGCGATCATCCAAGACAATGATTGATCGAGGAGATTCGGGGGAAACCTCAGGGTTAGAACCCTACGTATCACCAGCACACCGTGAAAATGTATTTAGTAGCGTGGCCGATAGCCACCCACAATTCCTTGTCGCGACAAGACCCATTGCCACAACTGAATGTCTCGCGCGCGGAACGCGCCGGCACATGAGAGAAGGTAGTACCGCCATTTGCGGTGAAATACCTCCCCCAGCGACTCGGCGAAGTGTGGCCAGGCGGCTTCGAAGTTCGCGTACCACGCCATCAGGGTACGGTCGTAGTCTGCGCCAAAGTTGTGCAGGTCCTCGGCCACGAACAGCCCATCCATTGCATCGCCGATCTGGCCGATCGAGGGCAGATCGCCGTTTGGAAAGATGTACTTATCGATCCAGGGGTCAGGTGTGCTTCGGCGCTGGTTCTTCCCGATCGTGTGCAGCAGGAACAAACCGTCTTCGACCAGACAACGGGCAGCTACCTCCATGAACGTGCGGTGGTTTTTCCGGCCGACGTGCTCGAACATGCCGATGCTGACGATGCGATCGAACCGCTCATTGATATCCCGGTAGTCCAGCAATCGGAATTCCAGAGGAAGTGCTGCGTAGCGCTGTTTCGCCCAGGCAACCTGCTCTGTGGAGATGGTCACGCCGACGCATTGAACCCCGTAATGCTCTGCGGCGTAGCCCATGAAGCTGCCCCATCCACAACCGATGTCCAGTACGCGCATGCCCGGTCGTAACCCGAGCTTGCGACAAATCAGGTCCAACTTGGCTTCTTGGGCCTCCGCCAGCGTGTTCGCGTTTTTCCAATAGCCGCAGGTATAAGTCATGCGTGGGTCGAGCATGGCCTCGTAGAGAGCATTGCTCATATCGTAGTGCGCTTCGCCTACCTGCCAGGCGCGGCGTGAGGTCTGGCGGTTCAGCAGACGCGCGCGGAGTGAGTGACCCAGCATGCACAGCGGATGCACCTTGTCGGCCAATCTCCCACGCAACAGAAGAAAGAAAAACTGATCCAGTTTTTCCACATCCCAGGCGCCTTCCATATAGGTTTCACCCAATCCCAGATTGCCTCGGGCCAGTGCCCTTTCGAGCACCCCGTCGGTATGTAGCTGCATGTCCCACGGACGCGTACCGTTGACCCGGATGTCTGCGGTGGCAATCAGCTCAGCGACCGCTTGCCCAGCACGCGTTACCAGTGCCGCATAGCTCTCATTGACCTCGCCCGCATGGGGCTCTGTTTCAGCGAACATGGTTGTCAGTCTCCGTGTGATTTTATCCAGTAATAAGTTTGGCGTTGCTGCCTGGCCCGTGACGTGACGTTCGGGGACAAGCTCAGTTCTGCGTCGGGTGGGACTTGTTTGTCGTTGTCTTTAAGGCGGACATGAGGAAACGCAATCCTTCGCCGTTCTGCAGCGAGAACATGCCCTCATGGCCTTCGACCACGTGGGTGATCAGCTGGGTGTGCTGCCAGTACTCGTATTGCGACGGGCTCATGTAGAACGGCGCGTCGGCGATCGCGCCCAGCTGCACGTCACGATCACCGAGAATGAAATCATCGGTGCGATAGCACCACGACGAGCCTCCGTCGGAACAGCCGCCGGACTGGTGCAACAGCAGCGCACCATGCAGCTCGCGCAGCTGTTGGATCAGCGCCTCCACCGTGGGCGTGGCGAGTACCTTGATGATGTCGACAGCGGAGGTGTTCATGGCGTTCTCCTGTGTCATACAAAAGCTAGAACGTCAGCCGCGCACCGAGCATGTAGTTGCGATCAGATCCCGGTTCGAAGAAACGGCCGTTGCCATCATTGGCGATGACCGCGCCGCTGTAGCGGCGGTTGGCCAGATTGTTCACCCTGGCGGTCAGATCCAGCGTCGTGCCGGCGCCCAGCGCCAGCGTGTAGCCAACGTCCGCATCGATCAGGCCATAGCCAGCTGCCTGATCGGTCTGGATGTCATTGACCACGACGGAGCCGGCGCCGGTCAGGGTGATGCCCTCGCGCCAGCCGCTGCGATTGCCGTGTTCCAGACGAAGTGAGCCGTAATTTTCCGGCACCCCGGGAATGCGCGAATCCGCCGCGACGGGCGTGCTTGGCATCGGACAGGGCGAGCCGGTGCAGGCCAGGAAGCCGTTGCGGAAGCGTGCTTTCAGATAGGTGTAGCCAGCGCTGAGGCGCCAGTGTGGCGCCAGTTCACCGGTCAGCGACAGCTCCAGGCCCTGGCGGCGGGTACTGCCGACGTTGCGATAGGTGGAGCGGCCGTTGACATTGGTCGCTACCGCCAGCTCATCGCTGGTATCGGCAAGGAACCCGGCGGTATCGAACTCCAGCGAGTGGCTCAGCTGCCACTTCAGTCCGGCCTCGTAGTTGCGGCTGCGCGAGGGGTTCAGGCCGAAAGCGAGGCCGGGCTGGCCGTCGCTGCGGTAGCCAAGCTCGTTGTAGCTGGGGGTCTCGAAACCGCGGCCGTAACTGACATACAGGCGCAGGTTGTCGGCGGGCCGATACTGCAGGCCGAGCACGGGCGTCGTGGCGCTGTAGTTCACGTGGCCGCTGTCGTCGGGGTTGTCTGCGGTGATGTAGAAGTCGTGCTCGGTGAAGCGCACCTGGTCATTGCGCAGGCCCAGCAGCAGCGCCCACTGGTCGGCGACGTGCCAATAGAACTGCGCATATTCGGCCACATTGTTGACGTTGTCGCGCTCGTTGCGGCGCAGTGCGCCCTTGACGCCAAGCGTGGAGCCGATGAAGTTCTCGTAGCCGGTGCGGCGCTGGATCTGGTAGTCGCCGCTGGCTCCCAGCACCAGCTCGTAGTTGCGCCCGGCCAGCTGGCCATGATGGGTCCAGCGCAGATCGGCGCCACCGTAGTTGGTCGCCGGAGAGATCACGCCGCCGGCCTGCAGCGGTCGTTTTTGTACAAAGGGGGGAATGGACAGGTACTGGATGATGCTGCGCTGGCCGTAGTAAGCCATCGCCCGCAGCTGGTCGGCGGGACTGAACGCCTGCTCGTAGATCAGCCCGATCTGGTTCTGGCGCGCGCTTTTGCGCGTGTTGTAACGCGCCGCCACCGCGCTGGCCTGACGCGGATTTTCTTTCATCTGCGCGCGCGTCAACCCTTGTGGATCCTGCGTATCGGGCTGGTTGATGCGGTTAAGCACCACGGTAAGCTTGCGCTGCTTGCCCAGGTCGATACCGAACTTGGCGTTGTCCGACTCGCGCCGCACCCGGCTGTGGTCGCGATAGCCGCCGGAGAGGAATTCCGACGCGGCGATGTTGTAGTTCACCGGCCCCACGATGCCGCGCGTATTTGCCATCACGCGAAAGCCGTCGTAGCTGCCGCCATCGACGCCCAGCGTGGTCCGCGGCGTGGCGGTACCGTCGGCGCTGTAGAGCTGGATCACCCCGCCGGCGGCATTGCCGTAGAGCACCGAGAACGGTCCGCGCAGCACCTCCACGCGGTCGGCCGAATCAAGGTTGAACTGTGACACCTGGCCTTGCCCGTCCGGCAAGGTGGAGGGAATGCCATCCATGTAGATGCGGATGCTGCGCACGCCGAAGGTGGCGCGCGAACCGAATCCTCGGATCGAGATCTGCTCGTCCTGGGCATAATTCTGGCGGTTGCGGGCCAGGATGCCGGGGATGCCCACCAGCGTCTCGGACAGGTTTACGCCCGGCTGTCCGGAGTGGGCCGGGTCCACCTTCACCACGCTGAGTGCGGCGGGGACGTCGAACGGCGGAATGTCGAGCCGGCTGGCGTTGACCTCGACCGCTGACAGTTTGGTCGGTGTATTGCCGGCGGTGGCCGTGGTCTGCGCCTGCAACGGCATCGCTACGCACAGTGCCATCGTGACGGCTGCAGCCAGCGATCCGCGCCTGAGTCGCCACTTGGCCAGCGCGCATCCGGTGACTGGATGGTTGCTCCATACATGCTTCAAATTCGTCTCCTGATTGTTGACTCCTGAAAAGGGTGGGTCCGTGCGGCATGCTGCGCGGACCCACCCTTTTCCATCCCTGCCGACCTATTGACCTTGATAGATCAGCTTCACCTTCGAATTCATGGCCTCCTTGGAAGTCAGCTTTTTGTTTCCTGATGGGTAGCCGTTTTCTTGCAGCAAGAACGCCATGACGTCTGCATAGCTCTGCTGCGTCAGGCTACCCGGCGCGCTCACGGACATGTGGTGCGCGAGGTAAGCAAAGATACCGCCAGCGTGGAAATTCGGACTCTTGGAGGCGAAATTCGACCCATTCAGGGCCGGTCCGCCACGGCCTTTGGGCGCCCGCCATGGCGACTTGGTGGATCATCACTTGTGCTTCTGGATGTAGGCTTCTGGATCCTTGTCCTTCGACTTCACCCCTTGGTAGTTTTGCGCCTCGAAGGTGACAAAGGCCATCCCAAGCTCATGTCGCTTCTGGAGACTGGCATGCCGGCGAAAGTCCGCCAGACTCTCGCGTTCCTCTTCGCCCATGTGGTTGCTGTTGGCCTTGTTCGCGGCCGTGATAGCGGCAAACCAGCTGTCGGTGCCGACCTGGTGATCGGCCACCTTCGTCACGGCATCGCGAATGTCGTTGTGGTCGCTGATCGCGTCGTGGGTTTCGGCGGCTGCATTTCTCTTGTCGCCGGCGCCCTTGCCGATCTTGAGCAGCTCCGGATAGAAGATCTTTTCCTCGGCCAGGGCGTGCAACTCCAGGAAGGCGGCCAGCCGATCCCACAGGGCGGCCAGCGTCTTTGAATCGGATGGCTCGACCTGTTCGAGCAATGCGAAGCGGTGGCGCTGGGCGTGGTGGTCGTCGAGTATCAAGCGGGTGATATCCAAAGCGACTCTCCTTTTGTTCAGCATGGCAAACCGTCGATCACCGGATCGTGAAGCTGGTGGCCTTCAGGGCAACGGGTGGATCGTGCGCCGGTACAAGGCCATCTGCGTTGTCGCGTCATCGATCAGCGGCAAGCCAACACAGGGTGATGCCGCATGTGGCATCGGTCGGAAAGCGCGCATCAGGGCATGGCCGAGATGTAATCCGCGACCGCCCGGATATCGTCATCGGACAGCTTTGCCGCCACTTTGCGCATGGTTGCGTCGGGGTTGCTGAGCCGACTGTCGGAACGGAAAGCCCGCAACTGGTCCACTAGATACGGCGCATGCTGGCCAGCCAGACGCGGAAACGCCGGCAGCAGACCGCCGCCGTCCAGCGCGTGGCACGATGCACACGCCGGCACGTGGTTTGCGGCAATGCCGTCGTTGTAGATCGTGCGGCCGTGGTCCGAGGTGGGAGTCGAAGATCCGGACGGGATCCAGCGAGGAATCTGCTGTGAATAGTACGTGGCAGCCTGATCGATCTCCGTGGTGTCGAGCCCCAGCGCGATGCCGCTCATGACGCCGAGGCGCCGCTGCAGTTTGAACGCGAGAAGCTGTTTGTGCAGGTACTCACGGCCTTGCCCCGCAAGTGAAGGCACGCCTGGATCGTTGCTGTTGCCCTGCCTGCCGTGACAGGACGCACACACGTGGGCAACGATCGGCGGCTCACCGGTTGCACCTCCCGCGCGCACGCCGACGAAAGCCATCGATATAGCCGCGAGCAGTGCCGTGAGGACTATCGTCGAGCGCATGGGGTGTCCTTAGTGGCCTTCGGCTGAAGCGGGAGCGGCGGGAGCGTGCGGGCGCAGGTGCGGATCCTCATCGACATCCCACAGCGCCGGCCGTGCATGGGCGTCCGCACGCACCTTCACGGCATCGCGCGACGGACTGTCGCCGGGTTTGACGTCCTTGCGCACCGCCTTCACCAGGTCGACGTCGATGGTGGGCGCCCGATTGCCCCACGCGTGACGGATATAGTTGATCACGTCGACCATCTGGGCATTATCGAACTTCCAGCCGAAGGCCGGCATCGCCAGGCCGGTGGGCTTGGATGCCGGCGCGGCCATGCGCGAGCCGCTGAGCACCACGTGGACGTCTGTGCCCGCCTCGTCGGCCTGTATCGCGGAACTCCCGGCGAGCGGCGGAAACACACCGGCCACGCCGCGGCCGTCATCCATGTGACAGGCGGTGCAGTTGTCGATATACAACGCCTGCCCGCGCGCCAGCGCATCGGCGCCAAGCGCGGCCATCTCCGGTGGCGATTTGGTGGGTGCGGCTGGCCGCTGCTTGAGATAGGTTGCGATCGCATCAAGATCGGCCATGGTCAGATATTGCGTCGAGTTCATCACCACTTCGGTCATCGGGCCGACGGAAGCGGACTTCAGGTTGGCGCCGGTTTTCAGGTACTCCACAATCTCTGCATTGGACCAGCTGCCGACGCCATCACGCAGGTTGCCGCCCAGTCCGGGGGCGAACCAGTGCTCGTTTGCACTGCCTCCTTCCAACGACTCGTGCTTTTTAACCGCGCCCAGCACATTTTTCGGCGAGTGGCAGGCGCTGCAATGGCCAAGCCCTTCGACCAGATAGGCGCCGCGGTTCCACTGCGCCGACCGACTGGTATCGGTTTGATAGGTGCCCGCATCGAAATACAGCATGTTCCAGCCCACCATCGAGCCTCGCCAGCTCAATGGCCACGGCAGTTGCACCGGCCGAGCCTCCTGCCTTACCGGCGCGACGGTGCCCAGATAGGCGTGGATCGCGTCGACATCGGCGCGGCTCAGCTTGGTGTACCACGGGTATGGCATGGCCGGATAAAGGTGGTGGCCTTCGTCATCGACGCCGTCGTGCAGTGCGCCGTAAAACTGTTTCTCGGTCCATCGGCCAATCCCGCTCTCCTTGTCGGGAGTGAGGTTGGTGGAGAAGATCACCCCGAACGGCGTGACGATGCCGCGTCCCCCGGCAAACGGTTTGCCATGCTGAGCGGTGTGACAGGAGGCGCAGTCACCGGCGCGAACCAAATACTGCCCGCGCGCAAGCTGATCAGGACTGACGGCTGGCGCGGCCGTTGCGTTCCCGGCCAGCCACGCCACCGCCAAGACAGCGAGATGCGAGAAGATCTGGCGATGCAGTGTGTCCATGGTCCACCTACACCTGAACCAGCGGCCCCGGGGCCTTCAGATACTTGTTCTTGATCGCGTCGGCCGCCCAGTAGGTCAGCGCTCCGATGGTGCCGGTGGGGTTGTAGCCCGCGTTCTGCGGGAACACGCTGGAGCCCATCACGAACACGTTGGGCACATCCCAGCACTGCAGATATTTGTTCACCACGCTGGTGTTCGGGTCATCGCCCATGGCGCAGCCGCCCGTATTGTGCGTGGTCTGGTACGGCACGATCGAGTAGTGGCCGTCGCGCGGCTTGGGGTGCAGTGACCGCGGTTTCATCGCCTCGGCAATCAGCGTGGCCTTGTCGGTGAGGAAGCCGGACATCTTGTGCTCGTTCGGATGGAAGTCGAACGTCAGGCGCAGCAGCGGATCGCCGTAGATGTCGCGATAGGTCGGATCCAGATCGAGGTAGGCGTCGCGATAGCTCATCACGCTGCCGTGGGTGGCGATCGACGTGCTGCTGAGGTAATTGTCGGCCATCGCCTTTTTCCAGCCGGCCCCCCACTTGGGCGCATCCTGCGGCAGGTGATGCTGCAGGATCGGTCGCCCGCCGGTGGTCCACAGCGCAATGTAACCACCGCCGATGAAGCCGTAGGGTGCATGGTCGAAATTGTCGCCGTTGAATTCGTCGATGGCCTGACCCAGCGCGCCAGCGCCCATGAACGGGTTCAGGATCGTGCCCTTGTCGAAGAACACGTCGACCGAGGAGGTTATCTGATAGGCGTAGTTGCGACCGACCACGCCGGTATTGGTGATCGGATCGTAGGGTTTGCCGATCTTGGAGAGCAGCAGCAGCAAGACGTTGTGCTGGGCGAATGCGCAGCAGATGACGAGGTCCGCGGGCTGCTCGAACTGGCGGCCCTGCTCATCGACGTAGGTCACCCCGGTGGCGCGCTTGCCGCTGCTGTCCAGATTGATGCGGGTGACGTCGCAGTGCGTGCGCCAGGAAAAATTGTCGCGCTGGCGCAACACCGGCAGGATCGTGACCTGCGGTGAGGCCTTTGAATAGTTGCCGCAACCGAACCATTCGCAGTAACCGCAGTAAGTGCACGGGCCCATCCGCACGCCCAGCGGGTTGGTATAGGCGGCCGACGTATTGGCGGCCGGGCAGGGAAACGGATGGAAGCCGATCTCGCTGGCCGCCTTGTCGAACAGCACCGTCGCATAGCTGCGCTTGAGCGGCGGCAGCGGATAGCCGCGCTGACGCGGGCCCTCGAACGGATTGCCTCCGGGCTGGATCTGGCCCTGAATATTGCCGGCGGCGCCGGAAATGCCGCACAGGTAATCGAACTTGTCGTAGTGCGGTTCGAGCTCGGCGTAGGTGACCCCCCAGTCCTGGATGGTCATGTCCGGCGGGATGAAGCTCTTGCCGTAGCGCTGCTCGGTGTGGCTGCGAATCACGAAGTCCTGCGGCAGGAAACGCCAGGTCTGGCCGTTCCAGTGCACGCCGGCGCCGCCGACGCCGACGGCAGGCAGGAACGAGCCGAGGTGGCGCATCGGCAATGCGGTCTGGTCCATGCTGTTGCGGAAGGTCAGCGTGTCACGCGCCGGTTCCTGAAACAGGCCGTTGCGCACGGCGTAGCGCAGCTCGTCCTGGATATGCGTGGTGGCGAAATCCGGCACCGTGTCGCGATACTTGCCGCGCTCGATCGCCAGCACCTGCAGGCCGGTGCGGGTGAGCTCCTCGGCCAGGATCGAGGCAGTCCAGCCAAAACCGACCAGAACAATATCCACGGGCTTCAGTTTAGTCGCCAAGATCAGGCTCCCCTTGTCAAGGTGCGGTCGCGCCCCAGGATGCCCACCGTAGGCATGGTGTAGGGCTTGCCGTACTGTTCGATGTCGTTGACATAGTTGTAGCGCGGCCCCGGGAAGCCGACCAGTTTCCAGCCGGCAAAGCCGAAGTTGCCGCCGTACATGGGATCGGCAAGAAAGCCCTGGACGGTGTTCTCCCACAGCATCTGGAAGTACGCCTTCGCCGGAACGCGGGCCAGCTCGATGTCCCCGCTCTCCAGCCCGTGCAGGACGTTGTCCTGATCGTCACCGGCCATGCTGACGAAGGGCTTGGCCTGTTGTTTCTGGCACCACGCGTTCACGTCGTGGATGGCCGTGCGATACAGCTCCGCTGGCGTAAGCTTCAGTTGATACCCCTGCTGCGGAATCCCGTCCGCCCACGGTCCCTGCATGTACCAACGCTCCGCGCGACCGTAGGGGCCGGCCAGCTGGCGATCGATGAAAGCAGCGACATGGGCGCCGCCGGCACCGAGCCCGTCCTCCTCATCGGGAATCAGCCGACGCGTCGCCGCATCCACAAAAGCGAGCTCCTGGGCGCTGAAGAACAGCGGCTCGGCGCGCACCGTGCTGGAGGCTGATTCGCGCCCGCCGCAACCGACCAGGCCCACTGCCGGCAATACCAGTGCCGCCTTGATCAGCGATCGCCGCGACGTCGAAAAAGTCATGAGCGGTTTCCCAACCGATGGTGATGAAGAGAATGTGCGTCGATTGGGCGTCCGCTTCCGTTCGCCAGCGCACATATGCCGCCCGTGGCGGATAGCGTGGGAGAATCGCGGCGTCGACAAGTATCGTCCTCGCCGGGATTGACGCCGCCCGGCATCCAAGGGGAAAACACGTAGCTGTCACGGTTCAAACGGCTTTAATGGCCCTGATTCGCCGAATCAGGGTGCGAGCGGATGATTTGGCAAGACCAGGGGGTCGATGATGGACGGTGTACTCCTGCAGACACGCAATGCCTTGCTGGCAGGGTTGCCTTGTGTTGATTACGCGCGTCTTTCGCCGCATCTGGAACGGGTTGCGCTGACGCGCGGTCAGACCATCTACGAATGCAACGTCAACCAGACCTACGCTTACTTTCCGATCGACTGCGTCGTTTCGCTGCTGTACGTGCTCAGGAACGGCGCATCGGATGAGATCGCGATGATCGGCAATGAGGGCATGGTGGGCCTGGCCTTGCTGATGGGTGGCAACCACATGCCGAGTCGTGCCGTAGCGCGTGGAAACGGCTATGCCTTGCGCATCGCCGCAGGTCGTTTGAGGGACGCATTCCAGCGCGCACCAGCACTTCAGGCAGCGGTGCTGCGGTATTTTCAGGCCATCGTGATCCAGATCGCGCAGACGGCCGTGTGCAACCGTCACCACACGGTAGGTCAGCAACTGTCCCGTTGGCTTTTGATGAGCCTGGACCGTCTGTCGTCCAACGAGCTGAGCATGACCCATGAGCAGATTTCCGCCATGCTTGGGGTACGCCGCGAGGGGATCACCGAAGCCGCCGGCAAGCTCCAGCGCGCGAGGGCAATCCAATACAGTCGCGGGCACATCGAGGTCATCGACCGGTGCCAGCTCGAACAGCTCGCCTGCGAATGCTACGAGGTGATCAGCCGGGAATGCACTCGTTTGCTGCAACCGGCCATACCGGCAAGTCGCGTCGGCACAATGGAGGCGGTTCGCCCATGCCGGCAGTCTGGTAGGTAGGGAGAAAATTCACGAACTCCCTGTCTGGTCGGATACCGCAACGCTCAGCCCAGGCATGCGCCGCATGCCGCGGACCATCCCGATCGAAGAAATTGAGAGCGCGATCAGGGAGCTGGGCGGCCACTATCCGAACGGGGAAGTCAGGCGCTTTCATGCTGCACTGAACTTCCTGGACCACAAACACTTTGTAATCCTCTCGGGTCTGTCAGGTACAGGCAAGACACAATTGGCATTGAAATATGCTCGTGCGATTCATGGTCTGACTTCCAGCACTGCCACCGACCCACTTCTCTTCGAGTGCCCGGTCCGCCCCGAGTGGACCGACCCCACCGGTTTGACTGGTTACTACGACGTACTGACAAACCGATACGTTGTGCCGACCTTCTTAGAAGCTGTGCTGGTAGCAACAGCACATCGGGAGTCCCCTGTATTCGTGATACTCGACGAGATGAACCTCGCGCGGGTGGAGTATTACCTTTCGGATGTGCTGTCCGCCATCGAGACCGGTGGTGCCCTGCAGCTGCACTCGAATGGCGTTCCGCTGGAAGGCACGACCGGCGCAAGCGTCCGAGCCGAGATGCCCCTGCCCTCCAACTTGTTCATCATCGGCACGATCAACGTCGATGAGAGTACCAACCCTGTCAGCGACAAAGTACTTGATCGTGCGTCAGTGATTGATATGTCTGCGGTCGACTTACCGGGATTCATGACCTTGCTGTCTACCCGTTACCCCGAACTGCAGAATGCTAAGGATGCATCCGAGCCTAAGTTAACCGAGATCCACAGGCTCATGGAACAACATGGCCTAGGGTTCGGTTACCGGGTCATTGAAGAATTTGTCCGCTACCACGCGTTCGACGCCCAACACATCAAGAACCCGGCAGACAGTGTTACGGACCAGCTATTGGTACAGAAGGTGCTGGTCAAGCTGCGTGGTGCCGAGCGTCAGCGGCCCCTGCTCAATGCTCTGGATAAGGCCTGCGAAGGTCTTCCACATGCACAGCGTATGTCCGGAGACTGACGAGCGATCTGGATGAATTTGGCTCTTTCCAGGCGATGAGGTAAGACGTGGCGGCGCTTTACATCCAGAAAGAAGGAGGAGGGCCAGCTTGGCAGGTCTGGCCTACACAGGATGTAATCCCTAGTGGCGCGGTCAAGGAAGCATCTTCCTACCTGTTTGAACTGCGCGACAGCGATGATGCTCTTGCTGCTGATCTTCTGATCGACGATGTGCAGATCGAGGCGTTGCGATCGCGCCAGCCGCGTGTTGCACGCTGGCGCTGGACGGTTGGCTTCCATGCCGGGTCTGTGGAGGTTGTGCTCCGCCTTCCGGGCATGAGCGTACGCTCCTTCGAAATAAATACAGACCCGGACCTCCGCAAGCTCACTCGCAACGATTTTGACGCCATGGTGCGCGAGGTCCTGGAAGATACCTTTGCGCTTTTCTCACTCAGCGCCTTCCGCAAGGGCATCGCCCGCCAGCCAGGCAACAGACCTCCACCACTCGCGAGGCTGGAATTCCTTCGCTCACGAGTCGAGGAGATTACGCAGACCATCGTGGCAATCACCCGGTCTCCCAGACACTTTCTGCATGCCGAGCAGTTAACGGTACCTTCTCACCGCGCTGTACGTGCTACAGGGCCTGAAATAATTAAATCGTTCCGGACCGGCCTTATTCGGATAGAAACCCACACGCCATCCCGGCTACCTGCAGCGCTCGGTGGGCGCATGCCCGCAAAGATCACGATACGCCGACGCCGCAACAGTGTGGACATCCCGGAGCATCGACAGATCAAGGCATGTCTGAAATCGTGGGCAGCTTGGCTTTCGAGTATTGCCGACGTGCTCGCAAAGGCTGGTCGAGCCGACGACCCGGAGATACTCACTGTTGCGGGCAGCTGGGCCATTCGTGCTCGACACATCGCGCGCCGGCTTAGCGTTGCTGCCAGCTCAGGCTTTATGGCAGAAGTCACCGATGGCCCGGCGGCGTTAAAGATGTCTTCGTTATTTCGCAATGACCCTGTTTATCACCGTTTCTACCGGCTTTGGCAGGACATGAATTTGGGCCTCGCCGCCCTGTTTGGCGATTTTTTGCAGATGCCTTTAGCCCATTCCCTTACACACAACTCAGGCCACCGGGTGATTCTCGTGCCCATCTCAGCCCCTGAGCGAAGTCCGCCACCCGTTGCAGTCCTTGCCAGAGCGTCTTGACTCCTGGCTCGCCGTCGCCTTTGCGGCCGAGGAAGCC
>JBBQQL010000041.1:0-25959 GCA_038215995.1 Lysobacterales bacterium
ATCTACGAGGCGTTCTACGCCGAATACAACGCCGGCAAGGCCTTTCTTCATTCGCACAGCTATACCGGCAACCCGCTGGCTTGCCGGGTGGCGCTGGAAACACTGGCGATCTTCCGCGATGAGCCGGTGCTGGCGCGCAACCGACAGCTCGCCGCCCATCTGGCCCGCCGGCTGGAGCCCTTGCGCGAACATCCTCATGTCGCCGACGTGCGCCAGACCGGCATGATCGCCGCGGTCGAACTGGTCGCCGACAAGGTCAGTCGCCGTCCCTTTCCGGCCGCGGAGCGACGCGGCCTGCGGGTCTACCTGCACGGCCTCAAGCACGGCGTGTTGCTGCGCCCGCTCGGCAACGTGGTGTATTTCATGCCGCCCTACGTGGTGACCGAGCAGGAAATAGACCTGCTGGTGGACACGGCGATCAGTGGCATCGAACAGGCACTGAAAAACTGAGGCGGCGGGAGGCCGAAACTACCGCGGCCTCCTGACATCCCACGCGAATTCAGTGCCCGACGCTGATACTGGGATCAAGCATCTGCAAGGCGCGAGCATTGTCCTGCGTACCCGTGCGCTGCAGTTCGTCGCGGCTGTAGCTCCGCCCCGTTACCGGCAGGCACTGGCCTTTTTTTGCCGGGATCAGGCTGCCGGTATCGCGCAGGCAGTTGCGCTCGCCCGGCTTGATCAGCGGATGCTCGGCTGTCACCGACTTCTGAGCGACTTCGTTGCTGCGGACTGCTGCTGCCGATGTGGATGTTTGCGCTACGGCCACCGTGCTCGCAGCCAAGGATGCCGCCAAGGCAAGTGAGACAATCAATCGTCTGGACATGGCGTGAGGCCTCATCATCGTTGCGGAGAGGGCTTTCATGCTGCGCCGATCAGAACCGCCAGACAATGCCGCCGACAAAGTCATCTCGCCGGCATTCAGTTTTGCGGATGGCAGGATCGTGGCAAAAGCTCGGCTATGCTTTCCTTTTGCCGGTCATCTGACGCATGCGCACTATCCGTATTCATGTAGCTTTTCCACTCGCCATCGGCAGCGAATTCGCGTTACCGGCCCAGGCGGGCGAGCATGTGACACGCGTGCTGCGCCAGGTGGTTGGCGACCACTTGAACCTGTTCAACGGAGACGGCTGCGACTACACC
The DNA here is from genome assembly GCA_038215995.1 of Lysobacterales bacterium. Classification (GTDB taxonomy): domain Bacteria; phylum Pseudomonadota; class Gammaproteobacteria; order Xanthomonadales; family Rhodanobacteraceae; genus Rhodanobacter. The sequence continues at coordinate 1,141 of JBBQQL010000041.1, forward strand.
GCAAGCATCATGTCTGCGGGCAAGCGCGAAGTGATGGTGCGGATCGAATCGTGTCTGGCACTGAGCAACGAATCACCGTTGAAGCTGACCCTGGCCCAAGGCGTCGCGCGCGGCGAAAAGATGGATCTGATCGTGCAGAAGGCGACCGAACTCGGGGTGACATGCATCGTGCCGCTGCTGACCGAACGCTCGGAAGTGAAACTGGATGCCAATCGCGCCGAAAAGCGGCTGGCGCACTGGCGTGCGGTGGCCGCCAGCGCCTGCGAGCAGAGCGGGCGCGCGACTTTGCCGCAAATCGCCGTGGCGCAGCCGCTGGCCGCATGGCTGGACGGCCTCGTTCAGGACGGCGCGCTGCGCATGGCCTTGTTGCCCGAGGCAAGCCAATCGCCGCGCGATCTGCAATTCGGTGGCGAAGAAGGTCTGCTTGTGGTCGGGCCTGAGGGTGGTCTGGGCGACCGTGACATCGTGTCACTGAGTGCAGCAGGCTTTGTCGGTTTGCGACTGGGACCGCGAATCCTGCGCACCGAAACGGCGGGACTGGCCGCACTGGCGGCTTTGCAGGCGCTGCACGGGGACGGCTAGACGCCTTCGCTGCGCCGCTGACTCAACCCTGGCTTTCGTCAGCCTCGTGTTGCATGGGAACAGCGTCTGCTTCGACCGCTTCGTCTTCACCGAGCAGGCTCAGCAATTCGGACTCGACCCATTCCAGATCGGGGATCATCGCCACGTCATCGCGCACCAGTACATGGGCGCGCACACCCGGCGGCAACGGGCTGCCATCACTGGTCGGGATGATCAACTCCGCATTGAGTGTGGTCAGACGCGGGAAGCCCTGCGTGAGTACGGCAATGAAAGGAAGCTTGGGATTGCCTCCCAGGGCCTTGAGTACGGCTACACGCATACTCAACTCGGCATCGCCCTCCGGGATGCCGGCAAGCTCGGTGAAGGAGACCAGCGGCACCCGCCAGCCGCGCCACGCGATGCGACCGAGCAGCCAGGCCGGTGCATTGGCTATCGGTTCGGGCGTGCTCTGGGTAATGACTTCGGCGATATTGGCGTTGGGCAACAACAGACGCAAACTGCCAACCGGCACCAGCACGCAGCGAATTTCACGCGGCAATTGATCACTCATGAAAACACCTCAAGCAGGTGCGCCGCCAACTCGGACGGCGTACCGGAAAAACCGACCAGCCGTTCGGCAAAGATCCCGCTGACCATGTCTGCGAAATGCTCCCCGGACGACGACTCAACCCAGACCTCACCACCGCGATCATGGATCGCTTGTGCGCCAGCCACGGCATCGTTGCCACGACCGGCGAAAACGATCGCCAACGCATCGCGACCAAAGGCATTGGCTGCCATCGTGAAACTGCTGTCGATCGATGGATCGAGTTCCGTTTCCGAGCCCAGCGACTGCAACTCGACACTGCCGTCACGGCGCAGCCGAATCTGCTGACCAGCGGGAACCATCAGCACCTCACCCGCAGCGGCCCTGCTGCGCTGCCCTGCCAAACGCACCGGCAACGCACTGTGCATGGCAAATTTTTCAGCCAGAGCGATATCCGAATGTTCACCCAGATGCTGGGTATGCAGGAACGTCAGCCGGGTCGATGCCGGCACGGCGGCAAGAAACTCACAGACCGAATCGATACCATCAACCGCGGCACCAAGCAGCACCACACGACTCAGCGCCGAACCAAGCTCGTCCAGAACCATCTCATGCTCGCCATCATGGACGTAAGCCTGAGGTGCAATAGCCTCCTCCATCGAGACGAGTTCAAGGCTCATCGTCGGTTCGAAATCGGCGGCAGCAGAATCTCCTTCAGGCGCAAGAAAATCAGCCGCGCTCATTTTTTCGATGCCAAATGCCGCAGCCTCGGGCTTGCCCCGGGAAGTCTCCTCCGCAGCCATGCTCTCATCATCCATCAGCGACCAGGCGTCCGGCGCGCGCACCGCTGGAGACGCGATCGACGGGCCCGATTCGGGCACCGCGGACGGAGCCGTGTCTGGGGATGAGTCGGTCATTGCCGTCAACTCGAGGTGGTCGAGCTGGAATGCGGATGCCTTGGCGGGCTCGGTTGGCAGCAGCGGCTGACCGGAGCCGATATCCGCCAATGGATCGAGGTCGCCAAAGTCCTCGCGTTCGACGACCGGCAGTGTTTCGCCGAAGTTGCCGTCATGCAAGGCATCGTTGTCAAAATATCTCATGCCGGGGCCTTCCGGCTCCTCGTCCACCGGCAGATCGCCAGAAGCCAACAACGCCTCCAACTCACTGGCCAGGCTCTCCGACTCGGCAGCGGCATCTTCACCGCGGGGGATATCGGCCGGATCGTAATCAGGAAAATCAGGCGTATCGGCGCTGTTTTCAACAGTCACCATGGCCGAGCCGACCAGCTGTTCCACGGACTCCTGGACAGGCGCGACCACCAAGGGACTGACGTCCTCGGCAGCAGCATCTCTCTGCGGCGAGTCTGCGCCAACGAATACCTCTACAGCGCGTGACTCCTGCGGCCGGGGTGGGTCGACATCGCCAACGGCAAGCACCTTCACCGCCAGATGCCGCGCCCAACGCGCCCGATCCCAACCACTGAGGCCTCGACTGGCCTGAGCGTCATTGAATACCAGCCGCGGCCGGTCACCCTCCACCAGCTCGTACAGGCGGTCCAGCGCGTTATCCGCGCTGTCATCCAGATTGACGACGATCACGTCGGCATTTACCTGCTGCAAGAGCTCGCGACTCAGAGTGGATACGACGCCCTCGTGAACGATACGGGCGCCACGTTCACTGAGCGCATTGCGCAAATGGGCTCCCAGCTCGGTGTCGTCAAACAGCAGCGCTACCGCCGGAACCTGTTCAGTCATTGGCCCTCTCCGACGCACGTTGCTCCAGCACTTCGTTGATCTGCAGCAGCAGTTCAGCCTCCTGATAGGGCTTGCCGAGATAGCGATCCACGCCGATGTCGAAGGCGCGCTGGCGATGCTTGTCGCCGCTTCGCGAGGTGATCATGATGATTGGCACATCGCGCCAGCGTGGATCTGCTTTCATGTGCGTCGCCAGCTCGTAGCCGTCCATTCGCGGCATTTCGATGTCGAGCAACATCAAGTCAGGGACTCGCTCATGCAGTTTCTCGAGCGCGTCGACACCGTCCTTGGCCGTGCTGACTTCATATTCGTGACGCTCAAGCACTCGACTGGTGACTTTACGCATGGTGATCGAGTCATCCACCACCATCACCATCGGGCGCTCCAGCACTTCCTCGATGACCGGTGCCTGAATCGCGCTCAGGCCTTCTGCCAGGCGCTGTTCACGGCGAATGATGCCGTGGCGCACGAGCGGCGCAAGATCAAGAATGATCAGCACCGAGCCATCGCCCATGATGGTGGCGCCCAGCAGACCCGGCACTGAGCTGATCTGCGGACCCACCGACTTGACCACGATTTCGCGTGAACCAAGCACGGCATCGATACGGATCGCCGCGCGCAGGTCACCGGCCCGGGTGAGTAGCAGCGGCTGCTGTTCGCCTTCGGCAGGCAGGCCTTGCGGCAAACCCAGCAGATCGGCGAGATCGTGAATGCCGTAGTCCTCGTTGCCGTAAAGGAACGAAGGCTCATCCTCGTTCAACAAGGCCGTGAGATCTTCCGGATTGACCCGGGCGACACCCTGAACCGAGGTCATCGGGATCGCAAACGTAGCCTCACCGATGCGTACCAGGATGGCCTGGGTCACCGCCAGGGTGAATGGCAGACGCAGGATGAAGGTGCTGCCCTTGCCCTCTTCCGACTCGATCGAGAGCGAGCCACCCAGTTGCTTGATCTCGTTGGCGACCACGTCCATGCCGACGCCGCGGCCAGCCAACTGGGTGACCTGGCTGGCGGTGGAGAAGCCGGCCTGGGTAATCAGTGAAAGCAACTGGTTATCGGTCGGCTTGGTATCCGGACGCAGCATCCCGCGTTCGATACCACGCTTGCGGATCGCCTCGCGGTTCAAACCGCGCCCGTCATCGCTGACCCGAATCACCACCTCGGTGGCCTCGCGGGCGACCTTGATGTTTACCGAGCCTTCGGCCGGCTTGCCCGCCTTGCGGCGCTCGGCTGGTGTCTCGATGCCATGCGCAATGGCGTTACGCAGCATGTGCTCAAACGGTGCCTTGATGCGATCAAGCAGATTGCGATCCATTTCGCCGTGCGCGCCATCGACATACAGCTGCGCACTCTTGCCTTCTTCCTGAGCCGCCTGGCGCAGTGTGCGACGCAAGTTGGGCACCATCGTGTCAAACGGCAACATGCGCGTACGCAACAAACCGTCCTGCAGCTCAGTACTGACGCGGGACTGCTGGATCAGCAGGGTTTCCGCCTGACGGGTCAGTTCGTCGAGCATGTTCTGGATGGACACCAGATCGGATACCGACTCGGCCAGCGCTCGCGAGTACTGCTGCAACTGCGAATAACGATCGAGCTCGAGCGGATCGAATACCGTCAGACCTGCCTCGCGGTGTTCGCGCTGGAATCGCGCGATGATTTGCGCTTCGGTCTCGATCTCCAGCATGCGCAACTGGCTGCGCAAACGCGCCACCGTTTGCTCAAGCTCGACGAGGTTGAAACGATAACCCGCAACTTGCTGCTCCAGACGCGAACGGTAGATCGCCACCTCACCAGCATGGTTGACCAGGCTGTCGAGCAGGTCCGCGCGAACCCGGATTTGTTCCTGCGGGGAATGAACTTCTTCCTCGAACTCCGGCAATAGCTCGGGCAGATTGGAGCCGTGCGGCTCCGCCCGCACTACCGGACGCGGAACGTCCGGCTTCGCCGCGAATTCAGGCATCGCCGCGGCTGCCAGCATGGCATCATCGGCCATGGCCTTTTCACCAGCCATTTCGAGCAGGCGATCGATCATCGTCTGCGGATAGGCAGCGGCCTGTCCCTGCGAAACCTGCTGAACCAGCGAGTGAAGCAGATCGAAACTGGCCTCGAGCGCGCCGATCAAGTCGCCAATCCTGGCGGGGTCACGAATCGGCTTCTCGAGCAAGGTTTCGATCGCATGAGTGAGATCGCCCACAGCGACCAATCCAGCAATGCGCGCCCCACCCTTTAGCGTATGCAGATCTCGCTGCAGCTCGGATACGCACGACATATCTGTCGGCTCAGCATGCCATTGCGCCAGCACGCCATCAGCGTGATCGAGGATTTCCCGTGCCTCGTCTATGAAAACCTCAAGCAAGTCGGCATCAATGAAGCCCGACCCCGCCATCGCATAACTTGGCGGCGCAGCGACCTGCGCCATTGCGGCTGACTCGGTTGTTGCCTGCTCCGTTGCGGCCTGCTCGGCTGCGGCCTGCGCTGCTGCGGCCTGCTCGGCTGCGGCTTGCTCGGCTGCGGCTTGCTCCGCTGCGGCTTGCTCCGCTGCGGCTTGCTCCGCTGCAGCTTGCTCCGCTGCGGCTTGCTCCGCTGCGGCTTGCTCGGCTGCGGCTTGCGCCGCTGCAGCTTGCTCGGCTGCAGCTTGCTCGGCTGCGGCCTGCGCTGCGGCTTGCTCGGCTGCGGCCTGCGCTGCGGCTTGCTCGGCTGCGGCTTGCTCGGCTGCGGCTTGCTCGGCTGCAGCTTGCTCCGCTACGGCATCGTCCAGTTCGAACGAGCCCAGCGCAGCGAACAGTTCCGCTGCAAAATGATCGTGCTCGGCTGAGCCGTCGGCCGACAGCGACTCCACAAGCTCATCTTCCGTGCCTTGCTCGAACGTTTCCGCCTCGACCAGGGGCTCGTCAGGTACTTCGGCCAAGAGTTCCTCATTGGCATCCACGTCAAGGACGTGCGGCTCGAAGACGACATGAGCGACCTTTGACTCGGGATAGTTGTCGCGCAAGCTGATGATCTTTGCAGCCAACGGATCGACGTCAGGCAACTGCGGCTGCGCCATATCGAACTGGCTCATCACATGATCTACCGCCTGCATGGACTCATCCAGCAGACCGACGCCTTCCGGAGTCAGTGGCAGGCCCGACGCACGCAGCCGCTTGAACAATGCTTCCAGCGGCGACAGCACCTGTGTCAGCAGGGGGATGTCGACCATCGCTATGGCGCCATGCAGGGTATGCACGGCACGTAACAATTCTTCGGTGATCGGCAACTCGCCTTCGCAACGTTGAATGGCGGCGCGAATGGTGTGCAGGTATTGACCAACCTCGCTGCGAAGAATCTCGAGCAAGACCGGATCGACTGCCGGCAACGCCGGCATCTCGATCGCATGCTCATGCTCGTCCTGCGCCGATATCGCGCCGATGGCATTGGCGTCGGTAAGCGCTGCCTCGGGCACGGCATCGGCGGCTGCGTCAATGCGCGGAACACGGCGCACCACCACACGACGAACCGTTTCCAGCGCACGAGGCGCCTGATCTTGCAGCCGCGCAGGCTTGCCAGCCGACAGCTGCTCTGCGGTATGCATGATCGCACTCAGCGGTGCATCAGGTGCCCCCTCGCCCTTGAGCGCGGACAGCAACGACGGCAACGCGGCAATGGCGTGCCGCACCAGGTCCTGTGCGTTCTGATCAGGCTCGATGGTCTTGTCGAGGATCCGGTTGAGCATGTCCTCCACTTTCCAGGCGAATTCGCCGAGCACACCGGCCCCAACGAGTCGCCCTGAACCCTTCAGGGTATGGAACGAGCGACGAATGCCGACCAGTGCGGAGAAATCGGTGGGATTGGCCAGCCACAACTTTTCGGCAGCAAGGAGGTTGTCGATCTCTTCCTGCATTTCCTCAAGAAAGATCTCCCGGATATCGTCATCGATGCCTTCGGCATCGGCGTTGAAACGCGTGTTGGATGCCAGCGCATCCTGCACCGGAACCTGCTCGAACACTTCTTCTTCGATCTCGATCCAGTCGCCGGCATCGCTCGTCGCGGAGGCATCCACTCCTGCAGGCTGGGTCCCTTCCGTCTGGACCAGACGCAGACCGTCAACGTTGTGCAGCACACCATCCTGCGCGTGAGCCTCTCCCACGAAGAGAGCGCTCAAATCGTCCCCTGGCAACAGGCTGACAGACTCCGAAAGCTCCGGGTGCCGCTCTTCGTCGAGAGCGCCGATGGCAGCTGCCGGCAACTCTGCCGGGGGTGCAAACGCAATGCTTGAAGCCTCGCGAACAGCCGGTACCGGCCAGTAACCCAGCATGCCGAGACTGTGCTCAGCCACGTCGAGGATATGCTCCAGCCCGCCGCGATGCTCGCGGGCAGCCTCCAGATAGTATTCAAGTGCTGCCAGGGCGTCGGCGAGATGATCCATCTGCGCACCACTGGGCACGCGCCGGTCCTGCAGCAGCTCATAGTCGACAAAGCGGCTGATACCGACAGCCAGCTCCGCCGGGCGCGGCGAGGACAACATCCGCATGGCACCTGCGACCTCGTCCATGAGACTCGGCGCACCAGCCAGTTGGTCGTGTTCCCACCCGGATTCGACGAAAGCAACGATCCCGTCTTTGACAGTTCCCGTGTTACGAATGGCTTCCTGCATCAGCGTCGTAACGACACCAAGCGCCTCGCTACGTGGAAGACCATGCATCGCATCACCCGAGGAACCTTCCTCCTCGGAACCCAGACTTTCAATGTGATCGTCCAGCGAGGCCTCTACGTACAGCAGTGCACCTGCCACGTCGAGCAGCGTTTCCTCATCCGCCGGTCGCATGCGGTTGGCAATCTCGTCCAGCACACGGCGCTGCTCCGTCACCACGCGGCGCGGCACTGCCAGCGCCAGCATGCCCAAGGTGTCGCCCACGCGCTCAAGCACTTCACCCTGCGTCGCCAGTTGAGCCGGATCACCATCCTGTTGCCGCAGGAACAGATCCAGTGCCTCCTTGACCCGAAGCAAGTCGTCCTTCAGAGCGCGCGATACGGAATCCAGCAGAGCGCGGTTGTGTCCTGCCATCGAGCCACGGGCATGCTCCAGTTCGCCCGCCTTCGGCAACAACGTGTCCAGCGCATAGGTGCTGCGCAGCAGTTCCATATGCGGACTGCGTTGTTTGGCCTGAGCCACGAGGTAAAGCAACTGGCAAGCCACTTCATCCGCATCACCGGCACGCAGACTGTTTTCGCCGTGCTCAATCAGCAAACGGATGTTGCGGTCCACCTTGCCGATCAGCTGGCGGACTTCAGTAGCGTGGCCCTTCAGCGCGCCCTGCTCCAAACCTTCCAGTACGCCAGCGGCGATCCACCACAACCGGCGACCGTGCACGTGATAGCAACGCGCGGTAATCGCCAACAAAGTCTTGCGCATGGCGATCAACTGCTGCGCTGAATCCTGACCACGGAACCAGGCAAGCAACTGCTGCTGAAAGCGCAGGCGCAGGTCGGCCAACTCGCCGCGATGGGCCTCGGCATAAGCCTCGCTCATGGCTGCAGGGGCCTGCTCCGGCAGGAACGCGTCAAGATTGGGGTGGAACATCGCCGCTTCAGTAAGCGGCTCCTGTCCACGACTGACGCGCAAGTCGTTGAGCAGCGGAAGCAGTACGACCGGGACGTCACGATGACCGCTGGACAGCCGCTCGAGATAATCCGGCAGTTGCATCAGGCCGCGCATCAAGGCGGCATAAGCCTCTTCGCGATGAGTCACCTGCTCTTCAAGCAGTGCAGTAGCCAGTGCCTCCATCTCTGCCGTGACCATGGCTGCGCCATACAGCTCGACCATTCGCAGGGTGCCATGCACCTGATGCAGATGATCTGCGCATGTGCGCATGCAGTCGGGCCGGCCCGGATTGTCGACGTAGGACTCCAGCGCCTCGCGGGCGATCGACAACGTGTCGTCGAGCTCCGGCTTGACCCACTGCAGTGTGGTGAAATCGATGTGGTCTTGAAGTCTCATGCGCCTCTCTCAGCGATTGCACAATGCAAGCATTCTGCAACCAGCGAGACTGCCCCCCGTCAAAATGCTAATTTCGATATGCTCGATCGGGCTGAATACGTTCAACCCGGCCGATCTCAACCCGGCAACTTGAAATGCGCGACCGAGCGCCGCAGGTCGCTCGCCAATTGCGCCAGCGTACCGATCGAGTCGGCCGTCTGGCTCGCACCTTGCGAGGTCTGCGAAGTGATTTCCTGAATGGCATTCATCGAGTGCGATACCTCCGTCGCCGCCGATGACTGCTCTCGCGCCGCCATCGAGATGTTTTGAATCAGCGCGGAAAGATCGTGCGAAACACGCTCGATATCACCCAGCGCACTGCCCGCATCCTCGGCCAGACGCGCACCAGCAACCACCTCGGCGGTGGTTTGCTCCATCGAGTTCACCGCTTCGTTGGTATCGGACTGAATGGTTTGCACCAGCGTCTCGATTCGCTTGGTGGCGCTGGTCGATCGTTCTGCCAGTCGCTGCACTTCGTCCGCAACCACCGCGAAACCCCGTCCGGCCTCACCGGCCGAGGCTGCCTGAATCGCGGCGTTCAACGCCAGGATATTGGTCTGCTCGGCGATGTCATTGATCAGTTCAACGATCGAGCCGATCTCCTGCGACGACTCACCCAGCCGCTTGATTCGCTTGGACGTTTCCTGAATCTGGTCGCGAATCGAGTCCATGCCCGAGATCGTCTCGCGCACCACTTCGGCGCCGTGCGAAGCGATCTTCACCGAGCGCTCCGCCACGTCGGCCGACTCGGCGGAATCCTTCGACACGATATCCATCGAGTTCACGATCTGATTGATCGCGGAGGTCGCCGAGCTGATCTGCTGCGCCTGCTGCTCGGCCGCATTGGCCAGATGACGCGCTGTGGTTTGCGTTTCCTGCGCCGACGACGACACCTGCTCGGAGGTCTCGTTGATGGTGGTCACCAGCGTGCGCAGCTCGTCGATCGCGTAGTTCACCGAGTCCGCGATGGCGCCGGTGATGTCCTCCGACACTGTAGTTTTTACCGTCAGATCACCTTCTGCGAGCGAACCCATTTCGTCCAGCAGGCGCATGATCGCCTCCTGGTTACGCTGATTGAGCTCGGTACTGCTGGCGAATCGACGACGCTGATCGCCGACCAAGGTGATGACGAGCACGAGTGCGAACGCCACCGCCGCAAGGGCGCCAATCAAACCCCACCACACGTTCGGGAACAGCCGACGCAAGGGCAACTTGCCGATCTGCTCGGACAAGTCGTTCGCGCGCAACAGTACCGTCTGGGAATCCAGTGATGCCTGGTTGCCGGCGTGCTTCACATCGGCAATATTGCTTGAAGCAGCGACCAGCTTGGCCACCGGGTCAGCCAGTGTCGTCCAGCTCGCATCCATGTCCGTCAGGATCTTGCGTGCGTTGGCGTCGCCGATGGGTTTGACGCCGCTATCGGGATTGCCTTCGATCAGGCCTTTCAACACGCTGCCATATAGCTGCGCATCGCGTGACAGACCATCGGCTGCCGACTGGGCGTTATCGCCACCCTGCAGAATTTCCTGCACGCGTCGAATGATACGGTCAGCGGACAGCATCTGGCGCGACGTACCCAGCATCTGCTCGGAACTGCCATTGCGCTGCTGAAGAATGTTGACCACCTGCTCCATGCTGGAATTGAGCAAAGGCATCTGCTGAGCCAGGGTTGCCGCTCGCTGACCGGAATCAAGCACCACCGACTTGTTCGACAGAATCTTGCTGATATCAGCGTCGAGCTGCCTCCAGGATGCGTCCAGCGCACTCACCGCGCGACCGGCTGGCGACGCGTTCTTGTCCGCGTAGGGCTGCATGCCGCTCTTGGCGTCGCCCATATTCAATCGTTGAACAGCTGAATCGATGGCGTTGCGGGTGCCTTCGAGCTCCCTGAACGAGTCGATGTTGCCGTCTGCGGATTCGAGCGCGAATTTCGCCGTCTGCTGCGAAAGCACCTGAATTTGCGTGGTCAGCGCGATCGCCTGGCGATCCTCGCCGTTCTTCTGGTTGAGCATGAAGAAGTCCAGCGCCGCAAAGCCAATCGCAACCAGCAACAGGACAATGAGTGCGGTGTACCCGCGTTCCCGGCTGACGCCCCCTGTAGTGCTCATGTTCACCTCATCCGTCTAACAAATTCGTGACCCGCACCGCTGCCATCAGCGGATGCTGGCCGGGAGCTGATTGCCCCAAGTTTCCGACTCCCATCGGGCGCCGGCCCTTCACACGACTGCAACCCGACCTGAAGTCAGGCTGCGGCCTGCCGGAAATCCGGTGCACGCACCAGCCGGTTCATGCTGAAAATTGCCAATTGCTGATCACCCACCCGGCTTTCGACGAAACGAGTGAGACGAGGATCGTCCTCTTGCTCCGCCTGCTGCCTTTGTTGCTCATCCACCGTACGCTGGCCCAGTACTTCATCCACCAGCAACGCCACGCTGCCGCCACCCTGCCGGACAACCAGCAAGCGGGTGCGATCCGAGTGCTGGGTGCGCTCACCGAACAGATAGCGCGCAAAATCGATGACCGGCACCAGATTTCCGCGCACATTGGCGACGCCGAGCAGCCAGGGCTGGGTACCTGGCACAGGGGTCAGTACCGGCACCGCCAGCAGCTCGTTGATTTCGTCGATACCGCTCAACAGCAAACGCGAACCCACCCGAAAGCCAATGCCGCGCCACAGCCCTGGCGCTTCAAGCTTGTCCTGTGTGTCCGACGCGTGCGCGAGCGAGAGACGCTCGTAACGGGCCAGAATTTCGAATGGAGTTCGGTTGACGGACTGATTCATTTCTTGCTCGACAGCAGGTCGTTGATGCAGGCCAGCAGATCTTTCTCGTTCACCGGCTTGGTAATGAATGCCTTGGCACCCTGACGCATGCCCCAGACCCGGTCGGTTTCCATCGACTTGGTCGTGATCATCACGACGGGAATGGCCGCAGTGATCGGGTCGCGGGTCAAGGTCCTGGTCGCCTGGAATCCGTTCATGCCGGGCATGATCACATCCATGATCACCAGATCGGGCAAGTCGTTGCGCACCCGCTCGATGCCTTCTTCCGCGGAACTGACAGCCACGACTTGATGCCCCGCGCGTTCAAGCAACGTGGTGAACACCCTGACATCGGTCGGGGAATCGTCAATGATGAAGATATTGGCCACAGTTCCCCCTTAAGAATCTGTAGTCAGTGGCTTGCCGCTGGGCTGACATGGCGATGAATGGCGCCAAGCAGTTCATCGCGCGTGAACGGCTTGGTCAGATATTGTTCGGCGCCCACGATGCGCCCGCGCGCCTTGTCGAACAGCCCGTCTTTGGAGCTGAGCATGATCACCGGCGTCGCCCTGAATTGCGGATTGTTCTTGATCAGCGCACAGGTCTGATAGCCATCCAGGCGCGGCATCATGATGTCAACGAAGATGATGGCCGGCTTCTGATCGGAGATCTTGGCCAGCGCCTCGAACCCGTCCACGGCCGTCAAGACATCACAACCCTCTTTTTTCAGCAGGGTTTCCGCTGTGCGGCGGATGGTCTTGGAGTCATCGATCACCATGACCTTCAGACCAACCAAGTCGATAGCACTCACGTTCAAATTCACTTACTCCCCCCCTGCGGCCCGCCACGAGCTCAGGATAATCACCAGGACATGCAATAGCCATGCCGCATGGTACGCATATGGAAACTATCGGGAACTGACGCTCCCTTGCCCGCTCAACGACGGCACATCCTAAGCGTTGATGTGTACTGCCTGCCCGCCGAGACTGTCAAGCAATAATCGGCGACGCTGCCCACCATGCACACAAGCTGCCGCATATTGGCATCATCTGCTCATCGACAACAGCCGGTCGGACACTACCCACCCCCGAATCGACGATACCTTTCATCATAGCCGACCGCCGGCCCAGGCCTGCCGTTACCATCACACAAACCCACTTCCCCCTGGAGAACTCAAATGACCCTCTCGGTCGGCGTATTGATGGATCCCATCGGCACCATCAAGGTCGCCAAGGACACGACGCTGGCGATGTTGCTGGAAGGACAGCGTCGCGGTCATTCGCTGCATTATTTTGAACAGGGTGACCTCGCCCTGCGTGACGGCACACCATGGGCGCGCATCGCTCCCTTGCAGGTGCGTGACGATCCTCGCGACTGGTTCACCCTGGGACAGGCGCAATGGTTGCCACTGCGCGAGCTGGATGTGGTGTTGATGCGCAAGGACCCACCGGTCGACCAGCAGTTCATCTACGACACCATGGTGCTCGAAGCGGCGCAACGTGATGGCCTGATGGTGATCAACGATCCCCAGGCACTGCGCGACTGCAATGAAAAGCTGTTCGCGCTCGCATTTCCACAATGCACTGCCCCCACCCTGGTCGCAAGAGACGCGGGCGAGTTGCGCAAGTTCACTGCCGAACACGGCGAAGTCGTGCTCAAACCGCTCGACGGTATGGGCGGACGCGGCATCTTTCGGGTCAAGGCCGGTGACAGCAACCTCAATTCGATGCTCGAGACCCTGCTTGGCGGCGATGCCCATGGCGTCGGCCGACAGCTGGTCATTGCCCAGAAGTACATTGCCGAGATCAGCGCGGGTGACAAGCGCATCCTGCTCATCGAAGGTGAACCGGTACCCTATGCGCTGGCACGTATTCCGCAAGGCGATGAATTCCGGGGAAACCTTGCTGCTGGTGGTCGCGGCGAGGGCGTAGCGCTGTCCGAGCGCGATCGCTGGATCGCCGCTGAGGTTGCACCCGAATTGCGCCGTCGTGGACTGATGTTCGTGGGCCTGGACGTGATCGGCGACTACCTGACCGAGATCAACATCACATCCCCGACGTGCGTGCGTGAACTGGATGCCCAGTTCGGGCTTAATATTGCCGGTCAGTTGTTCGACGTCATCGAGCGGCAAGCCATCGGAAACCGTACTGAGTGAGCGCCACCGCAACCGCCAATGCCCGACCCGACCCGATCGGGGCCACCCTGCTGTTTTCGCTGTTGCTGCACGGCGTACTCCTGCTCGGCATCACCTTCCATTTCGTCAAGCCGAGTCCCAGCCTGCCCACACTTGATGTCACCCTGGTCAACGTGGCGAACAGGGAAGCACCGGACAAGGCCGATTTCCTGGCTCAGGCCAATAATCGCGGTGGCGGACAGAGCGATCGTGTCGCACGTCCTTCCGAGGTGTTTTCCGGCGCACTGCCCAAGCCCGACCCAGGCATTGCCCCGCAGCCCGTGCAGGCATCCACGCCACCGCCACGGGAGGCCACGCCAACGCGCATGGTCACGACCACGGGCGTCAGTGACTTCCACGTCGCCAGCGATACGGCGCAGACCGAAGTTGACCCGCAGGCGGCAACCCCGACCGCGGAAGAGCTCAGGCGTGAGCAGAGCATTGCCCAGCTGGCGGCGGAACTGCGCAAGAAGAAGGTGGACTATGCCAAACGACCCAAGGTCAAATACCTCACCGCCAACACTCGTGAATACGCCTACGCCGCCTACATGCGCGGCTGGTCGGACCGAGTGGAGCGCATCGGCAACCTGAATTACCCGGAAGAGGCTCGCCGGCTCGGCCTGCACGGCGACGTGCTACTGACCGTGGTACTCAACCTGGACGGAAGCATCAAGAGCATCGATGTCATCCAGAGCTCTGGCCAGAAAATCCTTGATTCCGCCGCCGAACGGATCGTGCGGCTGGCCGCGCCGTTTCCTCCAGCGCCGCGAACCGGCGAGCGAATCGACGAGCTGAACATCACCCGCACCTGGCAATTCCAGCCCAACAACGTCCTGCAGACACGCTGACGCAGCGCGGCCGGCGCACTGGGCTTACAATGCGGACATGCCCGCCATGCAACCCACCACCCTTACCGGACACTTCCTGATCGCCATGCCCAACCTGGCCGATCCGCCGTTTTGCCGCAGCGTCGCCTTGCTGTGCCAGCACGACGAAGATGGCGCGGTGGGCCTGCTGGTAAACCAGCTGTCCGAATACCGCTTTGGCGATGTGCTGGCGCAGATGAAACTGGAATGCGTGGACAGCGAACTGGCTGATGCGCCGGTATTGATCGGTGGCCCGGTGCAGCAGGAACGAGGTTTCGTGTTGCACCGCGAGACCGGCTACTGGGAATCCAGCTACCGCATCAACGACGATTGGTCGGTCACCACCTCGCGCGACATCCTGGTCGCGATGGCCGCGGGCGATGGCCCGCGCCAGGCGATCATGGTGCTCGGCTATGCGGGCTGGGACGCCGGCCAGCTCGAACAGGAGCTGATGTCCAACGCCTGGCTCACCACCGAAGCCTGCGGCCGGGTGGTATTCGACACGCCACTGGAGGAACGCTGGAGCGCTGCCGCTGGCCTGGTTGGCGTTGACCCGCGCCAGTTGTCCGGCTACGCGGGTCACGCATGAGTTGCGTGTTCGGTTTCGACGTCGGCGCGCGGATAACGGGCGTAGCCATCGGCAACAGTTTCACTGCCAGCGCCCGCGCCCTGACCGTCGTACCCATGCGCGATGACACCGCCGACTGGACCCGGCTGGACTCGCTTCGTCAGGAATGGCTACCCGAGACCCTGGTGGTCGGCCTTCCACTGACGCTGGAGGGAGGCGAGCAAGCTGCCAGCCGCCGCGCGCGGCGTTTTGCGACGCAGCTGACCGAGCGCTACCACCTGCCCGTCGTCTTCGTCGATGAGCGGCACAGTTCGCAGGAAGCGGCCCAGCGATTCGCTGCCGCCCGCGCCGCCGGGCTCAAGCGCCGCCGCGATGCAGCCACCATCGACGCCGAAGCCGCGGCAGTCATTCTCGAACGCTGGCTCGCCGGCGACGGCTCATCCCCAGCGGTCACACCCGATCACTGACAGCCCCACCCTGCCCACTCCAGAGCCGCCGCCATGAGTCCTCGCCTGCGCCACCTGACCACCCTGGAAAACCTGCCGCGCGAAACCATCGAGCGTCTGCTCGACCGTGCAGAGTCCCTGCGTGATGCCTGTGCTCACGGTACGCGCAAGCTGGACGTGCTGGCGGGGCGCACGGTACTCAACCTGTTTTTCGAGCCCTCGACCCGCACCCGCACATCCTTCGAGCTGGCCGCGCGAAGGATGGGGGCGGATGTGATCAACTTCGATATCGGCCTGTCCTCCACCAGCAAGGGGGAGGAATTGTTCGACACCCTGCATACGCTTGAAGCGATGCACCTCGATGCGATCATCGTGCGGCACAAGCAGTCCGGCACACCCGAAGAGCTGGTGCGCCACGCCATGAGCGGCGTATCGGTGATCAATGCTGGCGACGGCAATCGCGCCCATCCCACCCAGGGCCTCCTCGACGCACTGACCATTCGCCAGCACCGGCCCGATTTCGAGAACCTGAGCGTGGTGATCTGCGGAGACATCAAGCATTCGCGCGTGGCGCGCTCGGACATCACCGCGCTCAGCACGCTGGGGGTCGGGGAGATTCGGCTGTGCGGCCCGGACGAACTGATGCCGAGCCTGGAGGAAGTACCGCAGGGGCGACGCTACGAAAGTTTTGACCAGGCTATCGCGGGTGCCGACGCGGTCATCATGCTGCGGCTGCAAAAAGAGCGCATGGCCTCCATCGAACTGCCGGATGAGGCCGCCTATTTCGCGCACTACGGCCTCGATCAACGTCGTCTCGCACTCGCCGCCCCCGGCTGCCTGGTGATGCACCCGGGCCCGATCAACCGGGGCATCGAGATCGCGCCCGAGGTAGCCGACGGCGCGCAATCGCGGATTCTCGAACAAGTCGGCAACGGCGTATTCGTCCGCATGGCTGTATTGAACGAGTTGCTCGCTCGCTGAACAAGCCGACCTTCGCGCGGCAACATGCAAGCGGGCATAATGCCCGTCGCACCATTCACCAATTGATGGGGATCACCATGCGATCGACGACGCGCTTTATCGCGCTGGGTTTTGCCGGCTTCATGCTGGCCGCCTGCGCACACAAGGACAAGGATGCTCCGCTGGCGTTCGTACCCGCGGACACACCTTACGTAGTGGCCAACCTCGACATCATGGACGACAGCACGCGCGCCGCGCTGCTCGCCCAGGCCGATGCCCAGTTGCCGGCGCAGCTGAGCCAGATGGACGCGGCCGCTGACCGCCTGGCCGCCAAGGATCCCGATGGGGCTCGCCTGATTCGCGCACTGCGCGCCGAGTTCAACGGCAAGACGGTCGAGAGTTTCGCCCAGGGTGCCGGCCTGAACCTCAAGGGTTACACCGCGTTCTATGGCCTGGGCCTTGCTCCGGTCATCCGCTTCGAGCTCAACGATCCGGTCGCATTCGATGGTTTCATAGGTCGGCTGGAAACCGCTTACGGCAAGAAGCTCGATGTCGCCAATGTGGGCAAGCAGGGCTACCGGAAGTATGTATTCGTCGCATCCGGCACCCAGGTGATCCTGGCGACCGTGAACAAGCAGGCGGTCGCCGCGCTGCTTCCGGCCGACGCGCCCGTCGGGTTGCTGCGTGAGGCGCTCGGCCTTGACCGCCCGCAGAAAAATCTGCAGGACGACGGCCGCCTCGGCGATCTGGCCAAGGCCAAGGGATACAAGTCATGGCTGGTCGGCGACATGGACCTCACCCGTGCACTGCCTCTGGCCATGAGCGGCAACGACCCGTTGATCGCCGCGATCCTCAAGGCACGCGCCGAAACCGTCTCGGCCAAGACCGGCGAACCGGTGGCCAACCAGTTGCAAACCTCGCCGAGTTGCGTGGCAGATGCTGCACGCATCGCTGCACGCATGCCCAACATCAGTTTTGGCTACACCAAGCTCGACGCCAAACACCAGAATCTGCGATTCGACGTGTCACTGGCCGACGATATCAGCAAGGTGTTCGCCGGCTTGAAGGTTGCCCTGCCGGGCCTGGGTAGTGACGGCACCGCCCCCTTTGATGTGAGCCTGGCCTTGCCGATTTCGACGTTGCGCACGTTCTGGACCGCGCAATCCGACGCAGTCGCAGCCAAGCCCTTCACCTGCCCGTCGTTGACCGACCTCAATGACAGCTTCGCCAAACTGGGGCCGGCCATGCAGAAAGCTGCCATCCCACCCTTCGGCGACATGCTCGGGCTGCGCATTGCCCTGGACTCGATCGCAAGCAAGCCCAGCTCCAGCATCCCCTCGTTCAGCGGCCGACTGGTGGTTGGCAGCAGCAACCCCACAGCCTTGCTCGCCATGGGCCAGATGATGGTGCCCGCCCTGGCCCAGCTGAAGCTCACCCCCGATGGTGCTCCTCAGTTGCTGCCCAAGGAGATGACCGCGATGATGGGCCAACCCGCATGGGTTGCCATGAGCAACAACGCGCTGGCCGTCGGGATCGGTGCCGGCGAGGATGCCAAGCTGGCCACCACCCTGAAGGAGCCAGCCGGCGATGCTGGGCAGATGAGCCGCATGCACCTGAGCGGTGCGATGTATCTCAACTGGCTGCAGCTGATGGAGCAGAAAATCGATACGCTGACCTCAGCCGCCGCGACGATCAGCAAGAGCGATGAGCCCTCGATGGACGGCCCCGATGGCAATGACAATTCGACCGCCCAGCTGGCCGCGAGCGCGGCGCGTTCCAAGGCTCAATTCGAGGCGATGAAGGAACAGGCCAAGCGGATCGACAGCATTGATGCTGAAATGCACGTCGACACCAGCGGCGTGGTGATCACCAGCCAGACCGTACTGAAGTAATCCACGGTTCTCGAGCAACCGGGGCGCTTTGGCGCCCCGGTTTTTTATTGCCCGCTGTCAGCTCAAACAAGATACAAACATCGAACTCACGCTGCCCTCGCCAAGGTAATCCGGCGCTGAACCAGCGACATCGGAGAGCACGCCGCATTCACGCCGCAACTGTTGCCATGCCCTCCCGGAAGCCGACCCCCACGACTCCGGCTGTCCCAGCGACAGACTTCACCCAGCGAGGAGATTGCCATGACTAAACGATCAAAGTCCCGCCAGAGCCTGATTGCTGCAGGCCTGATGCTTGCGTTCGCCGCGGTACCGCTTGGCCAGGTATTTGCCCAGGAAGCGAGCGCATCCATGCAGAAATCAGAAGACAACCAGACCGTGCCGGACAAGGCGGCTGACGCATGGATCACCACCAAGGTGAAGTCCGAATTCGGTACCACCAAGGGCATCCCGGCCACCGACATTTCGGTGGATACCAACGACAGTATGGTGACCCTCAGCGGCAACGTCGGCACCGCCAAGGAGAAGCTCCATGCCATCCGCGTCGCCAAAATGGTCAAGGGTGTGAAAAGCGTGGATGCGAGCAACCTCCATGTCGCGGCCGAATCGAGGGCCCTGCCCTCGCCGGAAACGGGCGGTCACTGATATCGCCGTCCTGCTGACGAAAAAGGGAGCCCTTGGGCTCCCTTTTTCGTTGTGGCGAACGTGAAAACGCTCATTCCGATCCGCTCACCTCGCACCATCTCATCGGTTCATCAGGTTGCTGCCGCCCATGTTCCTTGAGTCACCGGTTTCTTCCAGCTCCACACCATCAAGACCCTGCGACAAGGTGTGAGCATCACCACCCTGAGCCAGCTTGATGCGCAGACGTACCTCGTTGGAGCTGTCGGCGTAACGCAAGGCGTCCTCGTAGCTGATCTCGCCCGCATGATAAAGCTCGACCAGCGCCTGGTCGAAGGTCTTCATGCCGAGCAGCGTGGACTCCTTCATCAGTTCCTTCAGCTTGTGGATTTCGCCCTGACGGATGTAATCCTGTGCCAACGGTGTACCCAGCAACACTTCCACCGCCACCCGGCGAGCCTTGCCATCCGGCGTGGGGATCAGCATCTGCGCCACGATGCCCTTCAGGTTGAGCGAGAGATCCATCAGCAATTGCTGGCGTCGATCCTCGGGGAAGAAGTGCAGGATGCGATCCATCGCCTGGTTTGCATTGTTTGCGTGCAGGGTGCACAGCACCAGATGTCCCGTCTCGGCGAACGCGATCGCGTGATCCATGCCCTCGCGGGTACGAATTTCGCCGATCATGATCACGTCGGGTGCCTGGCGCAGGGTGTTCTTCAGTGCGTTGTCCCAGCTATCGGTGTCGATACCGACTTCGCGCTGGGTTATGATGCAGCCCTCGTGCTTGTGCACGTATTCGATCGGGTCCTCGATCGTGATGATGTGGCCGGTGGAATTCTGGTTGCGATAACCAACCATCGCCGCCAGCGAGGTGGATTTGCCCGAGCCGGTGGCGCCAACGAAAACGATGATGCCGCGCTTGGTCATCGCCAGCTGCTTGATGACCGGCGGCAGGTTCAGCTCTTCCGGGGTGGGGATCTTGGACTCGATCCGGCGCAGCACCATGCCGACGCAATTGCGCTGATAAAAGCACGATACGCGGAAACGGCCGACGCCTTGCGCGGAGATCGCGAACTGGCACTCGTGGGTTTTCTCGAACTCCTCGCGCTGACCGGGCGTCATCACGTTGAGCACCATGTCACGGGACTGCTGCACGCTGAGCGGGCTCTGCGTGATCGGCACGATCCGGCCCTGCACCTTCATCGACGGCGCCACACCGGCGGTGATGAAAAGATCGGATGCCTTCTTGTGCACCATCAGTTTCAGGAACGAGGTGAAATCAAAATCACTCATGACGTTACCCCCGGGGGTCGGGAACGAAGGATAGGGAATGGAAACAGGCCGCCATCATCACCTGAAGCCATCCTTGTTCTTGGCGTAGGTCGAGGCTTCCTGGCGCGTGACCAGGCCCCGCTTGACCAGATCCTGCAGGCACTGATCCAGGGTCTGCATGCCGAACTGCTGACCGGTCTGGATCGACGAATACATCTGCGCCACCTTGTCCTCGCGGATCAGGTTGCGGATCGCCGGAATGCCGACCATGATCTCGTGCGCGGCGATACGACCACCACCCACCTTCTTCAGCAGCGACTGCGAGACCACCGCGCGCAGCGACTCGGAAAGCATCGAGCGCACCATCGGCTTTTCGCCAGCCGGGAACACGTCGATGATACGGTCGATGGTCTTGGCAGCGGAACTGGTGTGCACGGTGGCGAATACCAAATGGCCGGTTTCCGCCGCCGTCAGCGCCAGCCGAATGGTCTCCAGATCGCGCAACTCACCGACCAGGATGAAGTCGGGATCCTCGCGCAACGCCGAGCGCAGCGCCTCGTTGAAACCGAGGGTATCGCGGTGGATTTCGCGCTGGTTGACCAGACACTTCTGCGAGGTGTGCACAAACTCGATCGGGTCCTCGATCGTCAGCATGTGGCCGTATTCGTTCTTGTTGATGTGGTCGACCATCGCCGCCAGCGTGGTCGATTTGCCCGAACCGGTCGGGCCGGTGACCAGGATCAGACCCTGCGGCTGCTCGATCAGCTCCTTGAAGATGCGTGGGCAGGCCAGATCTTCGAGCGTCAACACCTCCGACGGAATGGTACGGAACACCGCACCCGCGCCGCGGTTCTGATTGAAGGCGTTGACACGAAAACGCGCCAGTCCGGGGATCTCGAACGAGAAGTCGGTTTCGTAGAACTCCTCGTAGTCGCGCCGCTGCTTGTCCGACATGATGTCGTAGATCAGCGAATGCACCTGTTTGTGCTCGAGCGCGGGAATGTTGATGCGGCGAACATCACCGTCAACGCGAATCATCGGCGGCAGACCTGCAGACAAATGCAAGTCGGACGCCTTGTTCTTTACCGAGAAGGCAAGCAGTTCGGCAATGTCCATCTGTCGTTCCCCTCAACCGATTATCTGGATGGCATGAATTCGGATACCACAATCGGGGGCATGCGAGATGCTTGTCCTGCAGGCGCGCCGAAGCGCGAGGCGCAAGCGCCGTGAAACCCGCTGGACCAACGATCCTGATCCCCCCTGTAGCGCGGTTGATACTACTCGCGCTACGGGTCGCGCGGCCAGTCTTTCCCACCGCTGATGCGCAAACTGTCGATTCGGGTTGCACACACCTTGAAAAAATGGCTGGATCGAACGCCAACCCATCCATGCAGCAGGGTTCCGAGCCTGCCCGTGGAGGGCCCGCCGCCAGCCTAAGAACAGCGCGCTCGCGTCGGCTCCGGTAAGGTAGGCAGCTTGGATATTCGAGGATTTGCATATGACACGACTTGCCTTTATCGGCGGCGGCAACATGGCGCGCAGCCTGATCGGCGGCCTGCTGAAAACCGGCATCGCACCAGCAACCATCAGCGTGGCCGAGCCCATGGCCGAGGCTCGCCAGGGGCTTGGACGCGAGTTTGGCGTGGCCTGCTACGCCGAGAACCGGCTGGCCGCAGCCGAGGCCGAGGTGATCGTGCTGGCAGTCAAGCCGCAGATCATGCCGGCGATCCAGGCTGACCTGCGCGACACCTTGCAGCGTAACCGTCCGTTGCTTATTTCGATCGCTGCGGGCGTCCGCCTGGATCAGATGGAGCGCTGGTTCGGTAACGGTTTACCGATCGTTCGTTGCATGCCCAATACGCCGGCGCTCATTGGTGCCGGTGCCACCGGCCTGTGCGCCAACAGCCGGGTCAGTCCGGCGCAGCGGGCGCAGGCGCAGCACATCCTCGATGCCGCCGGGATGACCCGCTGGGTCGACGACGAGGCCTTGATGGATACGGTCACCGCGATTTCCGGCTCCGCACCCGCCTACTTCTTCGCGCTGGTCGAAGCTCTGGAAGACGCCGCCGTCGCCCAGGGGCTGCCGCGTGACACTGCCCGCGCCCTCGCCGCCCAGACCTGCTTTGGTGCCGGCCGCATGCTCACCGAAGGCGGTGAAGACCCTGCCGTGCTGCGCAAACGCGTCACCTCGCCCAACGGCACCACCCAGGCGGCGCTGGAAAGTTTCAGCGCCGACGAGTTGCCGCGCATCGTGGCCCGTGCGGTTGCCGCCGCCACCCGCCGCGGCGTGGAGCTGGCTGCCGAGCTGGACAAACAACCGTGAGCTACGTGCTGAATGCATTGTCGATGCTGATCGAGCTGGCTTTCGATGCGGTGGTCACGTTGTTTCTTGTGCGGGTGATGGCCGAGGCCTGCCGCGCTGATTTCAACAACCCGTTGAGCCAGTTCGTCTACCGCTACACCAACCCGGTGCTGGCGCCGCTTCGACGTGTCCTGCCCAATTGGCGGCGGATCAACCTGGCCGCGCTGCTGCTCGCCTGGCTGGCCATGCTGGTGAAACGGCTGCTGCTGTTTGCACTGCTCGGCGCCATGCCGTCGCTGGCTGGCGTACTGCTGTGGTCACTGGCCGAGCTGCTGGATTTCACGCTGTTGTTCTACATCGTGCTGATCTTCGGCTGGTCACTGCTGAGCATGTTTGCCGTGGATCGGCGGCAGCCGCTGCTGCGGCTGATCGGCAGCGTCGTCAATCCGCTGCTGCGCCCACTGGATGGCAAGCTGGTCGCTGGTCAGATCGATTTCGCACCGATGGTGGTTCTGTTGGGCCTGATGCTGGGCCGCCTGCTGATCGCTGCGCCGCTACTGGATCTCGGTGCGCGCCTGGCGCTGGGTGGCTGACTGCAATTTTTCGCGCACAGGGTGCGCTCCTACACGCGCCGCGCCCACTCGGCGATGATTCGATGGACCGCATCGAGACCGTCGAACAGCGCGGCAGGCCCCGGCTGCAGGATGATTGGTGACTTGATCTCGTAGAGGTCCCCGTGGCGTACCGCCGGTATCGTGTCCCAACCCGGCCGTGCCGCCACTTTTTCCGGGCGGAAACGCTTGCCACACCATGAGCCGAGAATGATGTCCGGCGCACGCCTGACCACTTCGTCACCATTGGCCATGATGCGCTGCTTCGCCAGCGGCTCGCGCGCCAGCTCGGGAAAGCAGTCGTCGCCACCGGCAATGCCGATGATTTCCGCGACCCAGCGGATGTATGCTAGTTGCCCCTACTGGGTGTATCTTTACCGCACAATCATGCACTTATCATCGCCATACTATCGCCCGGCAGTGTAGCTTGAGCACCTCTGGCATCATTGAGGTTTATTAGCCACCAGCCGAACCCATGGGTCCTCAGCGCATCGTATGTTTGACGGAAGAACCCACCGAGACGCTATATCTCCTTGGGCAGCAGCAACGGATTGTCGGAATTAGTGGGTTTACCGTACGCCCTGCGGCCGCTCGCATAGAGAAGCCAAAGGTAAGTGCTTTTACAAGCGCAAAGGTCGACAAAATTGTCGCTCTGAAGCCCGACTTGGCTATCGGCTTTTCTGACATTCAGGCAGACATTGCGCAGGCCCTGATCAAGGCAGGCATTGAAGTTTGGATAGCAAACCACCGCAGCGTTGTCGGCATTCTGGACTACATCCGTCGCCTTGGTGCTCTAGTCGGCGTGGAAGCTATCGCGCAGCAGCTCGCTGGAGAGCTGGAACGGAAAATCGACGAAGTCCGGCGTCGATCATCCGCACTGGCGCGTCGACCAAGAGTCTATTTTGAGGAGTGGGATGAGCCCCAAATTTCTGGAATTCGTTGGGTTTCGGAGCTCGTGGAAATTGCCGGCGGCGACGATATATTCCCTTCCCGGGCCATAGAGCCGCTGGCGAAAGACCGCATCGTCGCCGACCCTTCGGAAGTCGTCTCGCTCGCTCCTGATCTGATAATTGGCTCCTGGTGCGGCAAGCGATTTCGCCCAGAGCAAGTGGCGGGCCGCCCAGGCTGGGATCAAATCCCTGCGGTTCGCAATGGCGACCTATACGAGATCAAGTCGCCGCTCATTTTGCAACCGGGACCCGCGGCGCTAACCGAAGGTCTTGAAGCACTCCATAGTATTGTTGAGGCGTGGGCGGCAAGGCAGCGGTGAGCCCGGCTAAAAAAGAGGTAACAGGGACGCTATTTATCTGCAAAGCGAGGCGCTACTGGTACCAAGGAAGCGCGAATACGTGCCGCGCGTAGGCGCTTCCCCACCTCGGCTTGCCACTCATCCGTGGTCTTGTGGACGTTCGAGCGGGACATAAAAGTACCTCCATGGAGCAAAATGATCCTATGCGGCCATAAATATACAT
>JBBQQL010000042.1:0-25924 GCA_038215995.1 Lysobacterales bacterium
CGTGGTCACCGGTTTTTTTGGTGGCATGGGTGGTTGCGCGATGATCGGCCAGAGCATGATCAATGTTGGCGCCGGTGCCACGCATCGGCTTTCCGGCATCGTCGCCGGGCTGGGCTTGCTCAGCTTCATCCTGTTCGGCTCGAGCCTGATCGAGCGCATTCCGCTGGCGGCGCTGATCGGGGTGATGTTCGTGGTGTCGGCCAAGACCTTCGAGTGGGGCAGTGTGCGTGTGCTGGGCAAGGTACCGCGTGCCGACGCCCTGGTGATCGTGGCGGTGACCGTGGTGACGATCTTCACTGACCTGGCGGTGGCGGTGGTCATCGGCGTGGTGATCGCGGCGCTGGTGTTCGCCTGGCAGCACGCCAGTCAGATTGACGTGACCACCCGGATCGATGCGCATGGCAGCCGTATCTACGAGCTGAAGGGCACGCTGTTTTTCGCCTCGACCAGCAATTTTCAGAACCTGTTCAATCCCAAGGACGATCCCGAGCATGTGGTGGTGGAGTTTGGTCAGGCCAAGGTGATGGATCATTCGGCAATCGAGGCCATTGACGCCCTGGCCGAGCGCTACCAGAAGCAGGGCAAGCGCCTGCATCTGCGCCATCTGAGCCCCGACTGTGCCGAGTTGCTGCGCAAGGCCAGCGACATGGTGGAATCCAATGCCGTGGAAGATCCGCACTATCACCTGGCCGACGATCGGCTGGGTTGATCGGATTCGTCAGGCATGAAAAAACGGAGCCGTTGCCGGCTCCGTTTTTTTTGATCTATGGCGAGTGGCTTCAGGCGAGATTTTTTGCCGCGAAATCCCAGTTCACCAGGTTCCAGAATGCTTCCACATACTTCGGGCGAGCATTGCGGTAATCGATGTAATACGCATGCTCCCACACGTCGGCGGTGAACAGCGGCTTGTCGCTGCCGGTGATCGGCGTGGCCGCATTGGACGTGTTGACGATACCCAACGAGCCGTCGGGCCGCTGCACCAGCCAGGTCCAGCCCGAGCCGAAATTGCCGGCCGCGGATTTGCTGAACTCTTCCTTGAACTTGTCCACTGAACCAAATGCCTTGTTGATGGCATCGGCCAGCTTGCCGCTGGGAGCGCCGCCGCCCTTGGGGCTCATCGAGTGCCAGTAGAACGTGTGGTTCCAGATCTGCGCGGCGTTGTTGAACACGCCGCCGGACGACTTCTTGATGATGTCTTCCAGTGCGGCATCCGCAAACTCGGTGCCTTCGATCAGCTTGTTCAGGTTGGTCACATAGGCCTGGTGATGCTTGCCATAGTGATATTCCAGCGTTTCAGCGGAAATATGCGGTTCGAGTGCATTCTTTTCGTACGGAAGCGGGGGGAGTTCGATGGCCATGAGAGGCTCCTTGGCGGTGGCGAAGGGAGAGGCGGCGCAGTGGGCGGCGGCCGACGACTGACTGATACAATACCGGTCTGCCTGCATTGTAAAGATGAAACACCGAACTATGGACATCAACGAGCAAATCAAGGCGATGCTGGCCGAGCATCCGATCGTGCTTTTCATGAAAGGCACGCCGGAGTTTCCGATGTGTGGTTTTTCGCATCGCGCGGCACAGGCGCTGACCGAGGCCGGTGCGGTGTTTCACTCGGTGAACGTGCTGGCGGATCCGCAGATACGCGCCGCCCTGCCGCATTTTGCTAACTGGCCCACGTTTCCGCAGTTGTTCATTCATGGCGAGCTGATTGGTGGCTGCGACATCATCGAGGACCTGAAGTCCGCCGGTGAGCTGAGCCGGATGGCCAGCGACGTCGCAGGGGCCATGCGATGAGTACGTTGCCCATCGCCCGTTTGCCAGCAGGCTGGTCGCCGGCTGCTGACACACTGGTCGATCGGGTGGTGCTGGTGACTGGCGCTTATGGTGGTCTGGGTGGTGCCGTGGCGCGTGCTGCGTCGCGTGCCGGGGCCACGGTGGTGATTACTGGCAAGCGCAAGCGTCAGCTGGAGAAGCTTTACGACGCGATGCGGGGAGAGGGCTTGTCCGAGCCGGTGATCCATCCGCTGTATATGGAAGTGGCCACGCCGAGTGACTATGAAGCGCTGGCCGACGGGCTTGCGCGCGACTTCGGCCGGATCGATGGCATCGTGCATGCGGCTGCCAGCTTCACCGGGCTGACACCGATCTCGATGCTGAAGCCGGATGACTGGCTGCGGGCACTGCACGTGAATGTATCGGCGCCATTTGCGCTGACCCAGGCCTGTCTGCCCTTGCTCAACCGGGCGAGCGACAGTTCCGTGGTGTTCGTGCTGGACAACCCCGACCTGCTGCAGCGCGCGCACTGGGGTGGCTACGGCGTATCGAAGGCGGCGCTGGAGCGCTTCGTGGCGATCCTGCATGACGAGAATGACAGCGGCCCCTTGCGCGTCCATGCCATGCTGCCTGCGCCGATGCGCACGGCATTGCGCCGACTGGCGTACTTCGGCGAGGACATCATGCAGCGCCCGCCGGCGGATGGCGCTGCCGCAGCGGCCGTCTATCTGCTGAGCATGCAAGGGCTGGCTGCGCGCGGTGCCATGCTCGATCTGCGGGTCGACTGAACATACGTGGGCGTTGCCGAGGCGGCGCCAGCTTTACCGGACTGGAGTTGAGATGGAAGCGCAGATGACCACGTTGTCGGCGGGAATCATGTTGTTTCTGATCATGGACCCGCTGGGCAATATCCCGTTTTTCCTGAGCCTGCTCAAGGACGTACCGCCCAAGCGGCGCCGTTGGGTGATGGTGCGCGAGCTGCTGATTGCGCTCGGCGTGCTGCTGGTGTTCCTGTTCGGCGGCCAGCACATTCTGGAACTGCTGCAACTGAAGCCGGATTCGATCAGCATCGCTGGTGGCATCGTGTTGTTCCTGATCGGTATCCGCATGGTGTTTCCGCCGGCCGACGGCGGCGGCATATTTGGCAAGCAGGGCGAAGGTGAGCCGTTCATCGTGCCGATGGCGATTCCCGGGGGGGCTGGCCCTTCCGCCATGGCGGCCCTGCTGCTGTTGACCAACACCCAACCTGGCCGCACCGCAGATTGGGTGATTGCGTTGTTGCTGGCATGGCTGGCGACGTCGTTCATCCTGCTCAGCGCCACCTATCTGTTCCGCTGGCTCGGTGAAAGCGTGCTGACCGCGCTTGAGCGGGTGATGGGTATGCTGCTGATCGCCCTGTCGGTGCAGATGTTCATGTCCGGCGTGGCATCGTTCCTGCACTCGGTCCCCTGAAACGCTCTGGCAACACCGTTGCAACGCATGATTCTACGAATGGCCGCCCGGCTGTCATAATTGGCCGGCAGGATGGGGGTCATACGAGGAATCAGTCATGCTGAGCATCGAACAGTCCCTTATTGAGCGTTTGCCCTGGTTGACTCAACACCCGCGAATTCGGCGTCCGGTGGCCGGCATGCTGGGGCGGCTGGCCGACGAAGACGGCTTCAACCGGGTGCTTGAACAAGTCGGCGGTGCCGAAGGTTTTGACTTTGCCGAGCGTGTGCTTGATGTGCTCGGCACCAGTTCGCACATCAACCCGCGCGACCGTGAGCACATTCCGGTCGAGGGCCCGCTGCTGGTCGTTGCCAATCATCCGCTGGGCATGCAGGACGCCATGGCGTTGGTGCAGCTGATCGGCTCGGTGCGCCGCGACGTGCGCATGCTGGGCAACGACTGGCTTTCAGTGATTCCGCAACTGGGCAAGTTGCTGCTGCCGGTGGACGTTTTCGGCAATGGCGCCGCTTCCCGCTTGCGTGGCATCTATCGAGCGCTGGACAACGGTGAGGCGCTGATTCTTTTTCCTGCCGGTGAAGTCTCGCGGATGGGAGCCGGTGGCGTGCGTGATGGGCGCTGGTCCGATGGCTTTGCACGCCTGTCCATGCGCAGCAAGGCGCCGGTGCTGCCTGTGCATATAGCGGCGCGCAATTCGACCGTGTTCTATGGCTTGTCGATGCTGGCCAAGCCGCTGAGTACGGCCATGCTTCCGCGCGAGGCGGTGGCGCCTGGCCGGCGTCGTATCGGTTTCAGCATCGGCGCCCTGGTCAGCGCGGAAGAGCTGCAGCAGCGCAGCGGTGGTTCCGCCAAGCAGGCGACCAAGCTGATGCGTCGACATGTCTATCGGGTGGGCCGCCATCGTGGCCTGATTTTCGGTGGACAGGCGCCCTTGGCCTTGCCCGAGCCGGCCGAGCAGGTGGCGGCTGAGCTGGCGGGCGCGGAAAAGCTCGCCGAACTGGGTGACGGCAAGCAGGCGTGGCTGTTCCAGGGGGCGACCGACAGCGCGGTGATGCGTGAGATCGGACGCCTGCGCGAGTTGACCTTTCGCAAGGTGGGTGAAGGCACCGGCACGCGTCGTGATCTGGACCAGTACGACCCGCACTACGAGCATCTGGTGTTGTGGGACCCCAAGTGCTTGCGCATCGTCGGCTCATACCGTTTCGGGCACGGTGCGCGGTTGATTGCGCAGCGCGGCATGAAAGGTCTCTACAGTTCCAGCTTGTTCAGCTATTCGCCGGAGCTGGAGTCGCGCCTGACGCAAGGGCTGGAGTTGGGGCGCAGTTTCATTGCTCCTGCTTACTGGCGTTCGCGTGCACTGGATCAGCTGTGGCAGGGCATTGGCCTTTATCTGCAAAGGCACCGCGACCTTCGTTATCTGTTTGGCCCAGTCAGCATGTCGGTGAAGCTGCCACGCGAAGCACGGGAATGGATCGCGGCGGCACATCAGCATTATTTCGGCGCGCCGGGTCTGGCCGCGGCGCGGCAACCCTTCGTGATTTCGCCCGAAGTGATCGAAGGCGTACGCATGGCTCTGGAGGGTCTGGACGCATCCGCCGGGCTGGGCCGGCTCAAGCATCATCTGGATGCGCTGGGCGTAACGATGCCGGTGCTCTATCGCCAATACGTCGATCTGGTCGAGCCCGATGGCGTGCAATTTCTCGATTTTGGCGAGGATCCGGGTTTCTCCGGCTGTGTCGATGGCCTGGTATTACTCGATCTTGCCAGCCTGAAGCCCGCCAAGCGCGCGCGCTATCTGGGCAAGCCGGAGTCCGGTCCGCTGATGACTGGCTGAAGGTTTCTGCCCCTTCGCACACTCGGTTCCGTGCGCGTGCAGTTGCGCGATGCGCACTTGCGGCTCATCCGGACGTGGCTCCACAGTTGGGAAGGGCACTTTAATTTCTGTAAAAATACCGTAAAATGAATATGCAATATTGGCCCCGCTTCTCGCTTATCCATTCAGCAAGGTCATAAAGAACAGTACAAAAGGCGCAAAATAAAACGCATTTGTCGCAAGTAATCGCCCAGTCTCGCCGACTGGGCTTTTTGTTGCCTTGAAATTGACGTTAGTTCTTGCGGCTCGAGTGATTTCTTGTGCTTTTGCGTGATGTGTAGTGAGGCAGGTTGAGCCATTTGAGCTGTGCCTTTTTTAAGTGAACTATCCGGGATCAAGTACATGAAAAGAAATCATATTTCAGCGGCGATTGCACTCGCCTGTGGCATGAGCGTTGGCATGGCGACGGCACAGAGCACATCGGACTCGACATCATCCGCGCCGACTGCGGGCACCCAGACCGTTCAGCGTGCCAACGCCTCCAGCACGTCCAACACCACCACCTCCAATGACACCAAGCGCGTGCAGCAGTTGTCGGCAGTGCAGGTCCAGGCGCAGTCGCTGTCACTCGGCGGTGGCCTGATGTCGGTGCAGGCGGCGCCCAAGGCGGTGTCCACGATTGGTCGCGATGCGATCGTCAAGGCCGCTCCCGGCGGCACTTTCGTGCAGATGGTCGACAGCATTCCCGGGGTCAACGCTTCCACCGATGACTACACTGGCCTCAACGACGGCAACTACAGCATCCGTGGCTTCACCAGCGACGAGATCGGCACCACCGTCAACGGCGCCCCGATCAACGACAGCGGCAACTACAAGGTCTATGCGACCGAGTACGGCGATACCGAGAACATGGGTGACATCACCGTGCTGCAGGGTTATCCGGACGTGGATACGCCGGTTGCCGGCGCAGCGGGTGGCTCGATCGCCTGGGTCACCATTGATCCATCCCATACCGCGGGCCTCGACGCGAGCCAGACCATCGGCAGCAACAACTACCGCCGCACCTTCTTTCGTCTGAACACCGGCGACACCGGCCCGGTCCGTTCGTGGCTGTCGTACTCGAACAACAGCGCCGACATGTGGCGTGGCGCGGGTGAGATGAACGTGACCAAGGTAGATGGCAAGTCGCTGTGGAAGATCGACGACAACAACTCGATATCGGCTTCGTTCCAGTACAACCGGGAAATGAAGAACAGCTATGACAGCCTGACCAAGACGCAGGCCCAGCAGAACTACAACCAGAGCTACGACGAGACCCTGCTGAGCCCGACCGACACCAATTTCTACATGTTGCACGTCAACCCGTTCCGCAGCTATCTGTTCAGCCTGGACGGCGAGTTCAAGCTGAGCGACAACCTGCATCTGTCCATCGTGCCGTACTTCCAGTACGGCTTTGGTGGCGGCAGTTCGGGCACCACGTTCACCGAGTCGACGTCCCCGCTCAACCAGTTCAAGTACACCAACCAGGATCTCAATGGCGATGGTGTGCTGAAGGGCAGCGACCTGGTCTATTCGCTGAGCTATTCGCATACCTGGCGGCCAGGCGTCATTGCCAAGTTGAACCAGGATTTCGGCGACAACAACAGCCTCGAGTACGGCGTGTGGTGGGACAAGCCGCGGCAGGAGCAGGGTCAGGTGTTCTCGTCGACCGCTCCGGGCACCGGCATTCCGTCAGACCGTTGGGGCCAGGTGGACCTGATCCGCTACCCGGATGGCACGGTGCAGAAGACCTACGATGAGTTCACCCGCACCGATACCCGCAAGGCTTTTGCCACCGACACCTGGACCCCGACCGACCAGCTGACGTTGACCGCCGGCGCGTCCTATATGTGGGTTCAGCGCCAAGGCTATGACTATGAATGGCCCGGTTCGGTGCGCAAGTACTACACGGCGTTCGGCGGCAATTCCAGCGCGACCTACCATGACTGGAGCCCGACCGCCGGCCTCAAGTATCAGCTGAACGACGAGAACCAGTTCTACATCGGTGCCGGCAAGACTTTCCGCGCTCCGATCAACAGCGCCATCCTGCTGAACTCCATTGTTGCCAGCGCACCCGGAACCACCGCTCCGGTCGGCACCTACCTCAACAAGCCCGAGACCGCGACCACGGTGGATGCAGGCTGGCGTTACTACGGTGGCCAGTTCTCGGCCAATGTGGATGTCTACGCCTCCAACCTCAACAACAAGCAGGTCTCCGGCTACGACCAGAACACCGGGCAGACGGTTTATGTCTCCCTGCCCAAGATGCATATGCGCGGCCTGACCGCCGAGTCCAGCTACAAGATCACGCCGGACTGGACCTTGTATGGCTCCTACGCTTATACCAAGTCGATTCTGGAAGGAAACATCAACACGCTGGGGGATGGCATCTACAACACCTCGGGCAAGACCTTCCTCAACACGCCGCTGAACTCGGGCTTTGTGCGCCTGGGTTATGACCACGGCCCGCTGTGGGCCAGCATCGATGCCAAGTACCGCGGCGCGGTGTGGGGTGACTGGTCCAACACGCAGAAGGTCGGTGGCTACACCACGATCAATCTGAGCGGTGGCTGGCGCTTCGACGATGTCTCCACGTGGTTCCGCAAGCCTTACATCAAGGTCAACCTGTTCAACATCGCCGATCGTCAGGCGTTGACCAACGCCAACAACATCAGTGCGTTCCTTGCTTCCAATCCGAGCAAGACCACCGACCAGAACGGCACGGTGCTGTACGCCAGCGCCCCGTACTACTCGCTGCTGGAAGGCCGCACCGTGATGGTGACGTTCGGCGCTTCGTTCTTCTGATCGAGCACGGGCGTCGGTTGACGTCCGGCCAGGCCACACCGGAATGCCCCCGCTTGCGGGGGCATTCTACTTTTCAGGCATGCCTTTGGTGGCCTTGCGTGGGTTGGGCCGGCAGCTTGCGGAACGAGCGTAGTTACGCAAAAAAGCGCAACTCCACGTAAGTTTTGCGTGAATTGTTACGAAAGTGTAATCTATTGCGACTATGGTGTGCCGACCCATTCTTGCTGTGGGCCGAGTGGCGTTGCCGCAATTCGGAGCCGCACCAAGGGGACAAGTGTCAGCCCGAAAGCCTCTTCAAGACATTACTTGGAGGCCTTGGTCTGTCGCTCTGGATGCTTTTACTTTCTGACCGAGACCCAAGGGATAGACGCCCGATGAATAGCTGCTTTCGCGCAAAACTACTGCCACTGGCCATTACTGCGTTGCTGGCGGCATCGCCAGTCGTCGCGCAGGACACCTCTTCAGCGATCAGTGGTCGCGTGCTTGACGCCAGCGGCCAGCCGGTCGGCGGCGCCAGCGTCCAGATCGTGCATGAGCCTTCCGGCACCACCAAGATCGTGACCACCGATGCCGACGGACGCTATTCCGCCCAGGGTCTGCGCGTGGGCGGTCCGTTTGATGTGACGGTCACCAAGGCTGGCATGAGCCAGGCCGAGCAGAACAATGTCTATCTGCAACTGGCGCAGGAATCGGCCATCAACCTGAGCATGGCTGCTGGTGCCAGTGCCAAGGACGCCAAGGATCTGAATACCGTGACCGTGTCGGCCAGCGCCCTGGCGCAGACCTTCTCGCCGGACAACAAAGGCATCTCGACCAATATCTCGGCTGCGCAGCTGGAAGCCACACCGACTCCCGGTCGCTCGATCCAGAACATCGTGCGGCTTGATCCGCGCATCGTGATCACCGACCGCGCCCGCGGCGAGATTTCGGCGATCGGCCAGAACAGCCGCTACAACAACATCACGGTCGACTCGGTCAGCGCCAATGACCCGTTTGGTCTGAACGCGAATGGCCTGCCGACGCTGGGTACGCCGATTTCGCAGGACACGATCCAGGAATACAACATCTCCACCGCCAACTATGACGTGGCCACCCGCCGTGGCCTGGGCGCCACCGTCAACGCGGTGACCAAGAGCGGTACCAATGATTTCCACGGTTCGGTCTACTACGTATTCCAGAACCAGAACATGATCGGCAAGAACGAGACCGACGCCAAATATCAGGGCTTCGATCGCCAGTGGACCGGTGGCGCCACCGTCGGTGGTCCGATCATCAAGGACAAGCTGTTTTTCTTCCTCTCGGCGGAGAAGAGCGTGCAGGTCGGTGCTGGCAGCCCCTACGGCCCGATGGATTCTGGCGCGGGCATTCCGATTGCTGGCCTGACCAACGCGATGGTGCAACAGGTGCGTGATGCGGCCAAGGCCGTGGGCATCACCCAGGATCTGGGTTCGATCGGTGGTGGCAATTCCAACCTGCAGGACAAGCGCTAGCTGGGCAAGATCGACTGGAACATCAACAACGATCACCGCGCCAGCTTCACCTATAGCCAGACCAAGGAAATCAAACCGGTCATCACCGGCAGCACCACCAAGCTGGTGCTCTCCAGCGGCTGGTACACCAGCAACGTCGACAGCAAGAGCTACGCGCTGCACTTCTACGATGACTGGTCGTCCAACTTCTCCACCGATACCACGTTGTCCTACGCCAGCTTCAAGCAGAACCGAGGCCCGTACAACGGCGTGCCGATGCCTGACATCACCGTGTATCCGAATGGTTTCGGTGGTCCGGCGGTCGAATTCGGTACCGAGTATTCGAGCCAGGCCAACGCGCTGAAGACCTCGGCACTGAGTGCCGCCTGGTCCGGCACGTATTACGCCGGTGATCACACCATCAAGGGTGGCTTCGACTTCGAGAAGGACAAGATCTACAACCTGTTCCTGCAGAACGCGTTCGGCAGTTACACCTTCGAAGACGGCAATGGCAACACCGGCACCGGTTCGGGCATCCAGAACTTCCTCGATGGCTACTACTACCAGTATTACTACAACCGTCCCGCCAATGGCTTGAACCAGGGGCAGGTGGCGGCCAACTTCGGCATGAAGCAGTGGGGCGTGTTCCTGCAGGACACCTGGCAGTTCAACGACAACCTGTCGCTGCAGTACGGCGTGCGCGTCGATATCCCGCTGATGTCGGACAAGCCGCTGTACAACGCGACCTATGCCGCCGCGTATGGCCGCACCAACCAGACCACCATCAACGGCAACCGTCTGGTGCAGCCGCGCCTGTCGTTCAACTACAACTTCAATACCGAGCGCATGACCCAGTTGCGCGGTGGTGCCGGCCTGTTCATGGCCAACCCGCCAAACGTGTGGATCGGCAACATCTTCTCCAATTCCGGCATCACCCAGACCCAGTTCAACTGCGGCCCGACTCGTTCCGCCCCCTGCAACGGCACCAACGTGCCGGCGTTCAGCCCGGATCCCTATGCGCAGAACGATGGCGCGGCCGGTGCGGGCAAGATGACGGTGAACACCGTATCGCCAGGCTTTCAGTTGCCCAGTGCGTGGAAGTTGAGCCTGGGCTTCGACAAGGAGCTGCCGTGGTGGGGTCTGGTGGGCACGGTCGACTACGAGCACATCATCCAGCGTGATGCGATTCTGTATCAAAACCTGAATATCGGTGCGCCGAGTGGTCTGCTGCCGGATGGTCGCCAGACCTTCTACAAGCTGGTCAACAGCGATCCGAAGGCCAAGGGTCAGGGCACCCGCGCCCATTCGAACGCGGCTTTTGCCGATGTGGTCAACCTGGCCAACACCAGCCGCGGTACCGCGGACAGTCTGGCGCTGTCGTTGAAGAAGAACTTCTCCAATGACTGGTCCGGCATGGTCGGCTTCACCTGGAGTCGCGCTTCCGAAGTGAACCCGGGCACGTCCAGCGTCGCTACCTCGAACTACAAGTACAACTACGTCACCAACCCGAACGAGAACGTGGCCAGTACGTCCAACTACTCGATTCCGCGTCGCGTGATTGCCGGCCTCAACTGGCAGCATCACTTCTTCGGCGACTATGCCACCAGCGTCAGCGCGTTCTTCGACGGCCACAATGCCGCGCCATACAGCTGGGCTTTCGGCAATGACGCCAACGGCGACGGTTACGTCAACGATCTGGTGTTCATTCCCAAGGCGGGTCAGGTGGAGTTCCGCAGCACCGGCGATGCTGCCAAGGATGCGGTGCTGCAGCAGCAGTTCTACAGCTACATCAAGGGCAATGACTACCTGAAGGATCATCAGGGCCAGATCGCCAAGCGCAACGGCGACCGGGCTGGCTGGATCAACCAGCTGGATCTGAGCTTCAGCCAGGAAATCCCGGGTATCTTCAAGGGCAACAAGGGCATCGTGCGACTCGACGTGTACAACTTCACCAACCTGCTGGACAAGCATTGGGGCATCGAGAAGCGTCAAAACTTCCCGGGTGGTCGCCCGCTGGCCGACTTCTACGGCGTCGATGCGGCGACCGGCAAGTACATCTACGACATCGCCTGCGGTGGTGCGTCGAGCTGCGTCAACTACATCGACAAGAACGGCAATTACAACCCGCTGGCGGTTCCGACTTACGTCAACAACAACGACGATCTGGCTCAGCGCTGGTCGGTGCAGTTGACGGTGAAGTACACCTTCTGATCGCTCCGGTCTGAAGTGTTGTCCCATAGCCGGTGCCCGCAAGGGCACCGGTTTTTTTTGCGAGCTTGACCCTGCGCAACCAGCGCGGGAAGCTAAGCGGTCTGCCCCTGCTCGACGCAGGGCGCGTGTTCCGCATTGCGCGGCAAGGAGAACATCAAGAATGAACGACACACACGCCGCCACGCCAAAGGCCAACACCGTCAGTGCGCGTATTTCCCCGATTGGCGGGCTGGATGTGCTTTCCCGCAACGAAGTGGTGCGCCTTCGTGGCGCCAGCGATTCGGGCCTGCATGCACTGTTGCGTCGCTGTGCCCTGGCAGTGCTTACCTCGGGCAGTCTGAGTGACGACCCGCGTGCGATTCTCGAGCAATACCCGGATTTCGACATCCAGGTTTTGCAGCAGGATCGCGGCATCAAGATCGAACTCACTCATGCGCCCGCGCAGGCGTTCGTCGATGGACAGATCATCGTCGGCATCAACGAATTGCTGGTCGCGGTGGTGCGCGACATCGTGTACGTGTCGACCCAGCTGGAACAGGCAGGGATGGAGCTGGATGCTTCGGCCGGGCTGACCCAGAGCGTCTTCGAAATCCTTCGCAACGCGCGCATTCTGAAGCCGAATGTCGATCCCAATCTGGTGGTGTGCTGGGGCGGGCACTCGATCTCCCGTGAGGAATACGACTACACCAAGCTGGTCGGCTATCAACTCGGTCTGCGCGGCCTGGACATCTGCACGGGCTGTGGCCCCGGTGCGATGAAAGGTCCGATGAAGGGCGCGACCATCTCGCATGTCAAGCAGCGGCTCCGCGACAATCGCTACATCGGCATTACCGAGCCCGGCATCATTGCCGCCGAGTCGCCGAACCC
This sequence comes from Lysobacterales bacterium, assembly GCA_038215995.1. Taxonomy (GTDB): domain Bacteria; phylum Pseudomonadota; class Gammaproteobacteria; order Xanthomonadales; family Rhodanobacteraceae; genus Rhodanobacter. The sequence goes on from JBBQQL010000042.1 coordinate 12,424, forward strand.
GATCGTCAATCAACTGGTGATCATGCCGGATATCGAGAAGCGGCTTGAGGCCTTCGTCCGGCTGGGGCACGGCATCATCGTGTTCCCCGGTGGCGTAGGCACGGCCGAGGAAATCCTCTATCTGCTTGGCATCCTGTTGCACCCGGACAATGCCGAGATTCCGTTCCCGCTGATCTTCACCGGTCCGCGCGAGTCGGCCGCCTATTTCGAGCAGATCGATCAATTCCTGCGACTGAGCCTGGGTGATGACGTGGCGAAGCACTACAAGATCATCGTGGATGATCCTGCCGCCGTGGCGCGCACGATGGTCAAGGGGCTGGACAAGGTGCGCCACAACCGACTCGATACCAAGGACGCCTTCTTCTTCAACTGGGCTTTGCGGGTGCCGCTGGAATTCCAGCTGCCGTTCCGCCCCACGCATGAAGCGATGCGCGGCCTGCAGATTCATCGCGATCGTCCGTTGCATGAGCTGGCGGCGGATTTGCGTCGGGCGTTTTCGGGCATCGTGGCGGGCAACGTCAAGGAAGAGGGCGTGCTGGCGATCGAGCAGCACGGCCCGTTTGCGATCGATGGTGATCCCGAGATCATGCGGGCGCTGGACCAGTTGCTGCAGGCATTCGTCAAGCAGCACCGCATGAAGTTACCCGGCGGCACGGCCTATGTACCTTGCTATCAGGTGGTCACGCACTGAAAAGAGATGTCGAGATACGCTGCAATGTATTGACAGCTCGTTGGCACAACGACAAAATACGCAGCTCACGCCCGAATAGCTCAGCTGGTTAGAGCACTTGACTGTTAATCAGGGGGTCGTTGGTTCGAGTCCAACTTCGGGCGCCATATCGTGAAGGCTTCGCAGAAATGCGAGGCCTTTCTCGTATCCGGGTATCGGGTTTTACGTACTGCCTGGCTCCAGCGTCTTTCGGAAGGTGCCGTGCGGGATGCAGCGCGGTTGCCAGCGCAGCCTTGTTTCAGTCGTCGCTCATGCAGTTTTCTGTTTGCGCGGCATCGGCCGGGGCGCCACGAATGCGGCCGGAATTGGATACCACGACGGTCAGGGCCTGCTCATGGCTGCCGGGCTGACAGAACGACAGCGTGAGGTTGCTGCCGCTGGCGCTGCCATCCGGGCGGAAGCGCACGTCGCGTCGCCCGCTGCTGCTGGTGATGCGTACGCCGCCGGCATAGGCGCCGCCGGTGTACGACGGTGCGCCGTCGGGTTGATGATCCCCATCGATGTCATGGCCCAGCAGCCAGCCTCTATGCCACTGCGTGCCTTCCGAGCAGCGGCTGCCGTCGTCGCTGGGGCAGAACAGGGTGCGTTTGCCCGTGCTGGCAGCGGTGAATCGGGCGTGCTGCAAGGCCGACATGAAGTCGGTTTGCGCTACCTGCAGCCGATTCCTGCTGAGCAAGCGAGTCAGCGAGGGCAGCGCGAGGCCGGTCAGGATCGCAGCGATGGCGAGCACCATGATCTGTTCGATCAGGCTCATGCCTTGCTGGTGGACTGGGGGCTGGGGCGTCCTGCAAGCGGCCATGGCTGCGCTTCCTGCGCTGTGCGGAAGCTCCATGCTAGGGCGCGGGCGGACTGTCGGCAGTGGCCAAACGATGTCACTGTTGTCGGCCTTTGCTGACGCAGGCTGTCAGCAGGCCGGATTTAAACTAGACCACCGCGCCCACATCTGTAGCCGATGACTGACCGCTTCCAACTTGTTGCCCCCTACCAGCCCGCCGGTGACCAGCCGCAGGCAATCCAGCGACTGGCTGACGGTTTCGAGTCCGGGCTGGCGGCGCAGACTCTGCTCGGCGTTACCGGCTCGGGCAAGACCTACACCATCGCCAACGTGATCGAGCGGATACAGCGGCCGACCATCGTGATGGCGCCGAACAAGACGCTGGCGGCGCAGTTGTACGGCGAGTTCAGGGAATTCTTTCCCAACAATGCGGTGGAGTACTTCGTCAGCTACTACGACTACTACCAGCCGGAAGCCTACGTGGTGGCATCGGACACCTTCATCGAGAAGGACGCCTCGATCAACGAGCACATCGAGCAGATGCGGCTGTCGGCGACCAAGGCGCTGTTGTCGCGGCGCGACTCGATCATCGTCGCCACCGTGTCGGCGATCTACGGCCTGGGCAATCCCGAGGACTACCTCTCGCTGCGGCTGATCCTGGCCACCGGCGAGCGCATCGATCAGCGCAAGTTGATCCATCAACTGACCGAGTTGCAGTACACCCGCAACGAGATGGAGTTGCGTCGCGGTACCTATCGTGTGCGCGGCGAGATCATCGACGTGTTTCCGGCCGAGTCCGAGACCGAGGCGCTGCGCATCGAGCTGTTCGATGGCGAGGTGGAGAAGCTGGCGCTGTTTGACCCGCTCACTGGCGAGACGATTCGCAAGGTGCAGCGTTACACGGTGTATCCGCGCACGCACTACGCCAGCACCCGCGAGAGCGTGCTCAACGCGATCGAGACGGTGAAGGTGGAGCTGAAGGATCGGCTGGAGCAACTGTATCGCGACAACAAGCTGCTGGAGGCACAGCGGCTGGAACAGCGCACCCGCTACGACATCGAGATGATGGCCGAGGTCGGCTACTGCCAGGGCATCGAGAACTACTCGCGCCACCTGACCCGGCGCGAGCCGGGCGAGCCGCCGCCGACCCTGTTCGACTACCTGCCGGCCGATGGCCTGCTGGTGGTGGATGAGTCGCACGTGACCGTGCCGCAGCTCGGCGCGATGTACAAGGGTGACCGCTCGCGCAAGGAGACCCTGGTCGAGTTCGGCTTTCGACTGCCGTCAGCGATGGACAACCGACCGCTGCGTTTCGAGGAGTGGGAGCAGCGCGTGCCGCGTGCCATCTACGTCTCGGCCACACCGCGCGCCTACGAGCTGGACAAGTCCGGTGATGCCGTGGTGGAGCTGGTAGTGCGTCCGACCGGCCTGGTTGACCCGGAAGTGGAAGTGCGGCCGGTACGCACCCAGGTCGACGATCTGCTCGGCGAGGTGCACAAGCGGGTGGCCATCGGCGATCGCGTGCTGGTCACCACGCTGACCAAGCGCATGGCCGAGAATCTCACCGAATATCTGGCCGAGCACGATGTGAAAGTGCGTTACCTGCACTCGGACATCGAGACGGTCGAGCGCAGTGAAATCATTCGCGACCTGCGCCTGGGCGAGTTCGACGTACTGGTGGGTATCAACCTGCTGCGCGAGGGGCTGGACATGCCCGAGGTCTCGCTCGTGGCGATTCTCGATGCGGACAAGGAAGGCTTTTTGCGTTCGACCGGCTCGTTGATCCAGACCATCGGCCGCGCCGCCCGCAACGTACGCGGCAAGGCGATCCTGTACGGCGACTCGATCACCCGCTCGATGCGGGCAGCGATCGACGAGACCGCACGTCGCCGCGAAAAGCAGCTGGCCTGGAATGAGGAGCAAGGCATCACCCCGACCACGGTGGTGCGCCGCATCGCCGACATCATGGAGGGCGCACGCAGCGAGTCCGGCAACCGCCGCGGCAACAAGGGCGCCCGGGGCAAGGCGGCGGTGGCCGAGCAGTCGGCGGACTATTCGGCGCTGAATGCGCAGCAGGCGGCGGGCATGCTGAAAAAGCTCGAGGCGCAGATGTACAAGCACGCGCAGAACCTGGAGTTCGAGGACGCCGCGCGCCTGCGCGACCAGATCCACCAGCTCAGGGAGCAATCCTTGCGCTGAGCATGGGGCCGAGCGGGCGAGTCAGGGGGATATTGTCGCTGGCGTTCTGCTGCCGTATACTGCGCGGCTCGCGCGGCGTATTGAGCGCGAATGGGCGGTTAGCTCAGCGGTAGAGCACTTCCTTGACATGGAAGGGGTCACAAGTTCGATCCTTGTACCGCCCACCAATTCAGTAACCCTCTTGAGCAAGAGGGGCCAAGAGGGGAACCCGCCAGGGTTCCCCTTTTTCATGGGCGCACGGGCACCTGCGGGGAGATTCAGCCCAGACAGGTCTGCAGTGTCTGGCAGATCGTCTCGAAGTCCTCGTCGGTCATCCACGGACTGTTGCTGATGGTGAGACTGCGTGCGGCAAAGTCCCGTGCATGCGGCAGATCCTGCGGCGGAACCACATCGGCCAGATAGGCATAGTCGGGCAGCGCATGAATGAACAACCGGCTGACGCCGAGCCCGGCACCCCATAACTGCGACAGCGCGGCATCGCGACGCGCCTGGTCCGGCAACAGCAGCAACAGGAATGGCCAGGTGCCTTGGCTGCCGGGGCTGTCGTCGAATACCTCGATGCCTGCCACGCGGCGCAGTCGGGCGATTCGCCGCTGCGCCTGGGTGCGCGTCTGATCGAGGAAGGCGGGTAGGCGCTCGGCAGCGCGGGCACCCACGGCCTGCCGCCAGTGGCCGACGCGATGCAGCGGGATCGCCATCGGAAAATCATCACCGACCGCCGCGACCGGATTGCCGCGACGCAGTGACCGGCGTAGCGGATTGCCGTAGGCGAGACGCAGGCCGCGCGGCTGATACAGCGCGGCGTAGCCGAGCAGTTCGATGCTGCGGCGCCATTCCCAGACGGGTCGTCGCGGCACCATGCGTTGGGCGGTGCGCGCCAGAAGTTCGCGCATCGCCGGATCACGCGCCAGCAACAGGCCGCCTTCGTAGGTCGACAAGCCCTTGCCGGCCGCCAGGCTGAAAAAGCCGATGTCACCGGCGAGCCCCACGCTGGCGCCTTCGTTGCGGGCGCCCAGTGCCTGTGCCGCATCCTCGATCACATAGGCGCCGACACGGCGCGCTGCGCAAAGCGCGTCGTCCACATCGGCGACCCGCCCGGCCAGGTGGGTGGGAATGATGGCCAGCGTGTGTTCGTCGCAGACGCGGTGCAGCTCCAGCGGGTCCATGTCGAAGTGGCCAGGCCGCAGGTCACACAGCTGCAGCTCCAGTCCGGCCTGGTGCACGGCAATCGCCACCAGCGGACAGGTGAAGCCGGGTACCACCACGCGCCGGCGCTGCGGCTGCAGTTCACGCAGCGCGATCAGCGCTACCAGCAGGCTGGCCGTGCCGGAGCATTCCAGTTGCAGCGGTGGGGTGCCCAGTTGGGCGGCGACGATATCGATCAGCGCCGCCGCCGGGCGCGGGCGCAGGTCTCCCATCTGCAGGGGCATGCCGGCAGTGGGGGGCAGTTCCTGGGGGCGTCGGGGCAGCATGCGTTGAGCTTAACCGGTGCTCGGAGCCGGGCTGTCAGGCGTCGGCTGGTTCGGCCACGGGCTCGCGGCTCTCGGCCAGGCCCAGGCAGACGATGCCGGCAACGATGGCGATGGCACCCAGTACACGTGGAAGGGTCAGGTGTTCGTCGAACAGCCAGATCGACAACAGCATCACCGAGACCACCTCCAGATGCGAGGCGGCGAATGCGGGGCCGATCGGGGCGTGTTTGAGCAAGGCCATCCAGGTGAAGAAGGCGCCGACATAGCCGACCACGGCACCGTAAACCCAGGGCTGGCTGAACACGCGCACCAGCCAGCCGATGCTGGCCTCGACCGGCAGCGCACTGTCGCCGGCATATTTGAAACTGATCTGCGACAGCGTGTCGAACGCCATCAGCAGCAGGAAACCGAACAGGTAGAAGCGCTTCATCCGGCCAGCCCCACGATCGCCACGCCCAGGGTGACCAGCAGGATGCCCGCGACCCGCAGCCGGGTCAGCTTTTCGCCGAACAGGAAGCGGCCGGCGACCATGATCGCCACGATATTGATCGAGCCCAGCAGGACGCCCTCGGACAGCGGCAGCAGCGACAGAAACGCGATCCACACCAGAAACTCGATGACGTAGCAGCCGACCCCGATCCACAGCCACGGCCGGGAGGCCATGTGCTTCCAGCGCGCCAGCCCATCGCCGGCCTGCGGGTTGCCGGCGGCGGCCTTGAAAGCGAGCTGGCCGCCGGTGTCCAGCACGATGTTGAGCAACCACAAGCTGGCGACCAGGGCTGAAATGGAACCCGCGGCGGGCATCATCAGGCGGCGATCAACTGGGCGTTCTCGGCGGCGACGATGCGCTCGAAGAACGTGGCCGAGTGTTCGATCAGGGTGCGCCGCTCCTTGTCGATGGTGATCATGTGGTAGCTGTCGTTGAGCAGCAGCAGCTCAGTCGGCGCATTGACTTCACGTATCACCAATTCGGCATTTTTCACGCTTGCGACATCATCTTCGGTGGCATGTGCGACCAGGCAGGGCGCGGTAACCTCGGACAACTGTCGACGCACACTGGCCGCCAGGCCGTACATTTCGGCCAGCGAATACCAGGGGTTGCCCGGCAGGCCGGCGGCGGCGCTGTCGCCACCGAGCATCGCGGTGCTGATCTGCGCGCGCAGACGCTCGTCGCGAATGCCGTAGGGCGGTTGTTCCATGAAACTGCGCTCACGCCCGATGCCGAGTTTTTTCAGCAGGGGCAGCAGGAAAGACAGCCGGGCCATCGGCGGAATGCTCCAGCCGTCGTAGCGGAAGGTAGCGCCGTATACGCCGACGCCAGCAACATGCTGTGGCCGCTCAGCCGCCAGTTTCAGCGCCAGCAGCGCACCCATCGAGAGGCCGCCCACGAACAGGTGATCGACCTTCCCCAGCATCTCGTCGGCGGCCTTTTCCACGCTGGCGTACCAGTCGCGCCAGCCGGTGGCGAGCAGATCCTCGACGTTGCCGCAGTGGCCAGCGAGCTGCATGCCGTACACGGTGAAGCCCGCGCGATTCAGACCCTTGCCCAGCAGACGCATTTCCATCGGCGTGCCGGTCAGGCCATGGATCAGCAGAACACCGCTGCGACCGCCTTCGAAGAAGAAATCAGTTTGCTGGATCACGCGCTTGCCCTGTACATGGGAGGGCCCGGCAGATTCGATCCGCCAGCGCCCAGGTTGGGGCGCAGCTTGGCAGCGGGCGGTTTCCTCAGTCTTTCGGTACAGGCTTGCCGTCAAAGCGAACGATCACGCGCTGGCCGATACGCAGGTCCTGCGGCTGATCAAACCCCAGCACGCATTCCACGGTACGGGCATTGGCGCGTACTTGCGGGTCATTTTCCAGCGTGGCGGGGCCATAGACCTGGCCGATACGCAGCACGTGAGCCGACCAATGCACGTCGCTGCCACTGTTGTCGGCTACCACCTCGGCGTGCATGCCGCGCTGGATCGCACCGACGAAACTCTCGTTGAGCTCGGCGCGCACGATGCGGGGCTTTTCCGGCAGCAGGGTAAACAGTGCCCCCGAGCCGGGGGAGACGTTGGCTCCCGGTTGGGCGGACACTTGCACCACGTCAGCATCGAACGGAGCCAGCAGGCTGCGTTGCTTGAGTTCATAACGGGCTTCGCCGAGCTTCTGGCTGGCCATGCCCAACGAGGCGCGCGCGCCGAGTTGCTCGGCGTCGAGTTGTGCGGCCGCTTCACGCGCATCGTCGGCGCTTTGGCCGTCCCCAGCGCCAGCGGCCACTGCCGCGCTGAGTCTTTGCGCTCGCTGTTTCGCCGCCGCCAGCCGTATGCCGAGCAGCTTCATCTGTGCCTGTGCCTGCTCCAGCTGTGCCTGTGCGGCTTCCACGGCGAGTGTGGCTGGCCGGGTGTCGAGCTGGGCCAGCAACTGGCCCTGCTTGACGTGGTCGCCCTCGTGCGCGGCGATCTTGGTCAAGGTGCCTTCGCGCGGCATCGACAAAGCCAGCAGGCCACCTTCGATATCGATCCGGCCCCGCGCCACGGCGGCATATGCTGAAGGCGCGGTGGTTGCGGTCGGCGGAGCAGCGGGCTTCGAACAGGCGCCCAGCATGGCCGCCAGGCTCAGTGCCAGGCAGGCGCGCGGGAACCTTTGGGCGTGGGCAGGTTTTAGGCAGAGCAGCTTCATGACGATGTTCCGTGGCTGTCGGCGACGGACGCGTGATTGCGCCGGTCGCTCAGAATGCGGCCGTCTTCCATCGCCAGCACGCGGTCGGCATGGACCACCAGGCGAGGATCGTGGCTGACACATAGCACCGTGGTGCCGTGGGTAGTGGCGATGCGGTGAAGAATATCGATGATGATCTGGCCGTTGGCCGCATCCAGCGCACTGGTCGGCTCGTCGGCGAACAGGAGTTCCGGCTGTTTGGCCAGCGCACGGGCGATCGCGACGCGCTGCTTCTCGCCGCCGGACAGCTCGGCCGGGCGCAATCGCATGCGATGGGCCAACCCGACCTCTTCCAGCGACTCCCGTGCACGCCGACGCGCTTCTTCGCGCGACAGGCCCATGTGGCTCAGCGGCAGCTCGACCTGTTCAAGTGCGCTCAGTGCCGGGAAAAGGTTGAAGCCCTGGAAGACGAATCCGGTGTGCTGCAGGCGAAAGCGCTCCAGTGCACGCGGGTCGAGTTGGCCGAGTTCGCTGCCCAGCGCGAGTACGCGGCCCGCGTCTACTTTCTGCAGGCCGCTGAGCACGGCCAGCAAGGTGCTCTTGCCGCAGCCGGAAGGGCCTGAGATCAGCGTAAGTTCCGCGGGCTCGATGCTGAGGTCGAGCCGATCCAGCACCTGGGTACGCTGCTTGCCGGAGACGAACGCCTTGCACACGCCCTCCGCCCGAAGTGCCGGCGAATGCGATGGCTTGGTGGCGATGGCGGTCGACATGACGGTTATCTCAGCAAGGTGGCGGGGTCGGCGCGGCGCAGGCTGCGCATGGCGGCCAGCCCGGAAACCGCCGCCAGGCCCATCACCAGGATGATGCACGCCAGCGCGGCCGGCACATTGAGTACCACGGGTACATCCTGGCTGCGCGCCAGCATGAGCAGCGCCACCCCCAGCACGCTGGCGCCCAGCAGGCCCAGTGCACCCACCCAGAAGGCCTGTTCCAGCACCACCCGGCGCAGCGCGGCCACACCCACGCCGAGTGCGTTGAGGGTGGCGTATTCGCGCACCGAGCCGTTGACCGCGGCAATCAGGGTCTGGCTGGTGATCACCGCGCCGACCAGAAACACGATGCCCGCCAGAAACAACACACCGGCACCGGCACCGGTGTCGAACAGCCAGTACAGCACCGAGAGGCGTGCGAATTCGCGGGCGCTCCAGGCTGTGTAAGGGCCGAACGATTGATCGCCGCGCAGCCGCTGCGCCACCACATTGGCCTGATTCGGGTGGCGAATTTTCGCCACCAGATAGGTGGGGCCGCTGTCCTCGACGTCGGTGTCGAGCCGGCGCGCCGTATCCAGCGAGCACAACACGTTGACACCGCCCAGTGCACGCAGTCCGCTGCTGATGCCAACGACATGGACTGAATGGCCATTGATGGTCGCGGTCTGGCCGATGCTGATGCCTAGCTGTTCGACGGCGGAGCGGTCCACCACGATCGCGTCGGGCTCGGCCAGACGGGTGCGCAGGGCAGGGGCCAGCGCCTTGGAAAACATCAAGCCATCCGCCGAAGGGTCGATGCCGGAAACGAACACCGATACGCCACCGGTTTCCTTGGCGCCGCGCCAGTCACCATCGACCCAGATGTAAGGCTCCACGCGCAGCACGGCGGGATCCATCAGGATGCGCGCCTCCACATTGGGGTCGATCGTGCGGCCCGAGCCGACGCTCTGGGTGCCGGGATAGCCCACCCACACATCGCCTGACGAACCGGTGATATACAGGCTGGTGCTGCCGAAAATGCCGAGCACCAGGGCAAGCTGCAGCAATTGCAACAGGCCGGCAAAGCCCACCGCCAGGATCGCCGGCAGGAATCGTCGCCATTCGTAGATCAGGGTCTTGCGTGCGAGGGCGACCATCAGGGTGGCGTTCCTGGGCCGGGCTCGTCCGACCCGGCGGTTGGCTTTATCGGCTGTTCGGCGGTCGGCAAGGGGGCGCCGCCCAAGGCCTTGAACAGGGCGATGTAGGCCAGGCTGTGGGCGGCGCGCGCGTCGGCCAGTTCCACGGCGGCCTGTGCGGCCGCGATATGACTTTCGGTCTGCTCGAGTGAGCTGGCCAGATGCAGTCGCTGGCGGGTCTGCACCGACTGGTCGATGCGCTGCAGCGCCTGCCAGGCCGCCGCGCTTTGCGCTTCGCGCTGCTCCTGTTGCTGCAGGCCTCCCAGGGCGGTTTCCACTTCGGCCACACCTTGCAGGACGGCCTGCCGATAGGCCAGGACGCTGGCCTTCAACTCATGATCCCTGGCGTGCTCGTTGGCAAGCCGGAGCCCCCAGTCGAACAAGGGAATATTGATCTCCGGACCCAGTGAGACGATTCCGCTGGGGCCTTTGCGGGATTTGCGATTGTTGTCGATGTCGGTTGCCCAGTCGATCGAACCACCGATGCCGAGACTGGGAAAAAGATCCGCGTGAGCCAACGCCAGGGCGCCAGCGGCCTGCAGCACTTCGGCTTCCGCGCGGGCAATCTCGGGGCGAGTGCGTATGAGATTGGCCGGGGTGCTGTCGAGCGTCCACTGACCCAGTTCGGGTGGCGGGGCGGCCTGCAGCCAGGTGGGGTCGGGATGGTTCTGTCCCATCAGGACGGCCAGGCGCTGAGCACTGGCGTTGATGCTTTGTCGTGGCGCCGCCAACGCTGCCTTCGATTGCTCAAAAGAGGCCTGTGCCTGGTCCACTGCACTGGGCGAGACCAATTGCAGACCCTGCCTTACCTTGAGCAATTCCCATTCATGCTGACGGGCCTGGCTTATCCCGCTCAGCAGTTGCTCCTGTTGTTGAGAGGTTCTCAACTCGATCCACTCGCGAACCACTTCGGCCACCAGGGAAACCTGGGTGGTGCGAAGATCGGCGAAGCTGGCATCCAGCGCGCCTTGCGCCGCGCGCCGCGTCCCCTCGGACCGACCAAAAAGACCCAGTTCCCAGTTGGCATCCAGGCCGACCAGGAAGTACGACGCGCTGGCACTCGGGTCAACCACGTCGTTGGTGCTGATCCGCAACGAAGGCAGGTACCGCGCCCCGGCGCTGTGATGCAGCGCGCGAACCGCTCGCAGGCGTTCGATGGCCTGAGCAACATCGAGATTGTTGCTCAGCGCTCGATCGACCAGTGCGTCAAGTTCGGGATCCCCAAAGGCGTGCCACCAGCCATGCAGATCGCCGGCTTTTGCCCGATCCTGGCCGATCTGGTGTTGCCATTGCGCTGGAAGTGGCGCGTCCAGTTTCGGCATGGGCGCCGCGCAGCCCGCCAGGCCGAGCATCAGCACGCCGGCGATGCACAAATGCAGCCGTACGCCGGGAGTGGGCTTGCTCAGTCGAAAGGGCACGATCGGCGGTTTTCCATGGGATCGGGGTGGGCGTGATGAGGACCTTCGGTATCGCTCGAAGTTGCATCCGCGCCATTGTGGCGTTGAACACTTTGCGTATTCTGATGGCCGCTGCCGGATCACGCCAGTCGAAACGCGTTGACCATGATCGCTATGTGGCTGGATACGAGGTGGTAGGCGCCGGTGGCGGGAAATGCACTTCCACCCGCAAACCGTGTTCTTCGGCGAGGCGATAGGCCACCCGGGCGTGGTGACGCTCGGCAATGCGTTGCACGATGGCCAGGCCCAGACCGCTGCCTTCCTCGGTGTTGCTGGCGGCGCGGAAGAAGCGTTCGGCGAGTCGGGGCAGCAGTTCCGGTGGCACGCCCGGCCCATTGTCTTCGACGCTGAGGCATACGCCACCCTCGGCCTCGGCATGGAGACTCACCGTGACGACACTGCCGCGCCCGGCGTAGCGCACGGCGTTGTCGATCAGGTTGTCCAGCAGGTCCAGCATGCTCGACGTATCGCCGATGATGTGAAGTGCCTTGCCGCGTCCTTCGTAACCCAGATCCACCCCTGCGCGCAGCGCATCGTGTACGCGCAGGGATACCGCTTCAGGTATTAGCTTGCCCAGATCGAGCAAGCGTGGCTCGTCGTGATCCAGTGGGGCTGCCTGGGCGCGGGTCAAGGCCAGCAACTGCGACGAGGTGCGGGCAGCCCGGTGGGTCAGTCGCTGGATATGGCTCAGTGCGTCGGCCACGGTTTCGGGGCGGGGGTCGGCGATCGCGCGATCGACATGCAGGCTCAGCCCGGTCAATGGGGTGCGCAATTGATGCGCCGCGTCGGCGATGAAGCGGTCGTGCAGCGCGAGCATGCTGCGCAGGCGACTGAACAGGGCGTCGATGGTGCGGGTCAGTGGCTGGATTTCCTGCGGAACGTCGTTGCCATCGATCGGGGTCAGTTCGTGCGAACGGGCGGCCAGTCGCGCGGTCAAGGGGTCGAGCACGCGCAGACCGCGGCTGACGCCGAACCAGACGAGTGACAGGATGCAGGCGATCAGCGAGGCCTGCATCACGATCGAAAGCAACAGGATCTCGCGTGCCTGCTCGCGCCGATCCCGCAGCGTCTCGGCGACGGTAATGGTGAGGCTGTCGGTCGGGTCGTGCGGGGCCGTCGTGATCACCGACGCAGCGCGTAGCGCGTGTCGTTCCAACTGGGTGTTGTAGAGCATGGGTGCGTCACCGGTGGCCAGTGTGCTCTGCGGCAGGGCCAGTTGCCCATCGCCTGCGAGCAGGCCGTGGTGCGCACTGCGGACACTGAAGTAGCTGCGTCCCTCCCGATCGTATTCGAGCAGGAAGCGCGCCTGCGGGCTCAGCTGATCGCCCAACTGGCTTTTGCTGAGCATGTTCTGAACCATCAGCGCATCGTCGCTGAGGTCGCGGTCATGCACGCGATTGGCATAGGTGAGGGCCACGCCGTAGGTCAGCATCGCGTCCAGCATCAGCAAGATGGCCATCGGGATCAGCAGGAAGATCAGCAGACGGCGACGCAGGCTGGGGCGTCGCTGGCGCGCCAGGGTGTGGCTCATGCGTGCTCGTCCGCTGCCGCGTCGGCTTCTTCCAGCAGATAGCCAAGGCCGCGAATGGTGCGCACGCTGGTGCCGCTGCCGTGCAGCTTTCTGCGCAGGCGGTGAATGGCAATATCCAGGCCGTTATCGGTGAGTTCCTGATCCCAGTCGCACAGCGCTTCGATCAGTTGCGCGCGGCTGGTGACACGATCCGGTCGCAAGGCGAGCGCCTCAAGCAGGCCGAATTCGCGCGCGGTGAGCTCCAGTGCCGTGGGCCCGATCCATGCCCGATGACCCGGCAGATCCAGGCGCAACTGGCCGATCAGCAATTCCGGCTTGCCCTGGCTGCTGGCCCGGCGCAGCAGGGCACGCACGCGAGCCTCAAACTCGGACAGCGCGAAGGGCTTGACCAGGTAGTCGTCGGCGCCAAGGTCGAGTACGCGAATACGTTCGGACAAACCGTCGCGGGCCGTCACCACCAGTACCGGCATGCCGGTACCGCGGCCTCGCAGCCGCCGCAGCACTTCGCTGCCATCGATACCGGGCAAGCCCAGGTCCAGCACCAGCAGGTCGTAGTGGTGATCACGCAGCGCGGCGTCGGCGAGATTGCCGGCAGCAACGTGGTCCACCGCATGACCGCCATGTCGCAATGAGGCACAGATACCCTCGGCGATGGAGGGATCGTCCTCGGCCAGCAGAATTCTCATCGTGGACTCCGGGTAGGGATGGAGTTTGGCCGGCCCACGCGCCGTCAGCAAGTCGGTGGC
>JBBQQL010000043.1:0-25895 GCA_038215995.1 Lysobacterales bacterium
GCTGACCTTGTGGTTTTTCGGTCAGGCCTCGCTGGTCGGTGCGCTCTCGAATCTGATCGCGGTACCGCTGGTCAGCTTCGTGATCGTGCCTTGCGCACTTTTCGGCATGCTGCTGCTGGGCTTGTGTCCGCCGCTGGCCGCACCGGTACTGTGGCTGGCCGCACGACTGGTCCACGGTCAGTGGTGGCTGCTGGAGCGCATGGCCCAGTGGCCCGGCGCGCACTGGTATCTGCCCACCGTGCAACCGCTCGCGCTGCTGCTCGCTTCGCTGGGCGCGTTGTGGTTGTTCCTGCCGCGGGGCGCGCCCTGGCGCGTGCTTGGTCTTTTGTTGTTCCTGCCCCTGCTGCTGCCGCCGCGCACGGCGCCCGGGCTGGGCGCGTTCCAGCTTTGGGTACTGGATGTGGGGCAGGGCCTGGCCGTGCTGGTGCGCACGCGGGATCATCTGCTGGTCTACGACGCCGGTGCGCGCTATCCCTCGGGCTTCGATCTGGGTGAGGCGGTGGTGCTGTCATCGATCCATGCGCTGGGCATCAGCAAGCTGGACGCGTTGATGATCAGTCATGGCGACAACGATCACGCCGGCGGCGCAGAAGCTATCGTGGCAGCGTTCCCGCTGGCACGGCGCTACGCCGGCGAGCCGGCGCGAATGCCGATGCCGAGCGAGCAATGCGTTGCCGGCCAGGCATGGCAATGGGATGGAGTGAATTTTCGTGTAATCAGTCCGGCACCTGGTGGCGGCAATCAGGACAATGACAGTTCCTGCGTGGTGCTGGTCGAAGGCGCGGCGGGGCGCGTCCTGCTGACCGGCGATATCAGCTCGCGCACGGAGCCGCAGGTGGCCGCCGCGATTCCGCCTGGCCTCGCACCGGTGTTGCTGGTGCCGCACCACGGCAGCAAGAGCTCATCCAGCGCCGCCTTCCTTGCCGCGCTGAGGCCTTCGCTGGCGCTGGTCTCGGCCGGTTGGCGCAATCGTTTCGGTCATCCTCGCCCCGACGTGATCCGGCGCTATGCCGCGGCCGGTATCACCGTGCTCAATACCGCCGAAGAGGGCGCGATCGCGCTGGATTTTTCTGCAGACGGCAAGCCACGGCTGGAGCCTGGCTGGCGCCGCAAGCAGGTGCGCTACTGGCGCGAATGACGCTCGGAATGCCACCCCTGCCGCAGTACGCTCGAGCGAGACTGCTATGATGCGCGCTTCTTGTCAGGCAGCGCGTTGGGGTCGAAAGGTGCTCGAAATTCTGATGGCGGGTGGTTGGGCGTTGACGCCCATCCTGATCTGTTCGGCGGTCGCTTTGGCGATCGTGCTGGAGCGTTGCTGGACGCTGCGGCGGCAATCGGTTTTGCCGGCGGGGCTGGGCGACGAGGTGCGCCAGTGGGCGCGTTCGGGCCAGCTCGATCCGAATCATCTGGAAACCCTGTCGAGCGGTTCGCCGCTGGGTGAGTTGCTGGCCGCCGCGCTCGCCGTGCGCAAGCAGCCGCGCGAGATCATCAAGGAGCGCATCGAGGATACCGGTCGGCATGTGGTGCATCGCATGGAGCGCTACCTCAGCACCCTTGGCACCATTGCACTGATCGGCCCCTTGCTGGGCCTGTTCGGTACCGTGATCGGCCTGATCCGGATGTTCATGCAAGTGATGGCCGGTGGCATCGGCGACCCGGCCAAGATGGCTGGCGGCATCGGCGAGGCGCTGATCTGCACCGCGGCCGGTCTCACTGTGGCGATCCCCGCTTATGTGCTGCATCGTTATTTCCGTTCGCGCGTGGCTGGCTACTGCGTCGATATGGAAAAGCAGGCAACCGCCTTGCTCGATGAGCTGACCCTCGTCCAGGCCAGCGCTGCACCGGTCCGGCCGCGCCGGGCAGCCGCGCCTGCGGCACCGAGCGCAGGCTGAGGGTAAGCGCATGCGTATCAGCAATGACCGCCGCGGAGATGATTTCGAGATCAACGTGATTCCGTTGATCGATGTGTTGCTGACCTTGCTGATGTTTTTCGTGCTGACGAGTACCTTCATCCAGCACTCTCGGATGAAAGTGAGCCTGCCACAGGCGAGCACCAAGGATCGTGACCTGAACGAGCAGGCGCTGACCATCATGATCGACCGCGATGGTCGCTTCTATGTGGGCAGTGACGAAGTGATGGGCGAGGGCATCGAGCCGCTCAAGGAGACCATCGCGCGAAATGCGGGCGATGACCGCGATCGCGCGGTGACCATCCGCGCCGATGCCATGACACCGAACCAGAACGTGATTACGGCGATGGACGCGCTGGGCCAGCTCGGCTTCACCCATCTGTCGATCGCCACCACGCCGAGCAAGCCGGAACCGGCGCAATGAGTGAGGGCATGGCCGGCGAGCAGGACGACGGCAGTTGGCAGGTATACAAGCGCCTGCTGAGCTACTCCAGGCGCTACTGGGCGATTGGGTTGGTGGCTCTGGTCGGCATGTTGCTCGATGGCGGCGGCCTGGCACTGTTCACCGGGCTGCTGAAGCCGATGATCGACCAGTTGTTCACCAGGAAAGATCCGTATCTGGTTTTCTGGATGCCGATCTGGATCATCGGCATCTTCCTGGTGCGTTCGATGGGCACCTTTGCCAGCGATTACGGTGTCTCGTATATCGGCCGCCATGTGGTTCAGGCGATGCAGCAGGATGTGTTCAACGCCTACCTGAAGTTGCCTGCGCCCTTTTTCGGAAGTGAACCGTCGGGTCAGCAGGTCTCACGCATCACCTATACCAGCGAACAGGTCGCGGCAGCATCAAGCAGCGCCGCCAAGATCGCGATCACCGATGGCTTTACCGTCATCGCGATGTTGTTTGTGATGCTTTACTACAGTCCCTATCTCACGCTTTCGTTGCTGGTGATGGTGCCCGCGATCGCTCTGGTAGCGACCGTGGTCAGCCGCCGTTACCGGAAGATCAGCCGACGTATCCAGGGCACGATGGGTTCGGTGACCGGCACCGTGGAGGAATCCGTCGGCGCGCATCGAGAGGTGCGTATCTTCGGTGGCCAGGCGCATGAAGCGGGCCGCTTTGACGACATCACGCGGCACACGCGGCGGCTCAATCTGAAGATCGCTGCCACCAATGCGGCCTCCAGTTCCACCGTGCAGCTGATCGCCGCCACCGCGCTGGCGGCGCTGGTGTTCCTCGGAACGCGGCCGCAGATCATCAACAACATGTCGCCGGGCGTGTTCTTTGCCGTGCTCACCGCCATGGGCACCATGCTGCCCTCGCTGAAGCGACTGGCCAGCGTGCAGTCCAATATCCAGCGCGGCTTGTCGGCGGCGGAAGAGATCTTCGAGGTGATCGACCTGCCGCCTGAAGTCGATGCCGGCCGTACCGAGTTGACCCGTTCCGGCGGTGATCTGCGTTTCGAATCCGTCAGTCTGGTCTACCCGCGCAACGATGTTGCCGCCTTGCGCGGGGTCAATCTTGTGTGCCAGCCGGGGACGGTGACGGCGCTGGTCGGTCGCTCCGGCAGCGGCAAGAGCAGTCTGGTCAGCCTGCTGCCTCGTTTCAATACGCCCAGTGCGGGTCGCATCATTCTCGATGGCGAGGATTACGAGAGCTACACGCTGGCCTCGCTGCGTCGGCAGATCGCGTGGGTCGGACAGAGCGTCATGTTGTTCAACGACACCATCGCCAACAACATCGCCTATGGCGAGCTTGCCGGCGCCAGCGAGACCGACATCGTGGCCGCGGCCGAAGCCGCCAATGCGATGGAATTCATTTCACGCATGCCCCAGGGCATCCACACCGAGATCGGGCAGAGCGGCAACACCTTGTCCGGAGGTCAGCGCCAGCGCATCGCGATTGCCCGCGCGATCCTGAAAAATGCACCAATCCTGGTACTGGACGAAGCCACCAGCGCACTCGACACCGAGTCCGAGCGGCTGATCCAGCAGGCGCTGCAGGTACTGATGCGTGATCGCACCACCCTGGTGATCGCCCATCGACTGTCCACGATCGAGGGCGCCGATCAGATTGCGGTGATGGATCATGGCCGCATCATCGAGCGTGGCACGCATGCCGAGTTGATGACGCTTGGCGGCCAGTATGCGGCGCTGCATCGCATGCAGTTTCATGACTCAGCCAACGCCCAGGGCGTTGGCTGAGTCCGATCATGGCGCTGCTCGACACGCTCGAATCAGCCTGGTACGGCAACCGTCGTCCACCATGGTGGACGTGGCCGCTCGCTGCGTTGTATGGCGGCGTGACCCGTCTGCGGCGCACACTTTATCGGGCAGGCTGGTTGCGCAGTGTGCGTCTGCCGGTGCCGGTGATCGTGATCGGCAACCTCAGCGTCGGTGGTACCGGCAAGACGCCGCTCACCATCGCCGTGGCCGCGGCACTGCGTGCGCGTGGCTTGCGGCCCGGCGTGGTCAGTCGAGGCTATGGCGGCAGCCAGCGCGAACCCCTGCTGCTCGTCGCCGTACCGGACCCCGCCCGCGTTGGCGATGAGCCCTGTCTGATCCATGCGGCCGGCGTGCCGGTGGCGGTGGGGCGCGATCGCCCCGCTGCCGCGCAACTGCTGCTGGACGCTGGCTGCAATGTGCTGTTGGCCGACGATGGCCTGCAGCACTACGCGCTGGCGCGCGATATTGAAATCTGCGTGATCGACGGCGTGCGTCGCTTCGGCAATCAGCGCTTGTTGCCGCGCGGGCCACTGCGCGAACCGATGAGCCGACTGCAATCGACAAGTCTGCTTGTGTGCAACGGCGGCGTGGCCGCGGCGGGCGAGCATGCGATGCAGTTGCAGGGCGGCGAGGTAGTGGCCTTGTGCGACGGCCAGCGTCAGCCGCTGGCCAGCTTCGCCGGGCAGCCGGTGCACGCCGTGGCAGCCATAGGAAACCCCGCCCGTTTCTTCGATAGCCTGCGTGCGGCCGGGGTCGAGGTGATCGAGCACCCCTTCGCCGACCACCACGTCTTTGGCCGCGACGAGCTTGATTTCGGCGATCAGCGAGCGCTGTTGATGACCGACAAGGATGCGGTCAAATGCCAGCCCTTCGCCCAGCCACACTGGTGGCGAGTGCCGGTGCAGGCCTGTTTGCCCGCCGCGTTTTACGAGGCGCTGGACAAACGACTGGCGGGCTTGCGCCGCGAGACCGGCTCGCCCGCGGCATAGATCTTTCTAGCCAGGCTACCGCCGATCCAGTAGCACAGCTCGGCCGGTTGCTGCGCGTTCCACACCACCAGGTCGGCGCGCTGACCCACGGCCAGGGTGCCGCGATCGGCAAGCCCCAGGGCGCGGGCCGCGTTGACGGTGACGGCGTACAGGGCCTCCACCGGCGTCAGACGGAACAGGGTGCAGGCCATGCCGGCGGCAAGTCGCAGCGACAGCATCGGCGAGGTGCCGGGATTGCAGTCGGTGGCGATCGCCATCGGCACGCGATGTTTGCGCAGCAGCGCCACCGGCGGCAGTCGGGTTTCGCGCAGGGCGTAGAACGAGCCGGGCAGCAGCACGGCCACCGTGCCGGCCGCCGCCATCGCGGCAACACCGGATTCCGTCAGGTACTCCAGATGGTCGGCTGACAGGCCGCCGTACTCGGCGACCAGGGCCGCGCCATCCTGATTAGACAGTTGTTCGGCGTGCAGCTTCACCGGCAAGCCGAGCTGTTTCGCACGATCAAACAGGCGGCCGGTTTCCTCGCGACTGAAGCCGATGCCTTCGCAGAACGCATCGACCGCGTCGATCAATCCTTCCGCAGCGAGCGTGGGCAGCATCTCGTCGCAGACCAGGGTCACGTAGTCGTCGCGTCGATCCTGGAATTCGGGCGGCAGCGCATGCAGTCCCAGGAACGTGGTTTGCACGGTGATGCCCAGTTCGCGGCCGAGACGCCGGGCCACACGCAGCATGCGCCGTTCGGTGTCCAGATCCAGGCCGTAGCCGGACTTGATTTCCATCGTGGTCACGCCATCAGCGAGCAGCGTACGCGCGCGCGGCAGGGCTTGCGCATACAGCGCCTCTTCGCTGGCGGCGCGGGTGGCCCGCACCGTGGAGACGATGCCGCCGCCAGCGCGGGCGATTTCCTCGTAGCTCGCTCCATTGAGGCGCTGCTCGAACTCGCCGGCCCGATTGCCACCGAAGACCAGGTGGGTGTGGCAGTCGATCAGGCCCGGCGTGACCAGGGCGCCGTCGAGCGACTCCACTTCATGCGCCAGCAGGTTGGGCGCTTCAGGCAAATCATTTACCCGCCCCAGCCAGGCGATGCGGCCATGCTGCATGGCAATGGCGGCATTTTCGATCAGGCCCTGAGGCACATCGCCGGCAAAGGTGGCCAGCGTGGCGTTGAGCAGCAGGCGATCCCAGCGTGGCTCGGTCATGCTCGAAAACTCCGTCAGGGGTGGGGGGGCTCTTTCGCCGGTATCTCGTCGTCTTCGGCATCGTCGGTTGGCAGCGAGCGATCCTCGTAAGCACTGGTCTCGCCGACATGATGCATCGCTTCGGCCTCCTGCGGCGCCTGTTCCGTCGACCTGACCTGCTCGGCCTGCTGACGCTCGAAATCCTGCACCAGACGTTCGGCAAAATCCTTGTACACCGGTGTCGGGCTGAACAGCGAAGCGGCAGCACGGGCCAGCAGGCAGGCGGCCATGATCGGTATCACCATGTCCTGGTTGTCGGTCAGTTCCATCGCGATCACGGCCGAAGTCAGCGGCGCTCCCGTGACGCCGGACAGGTAGGCGCTCATGCCCAGCAGCACCACGGTGCCGGCCGGAATACCCGGCAGGAAGTAGGCGATGTTGTGCCCCAGACCAGCGCCGACCGCCAGCGCAGGCGAGAAAATGCCACCGGGAATGCCGGCCCAGTAGGAAACAACATTGGCCAGCAGCTTGGCAATGCCAAAGGTCTCGCCCGGAGTCACTGCCGCTTCCTGCACGAATGCGCGGGCCTGGTCGTAGCCGGTGCCATAGACGTTGTTGTGCGAGAGCAGGCCGATCAGTGCCAGTGCCAGTCCACAACCGGCGGCAAACAGTACGGGAGCATGTGATCGCACCCGGCCGATATAAGCCAGTGGCCCGTTGCGGCTGAGCAGGATCAGGCGTGCGAACAGCCCGCCGAGCAGGCCGCAGATCACGCCGGTCAGCAATACCGCCAACCAGGCGTGGCCTAGCGGCAGGTTGGCACTGACATGGCCGAAATACGAGTAATTGCCCATCACCCCGAGCGATACCACGCCGCCGACAATGACCGCGGTCAGCAACAGGCCGCTGAAGCGATGCTCGAAGGTGCCGGCCAGTTCCTCGATGGCAAAGACCACGCCCGCCAGCGGAGCGTTGAACGCTGCGGCGATACCGCAGGCGCCGCCGGCCAGGATGAAGCGCGAGGCTGCTTTCGGATCGATGAAGCCGAAGCGCCGGCCCAGCGAATAGAACAGGCCGGCGCCGACGTGGACGGTGGGGCCCTCGCGGCCGATTGATGCGCCGACGGCCATGGCCAGCAGGGTGAGTACCATCTTGCCGACGGCAATCGGCAGCGCCAGCATCCGCGAGCGGAAGCCCTCGTCCTCGATATGGAGGGTGCCGATCACCTGCGGAATACCGCTGCCGCGAGTGGCGCGCAGCTTGCCTTCGGTGACCCAAGCGAGCAGGCCGAACACGAGCGGTGTGATGATCAGCGGGATCCAGGCGCCGTAGCTCAGCATCACCTGAAACAGGTGGTAGGACCAGTCGCTTGCCTTGGCGAACAGGATCGCCGCCAGCGCCACCAGAATCGCACCGACCCACAGCGCGATGCGCCGTTTCCACTGATGCGGGGCGAAGAATTCATGCCCCAGCATGGCTTGAAGACGAGGGTTCGAGGATCGAAAAAGGCGCGACGTGGGTTCAGTCATCTGCAGATTATTGCAGACATCCGTACCCGCGCTGCACAAAAGCAGACTCTTGCGACGGTATCAGCAGGGCCGGCCGGCTCTCGGCCGACCCTGAATGCTCAATGCGGCAGCGGACGCCAGCGTGTTTCGTACAGATCGAAGCGGCGATCCTTGAGGTTCTGCACGGCACCGGCGTTACGGGCCCGGGCCAGGCTGTCCAGTCGCAGCTCGGCGAACAGTACCGTCTCGATGTTGGGTGTCGAGTCGGCGGCAATGCCATCACGTGCGAAGGGGAAGTCGCTGGGCGTGAGGATGCAGCTCTGGCCGTACTGGATATCGAAGTTGTTGACCCCGGGCAGGTTGCCGACGTTGCCCGACATCACCACGTAGCACTGATTTTCGATGGCCCGAGCCTGCGAGCAGTAGCGCACGCGCAGGTAGCCCTCGCGCACATCGGTGCAGAACGGCACGAACAGGATCAGCGCGCCCTGGTCGGTAAGGTGGCGTGCCACTTCCGGGAATTCCGAGTCATAGCAGATCATCACGCCGATCGGGCCGCAGTCGGTCTGGATCGTGGCCGCCGATTCACCGCCGGTGATGTTCCACACGATGCGCTCGCTCGGCGTCGGATGCAGCTTCTCGCGCTCATGGATCGAGCCGTCGCGCAGGCACACATAGCAGACGTTGTGAATGTCGCCGTTGGGTTGTTCGGTCGGATGTGTGCCGGCGATGATGTTGATGTTGTAGCGCACCGCCAGACGGCTGAAGAGCTCCTTCACCTGCGGCGTGTAGTGGCTCAGCTTGCGAATCGACTGCTGCGGCGACAGCTCGGTGTTCTCGATCGACAGCAACTGCAGCGTGATCAGTTCGGGGAAGGTGACGAAGTCGGCGCTGTAGTCGGCGGCGATGTCGGTGAAGTACTCGACCTGGGTCGCGAACTCCTCGAACGACTTGATCCGCCGCTGCTGATATTGCACCGACGCGACACGCACCGAATCGGGCAGGTCGTGGCTGGAGGATGGCGAGGGTGTATCCGGATGATCGAGCAGGCGCGGGTTGCGCCAGACCAGATGCGCGGCAAAGCCCAGCGATTCGTGGTCCGAAACCACATAGCCGCGCAGCAAGCCGATCAACTCGAAATCATTGTTGAGCTGGAAGCTCAGGGTGAGGTCGCGGCGCTTGCCCTCGACCACCGCCTGCACGTAAGCCTCCGGCGTGCCGTAGCGCTGGATGTTCTTGGCCAGGCCGGGAATGCGGCCGCCAAACACGATGCCGCGCAACTTCAAGTCGGTGCATAGTCGCTTGCGCGCCTGGTAAAGCCGCTGGCCGATGCGCATGCCACGGAAGTCCGGGTGCACCACCACTTCCATGCCGTACAGCCACTCGCCATCGGGCTTGTGCCGCGAGCCCATGCCGCCACCGGTGATCTGGGTCCATGTGTGCGGCGCCAGCGCAGTGGCTTCATCGATGCGGAAGGTGGCGCAATAGCCGACCACCTTGCCCTCGAACTCGACCACGAACTGGCCTTCGGGAAAGTGGGTCTGCTGGGAGCGCAACATTTCAGCCGAATGGCCCCATTCCGTCGAATAGATCCTGCCAGTCAACTCGACCAGGGCAGGCACATCGGCGGGGGTGGCCTGACGCAGTTCGACGCGGGGGGTTTGTTCACTTTTTTTCTTGGCCATGACAACCATTATGCGTACTCGACGGCAGCATTTGGTGAAGAGATCGCAAGGAGGGCAGTTACACTCACGCGCATCAGCAACGGAGCAAGCGCATGGGCGATTCCGCAGGCAACCAGGTTTTTACGGCAGATTGTCTGTGGCAGCCCAGCGGCTGGCAGGCTGATATTTCGCTCGCCGTCGACGCAGCGGGCATGCTGCGCGATGCTGCCGGCCCGGGCCAGCCCTTGGGACGCTGGGTGCTCCCCGGCATGCCTAATCTGCATTCGCATGCGTTCCAGCGCGCCATGGCCGGGCTGGCCGAGCGCCGCGGTCACACCGATGACAATTTCTGGAGCTGGCGCGAAACGATGTATGCGTTCGCGGCTGCGATTGGCCCGGACCAGCTCAAGGCGATTGCCGCCCAGCTCTACGTCGAGATGCTCAAGGCCGGCTATACCCAGGTCTGCGAATTCCACTACCTGCACCATCAGCCCGATGGCACTCCCTATGCCCAGCCCGAGGCGATGTCGCTGGCCTTGATCGAAGCCGCCCGCGAGGCGGGTATCGCGCTGACCCTGCTGCCCGTGTTGTACATCAGTGGCGGCTTCGATGGCCGAGCGCTGAGCGCCCGGCAGCGACGCTTCGGTCATCAGGTAGACGGCTATCTGCAATTGCTCGCTTCGCTGCGGCGGCTGGAATCCGATGACCTGCGCGTGGGAATCGCACTGCATTCGCTGCGTGCCGTACCCGAGCAGGCCATGCGTGAGGTACTGGCCGACCAACTCGCAGCCGCCGGCCCGATCCATATCCATATCGCCGAGCAGATCGGCGAGGTGCAGGATTGCCTGGCCACGCGTGGTGCCCGCCCGGTGGAGTGGCTGTTCGATCATGCCAGCGTCGATGCGCGCTGGTGCCTGGTGCACGCCACCCATCTGACCGAGGACGAGACGGTGACGCTGGCGCGCAGCGGGGCGGTGGCCGGCCTGTGTCCCACCACCGAGGCGAATCTCGGCGACGGGCTGTTTCCGCTGGCGGCCTACCAGGATGCCGGTGGCACGCTCGGCATTGGCTCGGACTCGCATATCTCGATCTCTCCGGTGGAGGAGCTGCGCTGGCTGGAATACGGCCAGCGACTCAGTACGCGCCATCGCAATGTGGCCGCCCGGCATCGTGGCGACAGCGTCGGTGAAACGCTCTGGCGCGCGGCGCTGGACGGTGGCGCACAGGCGGCGGGGTTGCCGATTGGCGAACTGCGCGCGGGCGCGCGGGCGGATCTGTTGGTGCTGGATGAGAGCTCGCCCTTGCTGACTGCGCGGGATGAGCATGCGCTGCTCGACAGCTTCCTGTTTGCCGGCAATACACCAATGGTGCGCGACGTGATGGTTGGTGGCCGCTGGCAGGTGCGCAACTTCCGTCACCATGACGAGGAGCGCATCGCCGCGCGTTACCGGCAGGTGGTGGCGTCGATGGCGGGCGCCATCTGAGTTGCCTTTTCCTGCGCCGGTTTCGCGCAGGAATTTGCACATGAACCGCAGCTATCGGCACGTCGGGTCGATGTGCACGGCGGTACATCGTATCCGTTTGCTGATGCACCTCACCACGAGTGCATCCTCATGCGTCGTCTGCTTGCCCGCGCCCTGATTTGCGCTGCCCTGCTGGGCAGTGCCGCTGCCTTGACCGGTTGTGTCATCGCACCACCGCGCGCCCACGCCCGGGTGTGGGTGCCGGGTTTCTGGAGTCCCGTCCACGTCTGGGTCGGTGGTCACTGGCGCTATCGTTGATTTGCCCACCATCGCGCCGAGAAGGTAGCCGTCCCGCGGTGTGACGGCCGGCGGCTGGTGGCCGCGCGATCGGTTGCCAGGTCGGGTTGAATGCGCGCTATGCCAGCGGCAGGCGATTTGCCAGAATCGCGTTTTGCCGGGAAACGCCGATGCGCTCCAATGCCCTCGTCGCGGTGGGGCTGGCGCTTTGCTCGGCGCTGTTCTTCACCTGCACCTATGTACTCAATCGCAGCCTGGTGACGGGCGGTGGCCATTGGCAATGGGCGGTGATCCTGCGTTATCTGTTCACCTTGCCGCTGCTGTCACTGGTGCTGCCGCTGCAGGGCGGGCTCGGCGCCTTGCCCGGCGAGCTGCGCCGCCATCCGCGGGCCTGGCTTGGCTGGAGCGCGGTGGGTTTCGTGTTGTTTGGCATACCGTTGACCTGGGCCGCGCACAGCGGGCCGTCATGGCTGGTGGCCGGCAGCTTTCAGACCACGGTGCTGGCGGGGCCGCTGCTGGCGCCGTTGATCTATCGCGACGCGCGGCGCCGGCTGGTGTGGTCGACGTTGGCCATCGGCGCGCTGATCGTGGCCAGCGTGTTTGCCCTGCAGTGGGGCCACGCGCACGGAGAACTCTCGCGCGGTGACTGGCTGGCGATCGGCGCGGTGGTGCTGGCTGCGTTTGCCTATCCGCTGGGCAACCGCAAACTGCTGCTGCATCTGGAGCACAGCGGCACGGTGCTCAATGCAGTGCAGCGCGTATTCGGCATGACCCTGTGCAGTTGGCCGCTGTGGATCGTGTTCGGCATCGGCGCCTGGATCACGATCGGCCCGCCCACCGCGCGTGAGGCGCTGCTGGCAGCCGGCGTTGCCTTGTCCTCGGGCACCATCGCCACGGTGCTGTTTTTCCGCGCCACCGAGATGGTACGCAGCGAGCCGAACGCACTGGCAGCAGTCGAGGCGATGCAGGCCGCCGAGCTGCTGTTCGCGACCGTGCTGGGTGTGCAGTGGTTGGGTGAGTCGTGGCCGCATGGCTTCGCCGCGCTCGGTGCGCTGGGCATCGTGGTGGGCATTGCGTTGTTTGGCTGGATCAGCGGTCGCGGAGCCGCCGGCGACGATCAGGCGTTGCGGGTTCTGCGTGGTGATCGCAGTGCCTGATTGTCGTGGGCAACTGGCCATTGCAGCATCGGGCGGGGACAATGCTCGAGCTTGCAGCGTCACGCTGCGCCTTCGGAGTCGCCAGTCCATGCCGGACCTCATTTGTCCCTCGTCAGGTTTCCCGGCATGAGCAGCGATCACATCGCCGCCCACGGCGACGCCGACGACACGATGATCCGCCACGGCACGCCACTGTTCCGCCAGGCCAACCTGGCCTTGTTTGCGGCCGGCATCGCCACCTTCGGCCTGCTTTATTGCGTGCAGCCGCTGATGCCGGAATTCAGTCGCGACTTTGGCGTGAGCGCGGCCAGCAGCGCCTTGTCGCTGTCGCTGACCACCGGCGTGCTGGCATTCGCGATGCTGTTTGCCGGGGCGGTGTCCGATGCGTTCGGGCGCAAGTCGGTGATGACGATCTCGCTGCTGTCCTCGGCCGTGTTGACGCTGCTGATCGCGCTGCTGCCGGGTTGGGCCAACCTGTTGCTGCTGCGCACCTTGCTGGGCCTGACCCTGAGCGGCTTGCCGGCGGTGGCGATGACCTGGCTCAGCGAGGAAATGCATGCCGATTCGATCGGCCTGGGCATGGGGCTGTATATCAGCGGCAACGCCATCGGCGGCATGAGCGGGCGACTGATCACCGGTGTGCTGACCGACTTTTTCAACTGGCGGGTGGGCGTGGGCGTGGTGGCACTGATCGGGCTGCTGGCCGGGCTGATGTTCTGGCGCCTGCTGCCGCCGTCACGCCACCACGTGCACCGGCCGCTGCAGGGGCGCGCTTTGCTGGGACGCTTTGCCGTGGTCTTCCGCGATGCCGGCCTGCCGTGGATGTTTGCCGAGGGCGCACTGCTGCTGGGCGCCTTCGTCACGATCTACAACTACATCGGCTACCGCCTGCTGGCGGCGCCGTACAACCTCAGCCAGGCGACGGTCGGCCTGGTCTTCAGCGTGTATCTGATCGGCACCTTCAGCTCGGCCTGGATGGGGCATCTGGCCGGCAGACTCGGTCGCCGCCGGGTGCTGTGGACGATGTTCGCGCTGATGCTGATGGGTGTGGGGCTGACCGCGTTGTCGTCGTTGCCGCTGATTGTCGTCGGCATCGTGGCGATTACCTTCGGCTTCTTCGGCGGCCATTCCATCGTCAGCAGCTGGGTCGGCCGGCGGGCCGGGCAGGCCAAGGCGCAGGCCGCCTCGGTCTATCTGTTTTCCTATTACATGGGCTCGAGCATCGCCGGTGCGGGTGGCGGCCTGTTCTATGCCAGCTACGGCTGGAATGGCGTGGTGATCTTCGTCGCGGCGATGGTGCTGGCCGGGTTGCTGATTGCGTTGGGCCTGTTCCGCCTCAAGCCCCTGGTCAACGTGGCCACGCCGCCGATGCCGATGAGCCAGGGCGCGATGCCCTGAGCAGCAGGGCGCACGCCGATTCGCCCGCTCCACCGCCCGGGACCCGGCCGGCTCAGGGCGAATGCAGGGTGGCGCGTGCGGCTGGCTTGAGCATGTCCTTCACCGCGTCATAGCTGCCGTCATTCGCCGCCGCCGGGATGCCGAGCAGGTGGGTCATCAGCGGATAGACGTCCACATTCGAGAATGCCGGCACCTTCGCGTCCACCCGAAACGCCGGGCCATGCGCAATGAAAAGTGCCTGCATCAGCGGGTTCGCGTTGTCGTAGCCATGGTCACCGATGCTGACGTCGCCGTCCTTGTGCGCCAGATAGGACGTCGTGGTGATGCGCCAGCCCACGTCAGCCAGGCACACCAGTCGGGGCACACGCGGGTTGTGGCCATAGGCGAAGCGTGCGGGGATGCGCGTCTTGTCCCAGCACTGCATGTGCGACTGCGGCTGTTGCAGCTTTCTCTCGATCGCGGCGAACTGCGCCTGCGCGGCGGCGCTGTCGGACTTCGGGTTGAAGCTGGCCACGATGCCCAGGCTGACCTGCTGCAGCTGATCCATCGGAATCAGCTTGTCGATCAGCACACTGTTCTGCAGCGGTACGCTGGCCATGCCGTGGTCGGACACCACGATGATATTGATCCTGTCGAACAAGCCGCGCTGCTTCAGCCCCTGCACCAGCCGCTTCATCGCGGCATCGGTTTCGCGCAGGGCAGTGTTCTCCTGCAGCGAGTCGGGGCCGAACTTGTGACCGGCGTGATCGACCGCGTCAAAGTACAGGGTGAGAAAACGGGGCCGCTGGGCGGGCGGCAGATCCAGCCACGCCAGTACCTGGTCGACCCGCTGATCGGCTGTGACATGGCCGTCGTACGGCTTCCAGTAGTCCGGGTACTTGCCATCGATGTTCGCTTCCGAACCCGGCCAGAACATGGTGGCGGTGCGCAGGCCGTAGGCGTCGGCGGTTTCCCAGATCGGCGTGGCCGCATCCCACCAGCGACCATCGCTGACCGCCTTGCGATTGCCCAGCGAGAACTTGCCCAGCCGCGGGTCGAACATGGTGTTGTTGACGATGCCGTGGCGATCCGGGCGCAGCCCGGTGACCAGGGTGTAGTGATTCGGGAACGTCAGCGACGGAAACGACGGCTGCATCGAGGCGGCGCGCACGCCGTTTTTCGCCAGCATGCTCAGGGTCGGGCTCAACCCGCGCTCCACGTAGTCATAACGGTAGGCGTCGATCGAGACGAGCAGCAGCGGTGCTGGTGATCCGGCCGGGGTCGTCAACGCCGCCCGGGCCTTCGGTGGCTGGTGTGCACAACTGGCGCTGGCTGCTGCCAGAGTGCACAGCAGCAGGCGAAACAGGATTTTCATGCGTGGAACCTTAAAGTGCGACGAAGCAACTCCCTATGATGGCGCGTAATCATGACCAATACACGAATCAACAAGCTTCGCCGTGTGCTTCGTCCGTTGCTCGGCGGTGCCATCGTACTGGCGTCCAGTGGCGGCGCACTGGCCTGGCAGAGCAGCAAGCCGCAGCTTGTGGTGCCGCCGCCGTCAAACACCCAGTTCCAGCAGACGGTGCAACAGCAGCAGGTGCGCGATCAGTTGCAGAAAAGCCAGTTGCAGCAGCAACTGCATCAGTCCGTTTCCGACATGGCCAAGCGTCCCGCCAGCAGTGACACGGGCCTGCAGAAACAACTGCGGCAGGCGGATCAGGCGCAAGCGGAGCGTGACCGCGCGGCGCAACAGGATCAGGTCGATCGCTACCGCAACCAGGCAGCGTTGCCACGCGTGGTGCCGCAACCGGCAAGCGCCAGCAGCGGTCACTGATCCGGCCACCCGGTTTTTTCGGCGTGGCTCGCTGACTGCATGCCGGCCGCTGCCGCAGGGAAATCCCCAAGCGGTGCTCCAACCCTGTCGATACCACCTCAGCAGCGTTTGCGGTCGTCCTGTGGCGGATATATGTTAGTACTAACATAACTGGTGACGGGAATCCCCATGGAGTTTGTAAGCGAGCTGGGCCTGGTGGCGCTGGGCAGCCGGATGCGGGCGCTCAGCGATCGTCTGTATGCGATCGCGGACGAGGTCTACCAGCGCAGCGGCGTTGAGGTGCAGGGGCGCTGGTTTCCGCTGTTGCGGCTGCTGCATGATCGCGGCCCGCAAAGCGTCGGCGAGATCGCCCAGGCGATCGGGCAGACCCATTCGGCGGTGAGCCAGCTCGCCGACAAGCTGGTGCGCGAGGGCTGGCTGATGGTGAAGGCCGACCTGGCCGACAAGCGTTTGCGCCGGCTTGCCCTGAGCGCGAAGGCCAGCTCGGCGCTACGCGATGCCAAGCCAGCCTGGCGCGCCATCCAGGAAGTACTGGAAACCCGCTGCAGCGAGGCCGACATCGACGTGCTCGGCACGCTGACCGCGTTTGCTCAATTGCTGACGTCCCCGATCCAGGACGAGATCGCCGAGCGCACGCTCGCGCTGCAGCGCGAGGCGGTGCGCGTGGTCCACTTTGAGCCGGCGTTGCGCGAACATTTCCACCGGCTCAACGCCGAGTGGCTGCGCAAGTATTTCTATATCGAGGAGATCGATGAGCGGGTGCTGTCCCATCCCGAGGGCGAAATCATTGATCGCGGTGGCGAGGTGTTTTTTGCGCTGCTGGGCGATGCGGTAGTCGGTACCTGCGCGCTCAAGAGCGAGGCCGATGATTCACTTGAGCTGACCAAGATGGCGGTCGACGAACGCTATCAGGGCCTGGGCATCGGCCGACGCCTGATCGAGGCGGCCATCGACGAGTTCACCCGCCGTGGCAGCACGACCTTGTTTCTGGAGACCAACAGCAAACTGGCACCGGCCATAAAACTGTACGAAAGCGTCGGTTTCGAGCATCAAGCCACGGTCAGGCCGGATTCGCACTACCAGCGCGCCAATGTCTACATGGTGTGGCGCGCACCACCTGCTGCGAAGCCGAAAGGCGCTTCCGCCGCACGGCGCAAAAAGGCCGCGGTTGTCCCGGGGGCATGAGCACGGCCATCGCCGCACGTCGATCGCACGCGTTGACGTGAGGCCCGGCGGCAAGCCGATCAGGCTGGCGTGGAGAACAGGTCGCCGCGCGCCGTGCGCTGTTCCAGGGCCAGCAGCAGCCGTTTCACCGGCAAGCCACCGCCGAAGCCGGTGAGGTTGCCGTCACTGCCGATCACGCGGTGGCACGGCAGCAAGATCGGCAGCGGGTTGCGCCCGTTAGCGGCGCCCACCGCACGCACGGCCAGGGGTTTGCTGATGCGGCGCGCCAGTTCGCCGTAGCTGATTGTGGCAGCGTACGGAATGCGCGCCAGCTCCTGCCATACGTCCAACTGGAACGTCGTGCCCAGTGGATGCAGCGGCAGCGCGAACGCCTGCCGCTCGCCAGCGAAATACTCGGTGAGCTGCACCCGTGCAAACGCCACCCCGTCTGCCGAGCGCACCGCATCGCGTGGCATCGGCTTGGGATGCCGTTCGTGTTCAAACCAGATCTGACGCAGGCCGTGCGCGTCGGCCACCAGCCGCAGCGGTCCGACCGGGCTCGGCATGTCGTCGTACCAGATCGCTTGCACACTCATGTTTTGCTCCGTTGCAGCGGTGCGGCATCGCTGGCATGGCGCCACAGATGCATCACCGCATACGCGCGCCACGGCCGCCAGCTTTCCGCCAGCGCGGTCAGCGCCTTCGTGCTCAACTCGGGCCCGTCGCCGGCGGCCACCCGGCGCAGGATCAGATCGGCCGCGGGGAATGCATCCGGGTGACTCAGTGCGCGCATCGCGATGTAGTGCGCGGTCCATTCGCCGATGCCGGGCAAGGCCACCCAACGCGCGACGAACTCGTCCATCGACTGCTCGGTGCGAAAGTCCACCCGACCCTCCAGCAGCGCCTGCGCGATGCCGCGGATGGTGGCGGCCCGTGCCGTGGTCACGCCGATCTCGCGCAGGTCCGCATCGGCCAGTTGCGCCGGAGTCGGAAACAAACGCTCCAGCCCCGGCATCGGCGGCGCAGTCAACGGCTCGCCGTAACGCTGCACGATGCGTGTCGCCAGTGTGCGCGCAGCAGCCACGCTTACCTGCTGGCCCAGCACCGCACGCACCGCGATCTCGAAACCGTCCCAGCCACCGGGCAGGCGCAGCCCCGGTCGCAATCGCAACAGCGGCTTCAGCACGCCAGTGGCACCGAGCGTGGCGGCGATCGCCTGCGGCTCTGCATCGAGGTCGAACATGCGCCGCAAGGTCGTCACCAGCGGCAGCAACTGGGTCGGCGTGGCGCCGTGCAGTTCCAGCCGCAGCGCATGCTCGCCTGCCGGCCAGCGGCTCAGGCGCAACCAGCCGGGCGCGTCCGCACGGCCGAATACGCGTGCATACGCCTGCTCGTCGACCAGCTCCACGTCGGGCAGGGCGCGGGTGCGCAGAAATGCCAGCAGCGCATCAAAGTCGTACGGCGGTCGATAGCCCAGTCGCAGGATCAAGCCCTCGCCGAGCAGTGCGCGCGGCTGCCGGCGCAATTCGCGCGGTGGCATCCGGTTCGCCTGCGCGAACGCTGCATTGAATCGGCGCAGGCTGGCGAAGCCCGAGGCCAGCGCCACCTCGGTCACCGGCAGCGCGGTCTCGGTCAGCAACTGCTTCGCGAACAACAGCCGGCGCGTGGTGTGCACGTCGATCGGCGGCACGCCGAGATGTTCCACAAACAGCCGCCGCAGTTGGCGCGAGCTCACACCCACGCGCGTCGCGAGCTGCTCCAGCGATTGTTCCGCCAGCGCGCCGGCATCAATCAGTTTCAGCGTACGCGACACCAGTTGCTCGCCATGGCGCCACGCCGGGTTGCCCGGCGCCAGCTCCGGCCGGCAGCGCAGGCACGGGCGAAAGCCGGCTGCTTCGGCTGCCGCCGCGCTGGCGTAGTAGCGCACGTTCGCCGGTTTCGGCGCCGGTGCCGGGCACACCGGGCGGCAATAGACCTTCGTGCTGGTGACCGCGGTGAAGAACAGGCCGTCGAAGCGCGCATCGCGGCTCAGCCGCGCCTGTTCGCAGACACGGTGATCGGGCAGGGCGCTGGCGTGGGTTTCGGGCATGCGCGCAGGCTAGCACCGCGCCAGGTGGTGTACTCGCCGTTTTCGGACAGCCATGCCGGTGGGCAGACTGGGTGCATTGCCCCATGCTGCGTTTGACCTTGCTGCCGCGGTCTGCCCACGGGATAGCCATCGGCCCCCAAGTGCAGTGATGCATTTGGCGGGCGATTGACCAGCACCGGCCAGGGGCTACCTGATCGTCGGCAACGGTGATTCTACCGATGCGGATGGTGCCGTCGTCTCGTCCGGCTCCGCGGGCACGGCGCCTGGTTCTGACGCGTCGTTCGGCGCAGTCGGCGCGGCGTTCTCGACGGCAGCCTCGTTCCGGGGGATCGGCTCCGCCGTGGCGGGCTCACTGGCTTCCGGCGGCAGCGTTGCCACGTGGCGGCGGAGCATGCTCGACAGCACCCCGTCGCGGCGAATCAGGCCGTGGTACAGCGCCGCGCCCATATGCGCGAGAAACGTCAACAGCAACAGCAGGGCGAGCCAGCCGTGCAGGTGGCGCAGTACGGCAAATGCCATGGGGTTGGTCGGAAAGATCGGCGGCAGGCGCAACGACTCACCCAGCATCACCGGATAGCCGCCGGCCGACAACATCGCCCAGCCGATCAGCGGCATCGCCAGCATCAGGACATACAGCATCCAGTGCGAGGCATGCGCCGCCAGTTTCTGCACTGCTGGCAAATCGGCTGGCAGCGCCGGTGGCGGGTGGCGCAGACGCACCGTCAGGCGCACCACCGCCAGAATCAGGATCGCGATGCCCAGCGGCTTGTGGATGCGCAGCAGCCAGTCGTGGCGGGCGGATACCGACGCGACCATGCCGACGCCGATAAACAGCATCGCCAGGATCAGCGCCGCCATCAGCCAGTGCAGCACGCGGGCGGTCAGGGTGAAGCTGGTCGCGGTTTTCATCGTGCGCTCTCCGGCGTGGTGCGGGCGGTGCCGGGCAGATGGGCTTCCTCGCTGGTGCGGCGCAGGTACGAATCGGCATACGCCGCCGAGCGTGCCGGCAGCAGCGGGTCGTCGGACCCCTCGATCCCGGCGGGCAGCACCAGCGGGTCGTAGTTGATGTCGCGGCAGGGACCGCTTTGCTGAGGCTCGGCGTGCTCGAGCACCAGGGTGCCCGCATCCACCGTGGGGCGGTCGGTGGGCCACACCTTGGTGGCGTCGTTGGTGGCGTCGCCCGCGGTGGCCAGCGTCACCAGCAGATGCCAGCGCAGTGGCCCGCGGGCCAGCCGCTGGTTGAGGTCGGCATCGAGATAGTCTGCTGCGGCCGGGGCCACGTCGCCTGCGGCGTCGGTGGCTTCCGGCACCATCCGCCAACGCACCGGCTGGCGCTTGCCGCTGCCATCGACGAAGACGAACGCATTGAGGCTGTAGTAGCTGTCGGTGGCATAGCTGGCCGACGGTTTGGCCGTCTTCGCCCAGGCGCGGAACGCTGCCGTTTCCGGATGCGCGGCGAAGAACGCCTTGAGCTTGGCTGGGTCCGGCTTGCCGCTGGCCGGGTCCGGCTGCTGTGCCTGCAACAGCGCGTAGAACGCCTGCGGCGTGGCCACCGGAAACACCGGCATGCTGTTCATGCCGGTGCGCCACTGCTGGCCGTTGGGCTCGGTGAGGCGCAACGCCATGCTGCGGATCGGCACGCTGCTGTCTGGTGCATACGGGTTGCCGCCGGGGATCGCGAAACGGCCGACCAGCGGCGTGCGACCCGGCGCGAACACCTGCGCATCGGAATAAGGCTGTGCCTGGCCGTTGCTGTCGAAATAGCCGCTGACGCATACGCCCTTGGCATGGTTGCGCCGGTAGCCCGGATAGATGCCGGCGTCGCTCTGCAACTGGTTCACCAGTTTGGCTGGAGTCAACCGTTGCGGTGTCAGCCAGCCGCCGACATAACCGAATGCACCCGCTGTGGCGGCCAGTACGGCGGCGATCAGAACCCAGGAGCCGATACGGCGTGGCCGCGTCGAGCCCGATGCTGCAGTGGGGGCGGGATCATGCATGGTCAATTCCTTGTCGGTGAGGCGTGGGGATCGCCTCGGGCATCAGGTGCGGGTCGCACTCCTTGTGGCTGCTTGTTCGTTCCGCGTCGGCGTGCGGTTACCAGGGTCGGCGAAGAATATTCTCCGCGCGGCCCCGGCTCGCGTCTAGAGCCTGATCGAGCCGCCGGCGCAGGCCGGGGCCGGGCGAGGGCTGTCCTATACTCGGTCGATTGTCCCACCGGAGCCCTTGGTCCATGAACGCACCTACCCGCATCGACACCACCCGCAGCATCCGCGCGCCGCGCGGCAGCGAGCTTTCCTGCAAGAGCTGGCTCAGCGAGGCGCCGTTCCGCATGCTGCAGAACAACCTCGATCCGGAGGTGGCGGAGAACCCGGCCGAACTGGTGGTGTACGGCGGCATCGGTCGCGCCGCGCGCAACTGGGAGTGCTTCGACGCGATCCTGAAATCGCTGCGCGAGTTGAACGACGACGAGACCCTGCTGGTGCAGTCGGGCAAGCCGGTCGGCGTGTTCCGCACGCACAAGGACGCGCCGCGCGTACTGATCGCCAACTCCAACCTGGTGCCGCACTGGGCCACCTGGGAGCACTTCAACGAGCTCGATAAGAAAGGCCTGATGATGTACGGCCAGATGACCGCCGGCAGCTGGATCTACATCGGCTCGCAGGGCATCGTGCAGGGCACCTACGAAACCTTCGTCGAGATGGGCCGCCAGCACTACGGCGGCGACCTTACGGGCAAGTGGATCCTGACGGCGGGTCTGGGCGGCATGGGCGGCGCGCAGCCGCTGGCTGCCAGCCTGGCCGGTGCCTGCAGCCTCAACATCGAATGCCAGCAGAGCCGCATCGATATGCGCCTGAAGACTCGCTACGTCGACGAGCAGGCCAGCGACCTCGACGACGCGCTGGCACGCATCAAGAAATACACCGACGCCGGCGAAGCGAAATCCATCGCCTTGCTCGGCAACGCCGCCGACATCCTGCCCGAGCTGGTCAAGCGCGGCGTGCGGCCCGACGCCGTCACCGATCAGACCAGCGCGCACGATCCGGTCAACGGCTACCTGCCGCAAGGCTGGACGGTCGAGCAGTGGTTCGAGCGCCGCAAGGCCGACCCCGAAGGCACTCGCGACGCGGCCAAGCACTCGATGAAGATCCACGTCGAGGCGATGCTGGCCTTCCACGCCCAGGGCATCCCCACCTTCGACTACGGCAACAACATCCGCCAGATGGCCAAGGACGAAGGCCTCACCAACGCGTTTGCGTTCCCCGGCTTCGTGCCTGCCTACGTGCGCCCGCTGTTCTGCCGCGGCGTCGGGCCGTTCCGCTGGGTGGCGCTGTCGGGTGATCCGGAAGACATCTACAAGACCGACGCGAAGGTCAAGGAACTCATTCCCGACGACGAGCACCTGCATCGCTGGCTCGACATGGCGAAAGAGCGCATCAGCTTTCAGGGCCTGCCGGCGCGGATCTGCTGGGTCGGGCTGGGGCTGCGCGACAAGCTGGGGCTGGCGTTCAACGAGATGGTGCGCAATGGAGAATTGAAGGCGCCGGTGGTGATCGGGCGCGATCACCTGGATTCGGGGTCGGTGGCGTCACCGAATCGCGAGACCGAGGCGATGAAGGATGGTTCGGATGCGGTTTCCGATTGGCCGTTGCTGAATGCGATGTTGAATGTGGCGGGTGGGGCGACTTGGGTGTCGCTGCATCATGGCGGTGGGGTGGGGATGGGGTATTCGCAGCATTCGGGGGTGGTGATTGTTTGCGATGGGACGAGGGAAGCGGATGAGCGGATTGCGCGGGTGTTGTGGAACGATCCTGCCTCAGGCGTCATGCGGCATGCGGATGCGGGGTATGAGGTGGCGATTGAGTGTGCGAAGGAGCAGGGGTTGAAGTTGCCGATGGTGTGACCGGTCAGTTCCCCGCGAGTCCCTGGGCACTCACCATGCCCCGGGTGCTTCAGTAAATTTATCATCGGATGATATATAGTCATGTCAACGGACGACGTGGGGTTGGAAACACTGCTGTTGCTCAACGGCGAGATCTACGACCAGGGCAACGGTTTCTGGATCAAGATCGAGGCGTGGCGGGTGGAGGCGAATGAGCATGTGCCGCACGGCATGCGCTACGCGCTGACATTGCATGATCGCTACGGCACGCGCTTACTCGGCTACGACAATGCGCATGCCGTCAAGGCACCCAAGCGCAAGCGTTATGCAGGTCGGCGGCATGCCTACGACCATCGCCATCGTCATGTCCGTGACAAGGGCGTACCGTACGAATTCACCAGCCCGCAGCAACTGCTGGAGGATTTCTTCAACGAAGTCGACCGGGTTATCGAGGAATCGAAGTCATGAAGAAACTGGTCATCGGCATCGCATCCCAGCAAGCCATCCGTGCCCGCGCACTGGCCATCGCACGTGGCGACCATCAGCCACGCCCCAACGAGCCAAAGATCTGGTTCACCTCCATGCGCTCGCTGGCCGAGGTGTTGTCCGATGACAACCGGGCGTTGTTGCGCGTGATCAGGGAGCAGAAGCCCGAATCACTGAGCCAGCTCGCGGAGTTCACCGGGCGCGCGCCCAGCAACCTTTCGCGGACGCTCAAGACGATGGAGCGCTATGGACTGGTGGAGATGCAGCGGAAGTTGCGGACGGTGCGGCCGGTGGTCACGGCTAGTGAGTTTGTGATTCGGGCGGCGTAGGTGGGGGATTTAACTTCCTCCGTCCCTGAGGTTTTCAGACGGTGCGGAAGGTGTTGGTGGTGGTTTGAGGTAAGTGAACCTGACCCCTTCGGCTGCAGGGACATGATGACGCTCCTTACGGTAGTGCCACCGCACAGCGCGATGGCGTACCGCAAGGCTGGCGTCACACCTAGAGCGTGCCCAATTGCCTGCGTGATGATCCGTTACGTCTTGATCGAGCAAACTCGCCGCATGGACCGAGTAAACATCTGCAATAATCAGCATGAGCGCAACTCGCCTAATCAACCGTCTGACCATCCTAAACAGATCGGGAAATAGCATGAGTGGTAATAGGGGAAAGAAAAAGCGTGACAAGAAACACCGCCGGGCGAACTCGCCTTACGCTAATCACAATATTAGCGGGATAGACCAGCATTACCGGGACGGGAATAAGCTGTCGCCACCTCTTAATCGCATGCCCAAGATGTCGCCAACCTCTTGGATGGATGACCATATGCCCGAGATGCTGTGGGCTGTGCTTCTGACCGGCGGCTTAGATCGAAAAACCTACCTTGCTTGCTTTAGGCTCGTGGCCAAAACATGTAGAGAGTGGTTTTTAGTTAGAGGTGAAGAAGAAAAGGATGGGCAAGAAAGCCAGGATGAAGAGCCGGGAATAAATTTCACTAAGACTGTTGACCACACGACTTTGTCCGAAGTATCGGAAGAGAGATATGAAGACTTCATGTCAGTTGTTCTTTCCTTTCCAGAGGCGGTAGCTGCATTGCGTCCTCTTGTTCTGATTGACTCTCTTCCGAGATTGGATCGCTGGAAGCGGCATTTGGCTTCGGAAGACGAAGAAGAAGAATGGCGAGCTTTAGGGGCCGCGGTTGCTGGCGTGCTCGATCACCAGTCCGAGGCGTCAACGGACATCCGTTGGTTTAAGATGATTGTTCCCATGATTTCGGGGATCGTGCACTTTCCCGAGTCTATGGCTGATCGAATAGAGTGCATGCGACTATATCCAGACCACGGTGATATGCGCAGTGTTCGTCCATTCATTCGATCTATGGAAATTATGGCTCGTCGTTCGCCGCCGTCAGAATGGATTGCAAGGTTCTGGGCAGAGGCTTTTGAAAAGACGCTTTGCATGGGGCCGTCCCCTGATGAAGATAGGCGCTTCCCTTCGCCGGTTATAAATGCAGAATCACTTTACAAACTTCGCGATCAAGTCATAGCAAGGTTCTTTCAATGCATAAAGGTGAGCAAGGTTGACGCGCGCCTAGATTCGTCGTTTGGACTGGTACTGTATACACTGTCAATCATCGAAGAGGTAGAGGCTCATCGAGTTCAAATGGGGTTGCTTGGGCGACTCGCCTTGAGGTCCTTGGTGGAGGCGTGTATTACTCTTAATTACCTCTTCAAGATGGATAAAGATGACCTGTGGGTGTCCTACAGAGTCTATGGTGCTGGCCAAGCAAAACTTGCCTTTCTAAAAGCTCAAGAGATAGAGGGGGATTTGCCGTCGTTCATCGACGAGGACATGCTTCACGCAATATCTAATGAAGACAGGTGGCAAGAATTTCTTGATATAAATGTTGGCCATTGGGTTAACAGCAATCTAAGGAAGCTTGCTACTGAAAGCGACTGTAAAGATCTGTATGACAAATACTACGACTGGTCATCAACATTTGTTCATTGCCACTGGGGTGCGGTACGAGATACGAATTTCGTGACTTGTGGAAATCCATTGCATCGTCTCCACCGAGTGCCACGTATAAGGCATAGAAATCTAAACTCAATTGAGCTAGATGCAGTTTATTTGGTAAATACTATGGTTGCTCTTCTTGACGAGAAATATCCGGGAGACTTGCCGCTAGAAATCTTGACTGTTGTCGAGGATGCGCCGGTGTTTGCAGATAAGGACGGGCGCAAAGGGGACGGAGGCTGAGACGCAAAGGGGACGGAGGCAATTAAACCGTCTTAATTGCGTCCGCCCCCTTTGTTTTACGTTTGCTATTTTCTTCAAAGCGTTAGCAGGATTTATCAGCGTTGGATCGCAAAAGGACAGGGATGTATATGTTGAGTCGTTTATTTTCAGTAAGAGCTATTGGTGCGCTGGGGCTGATCCTGGTGGCGTTAACCGGCTGTACGAGCCATCAGGACCAGCAGCAAGGACAGCAGCAACATCAGGACACTGCGAGCTAACTGAGCTAACTGGGTCAGAGCCTGAGGTTTCCCCACGAATTTCATGCTGGCACACCCAGTTGATCGAGCAGTTGTGGGCTTGGGTGTCGCAGCTGATCAATGAGTTCGCTCAAGCGTGTAGTTGACCATCGCCTGACCAATGCTTCACGCCCCAGCCGTA
>JBBQQL010000044.1:0-25648 GCA_038215995.1 Lysobacterales bacterium
TGGTCTACGCGCTGGCCTCG
Source organism: Lysobacterales bacterium (assembly GCA_038215995.1). GTDB lineage: Bacteria > Pseudomonadota > Gammaproteobacteria > Xanthomonadales > Rhodanobacteraceae > Rhodanobacter. Next base: position 21 of record JBBQQL010000044.1, read on the forward strand.
GTCGGCGCTGCCATGTCGACCTCGTTCGCCATGCTGCTGGCCTGTCGTGGTCTGCAAGGCATGTGCGCCGGTGCCGGACTGGTAGTCGGGCGCGCACTGATCCGTGACAGCCTGCAGGGTGCGGCGGCGCAGCAAATGATGTCGCGGGTGATGATGATTTTCGGGGTAGCGCCGGTGATCGCACCGATGGTGGGTGCGCAACTGCTTTCCTTCAGTGGCTGGCACGGCATCTTCTGGGTGCTCACCGGGTTCACCGCGCTGCTGTCGCTGGCCCTGTACCTCCTGCTGGAGGAAACCCACCCGCCGGAGCGCCGCACCGTCTTTGCCCCGCGGCACCTGCTGGCGAGCTATGCCTCGTTTGGCCGCGACCGGGTGTTCTGGCCGCTGCTGATCTCCAGCTCGGTCAACTTTGCCGGATTGTTTCTCTATATTTCCTCGGCGCCACAAATCGTGCGCAACCTGCTTCATTTGTCGGCGCAGGGTTTTCCCTGGCTGTTCATTCCGGTGGTGATCGGGCTGGTCGGTGGGGCGTGGTTGTCGGGCCGGATGGCCGGACGGGCCAGTGTCAGGCTCACCCTGAACGTGGGCTACGCCGCCCTGTTGCTGGCCTGTGCGTTGCATTTGCTGCTGGCGCTGGTGTTCCCGCAGGCGCGGTTGCCGTGGTCGGTGCTGCCGCTGATCGTGCATGGCGTCGGCGTGCAACTGGCATTTCCTACGCTCACTTTGTTGCTGCTCGATCGCTTTCCGCATCAGCGCGGCGGCATCTCCTCGGTGCAGGCGTTTGCCAGCCTGCTTGTCTGCAGCGTGGTGGCGGGCGTGCTGTCCCCCCTGCTGTCCGCCAACATGCTTCCCCTGGCGCTGGGCGCGTCGGCGTTGACGGTATGCGGGGCGCTGGCCTGGTGGCGCTACGGCAGCATCACGCGCCGCTCGCTGGAGCTTTCGCTGGAGAATCAGGACGCCGGCGTGGTGATGCAGACCGAGATCGTCGAGCCGCGCTGAGCGATGGCGCGGTGATTCAAGCTGGGGTGCCGGGCGGCGCGAGGTCAATCACGGTATCCAGGCTTTTGGATTCAACCGACAGCATCACGGTGCCGCGAGCCAGCGCATTGACCAGACTGGGTGAGCGGTAGCCATTGTCGGCGAGCCAGCGGCGCCAGACCGAGTCGTCGATCGTCTCGTTGACGCCGCGGCCTACCTGGCGGTCGAAAGCGGACTTGAATTCCTTGTAGATGCCGTACATGAACTCGGCGTAGGAATTGCGCGGAACACCGCGCCAGGCATCGTCTGCCGGCTCCAGCTGTTCACTAAAGGCGAGGCCGGCATCGATTGCCTTGTACTGCAGCCACGCCAGCGGCAGGTCGGGCAGGGAATCGGGCTTGCGGCCGCTGCCGTCACGGTCATTGCCACCGCCGACATCCGCGTGTGCGCCGATGAACCAGCGTTGCTCGATATCGACCTGTTCGACTTTCTTCGAGGTGAGGTTTTCGCCGGGCTTGATGGTGTTCGGGTTGCGTGTCCAGATGGCTGGCTGGAAGTCGGCCCGATGCTCGTCCAGTGCCAGCGCCTGATAGGCATGCTTCACAATCTTGCTCAGCTCGGTGTCGTGGAACTGGTAACGCGAGCGCGCATACGGAAACCACGCCGCGGTGTCGGGAATGCCCAGCGCACCCACCGTGTCCCACACGCCGATGAAATGGATGTCGACCTGGACCGAGTGGCCAGCGCGGAAATCCCGGGCGATGGCGTCATCGGGCTTGCTGTCCAGCTCCCGATAAAAGTCGTAGGCGTCGGAAACCTCGGCCTTGCCGACCGTGCCGACGGCATCGTGGCGGAGTAGACCGCACTTGCGGATCATTCCGCCCAGGCTGCGCGCGGTATAGGCGCCGCGGCTGAAGCCGAACAGGAAGATATCGTCGCCTGGTTGCCATGTTTCGCAGAGCCAGCGGTAGCCTTCCATCACATGGCCGGACAGGCCGTAGCCAAAGGCACCCCCGAGCAGGTGGGCAAGCCCGGCGGTCACCCCGACACCAGGGATGTAGTTCACCCGCTGCTCGACCCCCGCAAGGTCGCGCGGAGTGATCAATCGTCGCAGCCGCTCCACATTCGTGCCTGACTCGGGCTTGTTCCAGGTGCCATCGAAAAGCAGCACCAGCCGGCGGCTGGCCATGTTGCCCTCCTGCGCGCTATTGGCGGGGTGGATTCCGGCTCCACTGTAGGGCCAGGTTGCCGTGCCGGCCAGTGCCTGAAACGGGCATGCGGGACTAAATCAGCCCGCGCTGCGCAAGGAATCGGGCAGCTTCGTCGGCATCGCGCTCGAACCATGCGCGAGTGGAACCGAGTCGGAACGAATACCCCCATGCGTCCATGTCAGCCATCAACCGCTCGCTGCCGACCCCGGGCAGACGTTCCGCCAGCACGATTTGCAGATAGCAGGTGGCGTCCTCTTCCTCGATCGAGTCGGTGGCGTCGGTGTGTACCTCAATCCGCCGTTCCGGAGGCAGCACGATCAGGTGTCCCGCCTCATGCAGCAGCGAGTGGACGGGCGTGTCATCGCGCGCATAGACCGTGCTGCCGATGATGCCGGCCTCCTCGTCGCCCCAGAAACTGCCTGGAATCGGTTGCGGGATTTCGACCCGCTGCAGACTCAGCCCAAATCCGGCAAGCAGGGCAGTCGGTGCGTCGAAGCCGATATCCGCCAGGCGCATGACGTTGCTGGCTGGGTCGTGGGTGACGGCTGGATGGCCTGATTCAGTTCGCATGGGAATGCGCCGGTGGCGCCGTGCAGGAAGTCGTAAAAGCAGCGCCCGGGTAACGCGAGGTCACCCGGGCGGGGCGCCTGCCGGATGGCTGGCGTGGGGTCAGCCCGTGTGGGCTGAGTCCTTGGGTGTCGGTCTGGCATCAGGCAGCGTGACGGAAAGCTCGAGGATCTCGTGACCACTGTCGCGCTCGAAGTTGATGTTGATCGCATCGAGGTCGACGTGGATGTATTTCTTGATCACTTCGAGCAGTTCGTTGCGCATCATGGGCAGGTAGTCAGGCGCGCCACGGGTGGAGCGCTCCTGCGCGACGATGATGCGCAGGCGCTCGCGTGCCACGTTGGCAGTGGCCTCGGGCTTGCGCTTCAGGAAATCAAGAATACCCATCGTGATCAACCTCCGAAAACGCGCTGGAGAAAGCCCTTCTTGGGCACATCGATGAAGCGCAGCGGGCGCTCCTCACCGAGAATGCGGGCTACGGTGTCGCTGTAGGCCTGGCCGGCGTTCGAGTTGACGTCGACGATCACCGGGATGCCGTTGTTGGAGGCCGTCAGCACGTTCTCCGACTCCGGAATCACGCCTACCACCTCGATACCGAGGATTTCCTCGACGTCCTTCACGCTGAGCATCTCGCCGATGGCGACGCGGGCCGGGTTGTAACGAGTCAGCAACAGGTGCTGGGTGATCGGCGTTTCACCGCGCTCCGCGCGTCGGGTCTTGCTGGCGAGCAGGCCCAGAATGCGGTCGGAGTCGCGTACCGAGGAAACTTCCGGATTGACCACCACCACGGCGTGGTCGGCGAAGTACATCGCCAGGTGAGCGCCTTTCTCGATGCCGGCCGGCGAGTCACACACCACGTAGTCGAAACCCTCTTCGGAAAGGCCTTCAAGCACCTTTTCGACGCCTTCCTGGGTCAAGGCATCCTTGTCACGCGTCTGGCTGGCGGCCAGCACGTACAGATTGTCGTGGCGCTTGTCCTTGATCAGCGACTGCTTCAGCGTGGCTTCGCCGTGCACGACGTTGATGAAGTCGTACACCACGCGCCGCTCGCAGCCCATGATCAGGTCCAGGTTGCGCAGGCCGACGTCAAAGTCGATCACGGCTACCTTTTTTCCGGCCATGGCCAAGCCGGTGGCAAGCGAGGCGCTGGTCGTCGTCTTGCCGACGCCGCCTTTGCCGGAAGTGACAACGATAATCTCAGCAGTCAAGGGCCCATCTCCGCATGATTGTTCTTGTTGTGGGTGATCACAGCTTGGCGATCAACAGTTTTTCGCCATCGAGCCAGCATTGCACGGACTGGCCTTCGAGGTCGTCAGGAATTTTCTCGAAAACGCGGTAGTGACCGGCGATGGCAACCAGTTCGGCACGAAAATCGGAGACGAAGATGCGCGCCTTTTCGTCCCCCTGGGCGCCGGCCATGGCGCGGCCGCGAAGTCCGCCATAAACATGGATGTTGCCATCGGCGATGACCTCGGCGCCATTGGCGATGGCGCCGGTGACGATAAGGTCGCGGTCGCGCGCATAGACCTGCTGGCCCGAGCGCACCGAGCCGACGTGATGCTGGGCTCCCTGCCCACTGCCGGGTGCTGGCGATGAGAGAATCGGTTCGCGCTGGGTCGGTGCGGCGGGCTCGGCACGGGCGGCGATGTCGGCCACGCTGGCGGTGCTGGCGGCCGGCTCGTACGCTGCGCGGAACTTGGCGATCAGTGGCAAACCCATGCGCTTGGCCAGCGCTTCGGTTTCGCTGGTGCCATAGGCAATGCCCACCGGCAACATGCCGGCACTACGGACCGCTTCCAGCAGCGCGTCCACGGTGCCGTCGTCGGGCAGGTCTAGCAAGTGGCTCAGATCCAGCACGACCGCTGCACGGGAGAACATTTGCGGCGCGGCGCGTACACGCCGCTCCAGCTCGTCGCACAGTGCGGCAGCATCCACCCGGCGGACGCGAACGCACGCCATGCCGACCTGGCCAAAGCGCAGGTCGCACGCATCGGAACTATCCATCTGAACACTCATGGATGCTGTTCTCCGGCAATCTTTTGCTGGCCGGGTTCAGCAGTCACCTTGCGCAGACGTTCGGCCAGCCAGGGCACGTCGGGCAGGCCGCCGTGATCCAGCCAGGTCTCGCGTACGTAACCGTAGCTGGCCAGATCCCTGGCCAGCAGGCTCACCTTCGGTCCATCGGTGCCCATTTGCTGCTGATCGACTTCCTGAAAGCCGTAGGTGCCGTGGAACAACACGACGACATCGTTGCGTGGCTCCAGGAAAACCTCACAAGTGAGCAGGGGCACGCGGACCTCGGCATAGCTGTGCACGTCGCAATAGAAAATGCGGCCAAGACCGTGGCGACGATAGGTGTTTGCAATGACGATGCGGTCAATGTAGACGAACTGCGAATAGTGGTCGGAGAACCAGCGATAGTTGGGGCTGTCGTAGTGGGCTCCCTCGCGCAGGGCGATCAGGAAACCCGCCAGATGACCGTCGATTTCGGCCACGCGGAAATACTCGGCGTGCTCGAAAAAATAACGCAGGTGACTGGTGTCGAGGGCGAGGATGGATCGGCCAGCGGCGTTGTTCAGCGCCAGCACGGCATCCAGGTCTTGCTCGCGCACGTCGCGGATGGCAAGGGCCATTCTTTGCTCCGCAATGGTGGATACAGGGACGAGGCCGATGGGGCAGGCTCGCGCAATGACGCATTATGGCATTGCAGCCATGGCCGGTACATCCGCCGCGGCACTTGTAAAAGCTTCGTAAAACCGCGGCTGAACCAGGTGCCCGGGAACGGTGCATGACTTCTCGCGCATTGCGCGAAATGCCAGCACGCCCAATGATGCGGCCATGTCATGGTCCAATTTCAATCATATTCGTCTGCTGCGCCTGACGGGTCTGTTCGCCTACCTGTGCTCGGGTACGCCACTGATCACGACGTGGGCGGTGGAACGGCTGGACCTTCTGCGCAGACCGAATTTCGCGCTGCTGCTGTGGACTCTCTCCTACTTGCTGTTTGGCGTGTTGTATCTGTTGCTGACCAGCAACCTTGGGTCCAAGCGTTACCTCGGCAGCCGTATGGTGGGTGTGGCGCTGATGACCGTATGCTCGCTGGCGGTTGGCTGGTACAGCCATAGCGGTCTTTCAGCAATCTTGATGGTGGTTGCCTCGGTGGTGATGCCCTGGCTGATGCCGTTCTGGTTGAGCGTGGTCTGGCTGGTGCTGTGGAACCTGGCGTTGGCCGCCGTCTTTGCCACGTTCCCCGAGCTGAACTACAGCATCACGCTCGCCTTGCTGCAGGCCTCGATTTACATGGGTTTTGCGGCCATGGGTTTCGTGGCCTCGCTGGTGGCCAGCCAGCAGGCCGAGCAGCGCGAAGCGCAGCGTCGGCTGAACTCGGAGCTGCGCGCCACCCGGGCGCTGCTGGCCGAGTCCAGTCGTATCGCCGAGCGCATGCGCATTGCGCGCGACCTGCATGACCTGATCGGTCATCATCTGACCGCGCTTAGCCTGAATCTGGAAGTAGCCAGCCACCTCAGCAGTGAGCCTGCTTCGACCCATGTGCGCAGCGCCCAGAGCACCGCGCGGCATCTGCTGGCCGATGTGCGGGAGGTGGTCAGTGAATTGCGCCAGGACGACGCCATCGACCTGACCCAGGCCTTGAACAGCCTTGTCGACGGAGTTCCCGGGTTGAGCGTGCACGTGGTGATGCCGCCACGGTTCAGCGTGGAGGACCCGCGTCGTGCCCAGGTGTTGCTGCGCTGCGCCCAGGAAATCATCACCAATACGGCCAAGCACGCCGGCGCGCGCAATCTCTGGCTCAATTTCGCCTATGCCGAAGCGAGTCTGCTCGGTCTGCATGCGCGTGACGACGGGCGTGGTGCAGATCACGTCGTGCCGGGCAATGGTCTGGCCGGCATGCGCGAACGGCTGGCCGAATTCGGTGGCAGCCTGACCCTGGATACGGGCTTGAGCCGGGGATTCGGGCTCACCGTGCGACTGCCGCTGGGTGAGCAGACGGCCCTGGCACACGCGCCATCCCGATTTGAACCGCCCGCCCTGAATGTGTCGTAATGTTGCGTCTCGACCGGCATGCGCCTTGTGCTCGTGCTGCATCGTTTTGGCAACTCCACACTCCTGATTCAAGTTTTCCCGAGGATTCGCGATGATTTCCGTTTGTCTCGTCGACGACCAGAATCTGGTACGGCAAGGTGTTCGCTCACTGCTGGACCTGTCCGAAGATATCCGCGTGGTGGCGGAATGTGCCGATGGCGCGCAGGCGGTGCAGGACATCCCGCGGATCAAGCCCGACGTGGTCCTGCTGGACCTGCGCATGCCGAACATGAGCGGTCTGGAAGTGCTGCAGGCGCTGTCTGCCCGCAACGAATTGCCACCGACCATCATCCTCACCACGTTCGATGATGATCAGCTGGTGCTGCAGGGGCTCAAGGCTGGCGCGCGCGGGTACCTGCTGAAGGACGTCTCGCTGGAACAACTGGTTGAGGCGGTGCGTTCGGTGGCTGCAGGCGGGTCCCTGGTCGCACCGATGGTCACCCAGCGTCTGATGGCCGGCGTGGCACGGATGCAGAACCAGTTCACCAGTCTGGAGCAGCCTGATCCACTGACCGAGCGCGAGACCGAGATCCTGCGTCTGCTTTCCGGTGGTTACAGCAACAAGGAAATCGCCAATTCGCTGAAAGTGGCCGAGGGTACCGTCAAGAACCACGTGTCCAACATCCTCTCCAAGTTGGGCGTTCGCGACCGCACGCGGGCGGTGCTGAAGGCACTCGAGATGGGGATAGTCTGAGTCCGGCCGGCGGCTCCCATTTCTGCGGTTGCGGGGGCCTTCCTGCGGTGCCTTTCGGGGTTGTGCCATGCAGATAGCGTTCCAGCGCGCGAGCAAGTAACATCCGTAGCTTCGGCGTTTGCCGACCCCCTGTCAGGCCCAATGGGCAAGCCCTCGCGGCGACAGGGGCGACACTTTTAGGTTTGGCGTAAAGACGCTTCGGAGAACTCTGGAATGATGCGTGTCTTTGAATTTCTTGTTGCACTGGTCATCGTGGTCGCACTCGGTGTCCTGGCAGCTGTGGTCATGCCCGGTAGCGGTCATGTGGAGCGCCAGTTGGTGATCGGCAAGGATATGCGCCAGGTCTATGACGTGGTAGACAATCTGCGCCGTCTGCCGGACTACTCGGTGCTGCGTGCGCTGGATCCCTCGGTGCAGTTCAAGCTTTCCGGCAAGGCCTTCGGCCCCGGTTCGGAAATCAGCTGGCAGAGCAGCGATGCCAAGCTGGGCAACGGTGGCCTGACCATCGCCAGCGCCACGCCGGACTTCGACAAGATCGACGGCAATACCAAGGAAGCGACCATTGTCTGGAATCTGGACAACAGCTGGCGCGGCCTGGACAAGCATTTCACGCTGGATCTGGCGCGCAAGGGTAGCCGCGGCCAGCTGACCGAGGTGACCTGGTCTTACGACGTTTCCTATGGCTGGAACCTGGTCAATCGCTTCGCCAATCTTTATATCCATGGTGATCCGGATACGTTCATCCAGGTCAGCCTGAACAACCTGCAGAACGTGCTGGCAGGCGTTCCGAACATCGACTACAGCCCGCTGGTTCCGTACATCAAGCAGACCCAGCCGACGCCGTTGCTGCTGGTGTCGACCTCGATCGCCCGCAAGGATGGTCTGGATGGTCTCGACGACGCAGTCAACAAGGCGACCACCGAGATCCAGGCGGCTGCCAAGAAGCTGGGCGTGAATGTGACCGGCTCGCGCATCCTGATCACCACCAACTACGGTGACCAGACCTACAGCTTCGATGTGGCGCTGCCGATTGATTCCAGCACGCTGACCGTCAATGGTCAGAGTGAGCAGCTGACGGCGGCGACCCCGCCTTCGCTCGATGCGTCGGCGGCTCCGGCAGAAGCCGGCACCGCGGCGGCGGCCAGCACCGACGTGAATCTCGCCGCCGGCAGTCGCGATCGCTATGGTCGTCTGGTCATCGACGGCAATGTGCGCGCTACCCTGGCGTTTGGTGGGTCGGCCCTCGAGGGCGTCTGGAACGGCACCTTCGCCGGCGTACCGCAGACCCGCGACATGCTGAAGGCTTACGCGCAGACCCATGGTTACAAGTTCGATGACGTGGTCAATCGCGCTTACGACGTGCTGGCCAAGCCGGAAGTGAAGGACGCTGGTGGCAACATCACCAGCTATGCGAAGTACGAGGTCTACCTGCCGTTGAGCGACGCGCCGCCGCAGACTCCCGAGCAGGCAGCCGGCATTCCGCAGCCGCAGCCTGATGACAGCGACGCACCAGCAGCGTCCGGCACGGCCGCCGCACCGGCCGCAGCGAGCAGCGCTGCCCAGTAATCGGGTAGCGACTGTAGCCCATCGAAAGGCCCTTCCGTGACGGAAGGGCCTTTTCTTTTGGGGACACACCGCAGCGTGTTTGGCGGGCCAGGAAGCCGAACTTGATGCTGTTCTTGCGGTACATTGCATGGCGCTCCGCGGCAATGCCGCGCCGTTCTCACTGCGCTTGCTTGCACAGCAGGCCCCAGCCCATCACCGGACATGATCGAAACCGACCGACTCACACGATGTTATGGCAGCCTGACGGCGGTGGACGCATTGAACATTCGTGTCGAGCCCGGTCAGGTGCTGGGCCTGCTTGGCCCCAACGGGGCCGGCAAGACCACCGCCATGCGCATGATTTCGGGGTTCCTGATGCCCACCTCGGGAACCGCTCGCGTCTGTGGTCACGATGTGAGTCGCGAGCCTTTGAAGGCCAAGCGGGCGCTCGGCTATCTGCCTGAAGGTGCGCCCAGTTACGGAGAAATGACGGTCCGTGAGTTCCTGCAGTTCATCGTGCGCATGCGTGGGTTCACGCGGGATCCCGGTTACCGGCGCTTCCATGCAGTGGTCCAGCAACTGCAGCTGGAGGACGTCCTCAGCGTGTCCATCGACAATCTGTCCAAGGGGCTGCGTCGACGGGTCGGTCTGGCTCAGGCCATCCTGCACGATCCGCCGGTGCTGATGCTGGACGAGCCTACCGATGGCCTGGACCCCAATCAGAAACATGCGGTGCGCCAGTTGATCGACGTGATGGCGCGTGATCGCACCATTCTCATCTCGACCCACTTGCTGGAGGAAGTGCACGCACTGTGCAACCGCGTGGTGATCATCGCGCACGGCAAGCTGCTCGCCGATGCCACGCCAGCCGAACTTGAGGCGCGCTCGCGCTATCACGGCGCGGTGTCTTTCAGCGCGCCAGGCAGCGGCATGTCGCAGGAAATGCTGGGTCGTTTGCCCCAGGTTGCGGCGATCGAGGTCGATCCGCTTGATGGGCGCATCACCGTGTTTCCCAAACCTGGCGAGCGCATTCTGGACGCCGTTGAGACCCTGTTGCGGGAGCAGGGTCTCGAGGTGTCCGAGATCCAGCTTGAGCGTGGCCGGTTGGACGAGGTATTTCGTCAGATCACCACCGGCAGCGGTCGTGCCGATGGTGCCATGGGAGCGCAGGCATGAGTCCGGTCAGTGCAGTGCTCCGGCGTGAGTTGCGCAGCTATTTCGTGACTCCGGTGGCATATGTTTTCCTGGTGATTTTCCTGGTGTTGGCCGGCATCCTCACCTTCTATGTCGGCGACTTCTACGAGCGCGGGCAGGCCGATCTGCAGCCCTTCTTCATCATGCATCCGTGGCTGTACCTGATTCTGGTGCCGGCGATCACCATGCGCATGTGGGCGGAAGAGGCCAAGGGCGGCACACTGGAGCTGCTGCTGACCCTGCCGTTGACCTTGTGGCAGGCCATGCTTGGGAAATTCCTGGCAGCATGGCTTTTCATCGGGCTGGCGCTGGCGCTGACGTTCCCGATCTGGATCACCGTCAACTATCTGGGGGCGCCGGATAACGGCGTCATCATGGCCGGTTATCTCGGTAGCTGGCTGATGGCGGGCACCTTCATTGCCATCGGTGCCTGTCTCTCGGCGCTGACACGCAGCCAGGTGGTGGCTTTCATCCTGACCGCGCTGGTTTGCGTATTGCTGATCCTGGTGGGACAGCCGCAGGTGCTGGATTTTTTCCAGGGCGCCCTGCCCAGGCGGCTCATCAACGCGGTGGCACACCTGTCCATGCTGCGACATTTTGAGGCGATCTCCCGAGGAGTGCTGGACTTGCGTGACCTGCTGTATTTCCTGTTGAGCATGATTGGCTGGTTGCTCGCCGGCGTGCTGTTGCTCGACCTCAAGCGGACCCGCTGACCCATGCCCCGTCAGCGTCTGCCTGCATTCTTTCACGCGCCGTTGTCGCTCAGTCGTCGCGCCAGGTTGTATCTCGGCCTGTTGCTTCTGCTGCTTGTATTTGTGCCCTTGATCGTCGCGAGCAGCCGTTGGTTGCATGCGTCGCGCATCGATCTCACCACAGATCATCTATACACCTTGACCCCCGGGACACTGCAGATCGTCGGCAGCCTGAAGCGGCCGCTACGGTTGACTCTCTATTTTTCCGACCACGCCACGCGTGACCTGCCGCAACTGCGCAGCTATGAGCAGCGCGTACGCGAAATGCTGCAGGAGATGGTGGCGCGATCACATGGCCATGTACGCCTGCAGGTCATTGACCCGGTCCCGTATTCCGATGATGAAGCCAGTGCCGAAGGGAATGGCCTGACCGCCGCCAACGGCGGCAGCAATGGCGAGCGGGTGTTTTTCGGTCTGGCTGGCAGTGCCATGTCCACGGATGGTGATACGGGTGATGAGCACGCGCCAGAAAAAAGCTTGTCGATCGCCTTCTTTGATCCGGCACGCGAGGCATTTCTCGAATACGACATCGCCAAGCTTCTGTACGAACTGAACCAGGTGAAGAAGCCTTCGATCGGGGTTGTCAGTTCGCTGCCAGTGAACGGCACTGCTACGCCGACTGAGCAGCCGTGGGCCGTGATTCAGCAATTGGCACAGTTGTTTGACGTGAAAATGCTCACGGCGGACAAGCTCGAAAAGATCGACGACAAACTGAAAGTCGTGCTGCTGATCAACCCGAAACAATTGTCGACCGACGCTCAGTACGCCATCGACCAATACGTGTTGGGTGGCGGCCACCTGGTTGTGTTCGTCGACCCTGATGCGGAGCTCGATGGTATGTCCTACGCCAGCGGTGCTGCCGCGCCAGCCGGCCGGAGCTCCAATCTGCCCCGTTTGTTTGCGGCGTGGGGAGTCAGTTACAGTCCGGACAAGATTGTGCTGGATCGCAGTCGCTCGTTGCAGATCGAGCTGGCCGGCAGCAGCTTCAAGCACCCGGCGATGCTGGGACTGGGCGATCAGGAACTCAATCGCAATGATGCGGTGACGGCCAGCCTGCAGCGGATCAATGTATCGACCATCGGGCACTTTGATCTGACCCCAACGGCGAAAACGCGTCTGATCCCCCTGTTGCAGAGCAGCGCCGACGCCGAAGTGGTGCCGGCCCAGAGTGTGCTGGATGCCAGCGGCGACCCCACCCAGTTGCTGCAGAATTACAAACCGGACAATGCGCATTACGTGCTGGCAGCGCGTTTGCGGGGCACCTTCGACAGCGCCTTCCCGGAACGTGCGAGCGTGCCGGGGCATCTGGCCCGCTCGGCGCCAAACACCGAGGTGATCCTGGTTGCCGACACCGACATGCTCAGCGATCGACTTTGGGTCGAGCAGCAGACTGTTCTGGGTCAGACGATGATGCGGATTTTCGCCAATAACGGCGACTTTGTGACCAACCTGGTGGACAACCTCAGTGGCTCCTCGGCACTGTTGTCGATCCGTGGTCGCTCCACCTCGCAGCGGCCATTCACGCGGGTTCAGGCCTTGCGCAACGTAGCCGATCAGAAATTTCTGCAGAAAGAGCAGGAGCTGGAGCAGGAGCTGGCCGACACCCGCCGCCGTTTGGATGAGCTGCAGCCCGCCAAGGGTGACCGCAGCAGTACGGTGACGGCCGAGCAGCGCAAAGAGATCGAACAGTTCCGCCAGCGTCAGCTGGTGATCAACAAGGAACTGCGCGACGTACAGCACCAGCTCAATGCCGAGATCGACGTGCTCGGGCTGCGCCTGAAGGTCATCAATATCGTGCTCGTGCCTGGTTTGGTGGTGCTGTTCGGGTTGTTGTACGGCTGGCGGCGCAGTCGGCGCAGTCAGCGGCGCCGTTGAGGGTGGCAATCCGTCGCAGATCCGCGCAGACGTTCTGGCAGACGGCAGCAAGCCGCCGCATTATGCTGGCCAGTGTTAGCTGGCGGTTGCCGGCACGGGTGCAGGTATCGAGATCGTGATCGCAACCTTGCTGAAATGGATGGTGCCGTGGGAGTTTTCGTGGCTGTTTCTCGCGAGCTTTCTGCTGGTCTGCGTGTTGTACCTGCGAGGGTGTCGGCGACAACAGGTGGGCCGGTTCCGCCAGCTCGGGTTCTGGGTCGGCATGGCCATTATCTACCTGTCCTTGCATACCTATCTTGACTACTACGCCGAGCACGAGTTTTTCATGCACCGTCTGCAGCAGCTGCTGCTGCACCACCTGGCGCCGCTGCTGATCGTTGCGGCGTACCCCGCCAGCGTCTTGCGCGCGGGTTTGCCGCTGAGTTGGCGATGCAGGATGCTACGGCCGTTGCAGCGTTCGTGGCCCTGGCGCATGGTCACCGGCGTGCTGATGCAGCCCGCGGTGGCCACCGTGTTGTTCATCGTGTTCGTGCTGATCTGGCTGGTGCCTGATCTGCAGACCCTGGCGATGCTGGACTGGCGGGTCTATCGCTTCATGAACTGGACGATGCTGATCAGCGGGTTTGCCTACTGGGCGCTGGTGCTCGACCACCGGCCCCATCCGCCGGGCAGGATGGTCGCGGGGCTGCGCGTGCTTTCGCCGGCGATCACCATGACGCCGCAGATCATCGCTGGCGCCATCGTCACCTTCTCCAAGACTGATCTCTACCCGATTTTCGAGATATGTGGTCGGGCATTCACCTTCAATGTGCTGACCGGTCAGCTGGTCGGCGGCCTGATCACCTGGGTGCCGGCGGCGCTGATCGAGTCGATCGGCGGCCTGATGGCCTTGCGCCTGTGGCTGCGACTGGCGCGCAATGGGCGATTGCCCAAGCGCCGGCCTCGACCGCCGCGCGAAAGTGCGCAGGCCGCCACGCTGAGCTGACCGAGACCAGGCTCAGGGCTTGGCCGGGTGCTCGTCACCGGCGCCGATGGCATTGGCCGGGCGTGCGATGAAATCGGCAGGCAGGATGCTGCCGTCGCTGAATTTCAGCATCAGGCGGACTGTATCGCCAGGTTTTACCGGCTTGATGGGTTGCATCAGCATCATATGGTACCCCCCTGGTACCAGCACGGCGTTGCCGTGTGCAGGCAGGGTGAGCGAATCAACCATGGTCATGCGGCTCATGCCGCCCTGCATCGAGCTCTGGTGCAACATCACCTGGGCATATGTCGTGCTGCTGGCGCTGCTCAGTGCCGTGGCTTGGTCACTGTCGTTTTCCAGTGTCACATAGGCGCCCGCCGGCAGGTTGCCTGGCAGTACGCGAATCCACGCATGGCTGGCCCGGACATGCTCCGCCGCCGTGGCATGCGCGGTACCGACCAGCAGCAGGCTCGTCAGCAGGCAGAGTGTGGCGAATGATTTCATGGTTGGGTTCCCGTGCTCAGTAGCAGGTGCAGATCGTGCACCAGGTCGTCCTGTGAATCGGCTGGCGTGGACAATACGCGTGGCTTGCCGTCCCGGTCGAATACATAGATCGCCGAGCTGTGACTTACTTCATAATTGCCATCCTTGCCGGCCGGCTCGCGGGTGAACGCCGAACGATAGCGTTTGACCAGCGCCTCGATATCCCGAGGCTTGCCGGTCAGGCCCACGGCGCGGGAATCGAACGCGTTGACATAGGCATGCAGCACGGCGGGCGTGTCGCGGCCGGGATCTACGCTGACGAACAAAATACGCGCGCCGTCGGCCAGTGCTCCCAGGCGCTGCATCACCACGTGCAAGTGCGCCAGAGTCAGCGGGCATACGTCGGGGCAGTGGGTGTAGCCGAAATACAGCAGCACCACCTTGCCATGATAATCAGCGGCGGACACCGTCTTGCCCTGATCATTGGTCAGGCTGAATTCGAGCGGGGGCATGTGGCCGCTCACGTTGGTGAGCCGGAAAGGCAGCGGGGCAGAGTTCTGGCAGCCACCGAGCAACAGGCTGGCGACGAAAAGCAGGGCGGTTGCAGTCAACAAAAGCGGGTGGCGCTTCATGCGAGAATCCATGGTCTTCAACCGGTGAAGCATACGCCAACCATGGCGATGCCGGTCCGCCCTCCCACCACCCTTTCATGGAACGCGCGCATGAAGCGACAAGGTTTTTACGCCCGCCCGGGCACTTGGGTCGCCGCAGCGGGAGCCAGTGCAGTGCTGCTGGGCGCGTTCGGCGCGCATGCGCTGCGCACGCTGTTGGACCAGCACAGCCTGGAGATATGGCACACCGCGGTGGAGTACCACTTCTGGCATGCGTTGGCGTTGGTGCTGGCAGCAACGTTGGGCAGCGGCCGCAGCGGTCGCGTGGCGATGGCGGCATTCGCGGTCGGTATCGTGCTGTTCTGCGGCAGTCTCTACGCTCTGGCGCTGGGTGCTCCGCGCTGGGTCGGCATCGTCACGCCGCTGGGCGGGCTCGCTTTCGTGGTGGGCTGGGTCGCGCTGGGCCTGTCGTTGCGCTCGCCCGCGGATTGAGCCAGCAGCGCCGGAAAATTGCGGCGGTAGCGTCATGCCCGCGTCATCTGTCGGGATCAACATGGCGGGCATGAAAAGCGCAGCGATCATCCGTGCAAGAGCCTGGCTGCCAGCGGCGGCCCTGGTGGCGATGGTGCTAGGCGGCTTAGGCCTGCAACGCTCGCCGCGGATCGGTACGGGAATCCAGCCCGTACTCAATTCACTGGTGCGCTGGCGCCATGCGGGCCACGACTGGCTGGTGGTGGCCGACGGCAAGGCCGACGAGGTAGTGATCTACAACGCCGCCGATGGCCGCCCGTTGAAACGTTTGCGAATCAGCCGGGGCGTGTCGGAGGCCGGTGCGCTGGTGCAGCGGGACGGCGATTTGTTCGTGATGGGCGATGACGGCAAGCTGGGCGAGCTCAAGCTGTCGCCGCCGTTGATCGCCGCGGCCGATATCCGCTGAGCTGCCTCGTTCAGCGCTCATCATCCGTTGACGGTTCCACCCCAGCGGGCTTCAACCGGCCAGCCTTGCGCAGCGCTTCACGCAACACGTATTCAATCTGCGCGTTGACGCTGCGCAATTCGTCGTCGGACCAGCGCTGCATGGCTTCCAGCACGACAGCGCTGATGCGTAACGGATAGGCTTTCTTGTCAACCGCCATCGGCGCCTCAGGGGTATTTGCGGCGGCGCTGAACGGCGGCGCCAGCCATGATGACGATCAATATCACGACAGATGGGCCCATCATCGAAGCCTCTCCGGTCAGTTGTACAAAGTACCGGTGTTGACCACCGGTTGGGTGCCGCGTTCGCCGCACAACACCACCAGCAGGTTGCTGACCATGGCGGCCTTGCGCTCTTCGTCCAGTTGCACCACGCCGCGCTTGCTCAATTGCTCAAGCGCCATCTCGACCATGCTGACCGCGCCTTCGACGATGCGGGTGCGCGCCGCGATGATCGCGCCGGCCTGCTGCCTCTGCAGCATCGCCTGGGCGATTTCCTGGGCATAGGCCAGATGGCTGATGCGAGCCTCGACGACGCCCACGCCCGCCTTGCCCAGGCGGTTCTGGATCTCGTCGCGCAAGTGCGAGTTGATGATGTCGCCATGGCTGCGCAGCGACGGCTGGCCATCGTCGTGGGCATCGTACGGGTAACTTTGCGCCATCTGCCGCAATGCCGATTCGGTCTGGATCTGCACGTAGTTTTCGTAGTCATCGACACAGAACACCGCTTCGGCGGTATCCAGCACCTGCCAGACCACCACCGCGGCGATCTCGATCGGGTTGCCGTCACTGTCATTGACCTTCAGCTTGCCGCTCTCGAAATTGCGCACGCGTAGCGAGATGCGTTGTTTGCTGAAGAACGGGTTGGTCCAGCGCAGTCCCTCCAGTCGCACCGTGCCGGCGTACTTTCCGAACAACTGCAACACCTGGCCTTCGTTCGGTGCGACCTGGAAAAGCCCCTTCAGCATGAAGCCGGTGACCAGCATCATGCCGAATGCGCCGAACACACCCGGCATGTTCTGGGCCGGCGCCGAGTTCAGCAGCAAGGCCACGGCAGCGGCAAAAAGCACAATGCAGAAGCCGACAAAAGGAATGCCGGCGATCGAAAACCCCTTGTGTTCGTTCATGGAAAAACCCTCCCTTGAGTGCGAATAATTAGATATCAAAACGATATCATTTGCAAGATGTGGGGGTGAGGTCGACGGTGTAACGTTGGGCTGGGCTGGTTCCGTGGCCGATCGTATTCGGCACCCGCGCCGCCGCTTACAATGCGGGTTTGCCTCTGGAGATCACCATGAAACCGTTTGGCACACCTCACTCCGACCGCGCCTTGCGCGTCCTGTTGCTGGGTGCGGGCGAGCTCGGCAAGGAGGTGGCGATTGAGCTGCAGCGGTATGCGGTGGAGGTGATCGCGGTGGATCGCTACGCCAACGCGCCGGCCATGCAGGTGGCACACCGCAGTCACGTGGTCGACATGCTCAATGGCAAGGCCTTGCGCGCCGTGATCGAGCTGGAGAAGCCCGATCTGGTGGTGCCCGAGATCGAGGCGATCCACACCGACACCTTGATCGACCTGGAAAAAGAGGGGCAGCGGGTGGTCCCTACCGCGCGGGCGACCTGGCTCACGATGGATCGCGAGGGTATCCGACGTCTGGCGGCTGAGGAGCTGGGTATGCCGACCTCGCCCTACCGTTTCTGCGACGACGAACAGGAATATCGCGCTGCAGTTGTCGAGATCGGCTACCCGTTCGTGATCAAGCCGGTGATGAGCTCTTCCGGCAAGGGCCAGAGCGTGGTGCGCACGCCTGACGAACTTCAGCACGCATGGGAGTACGCCCAGTCGGGCGGACGCGCCGGCCAGGGGCGGGTGATCGTCGAGGGCTTTGTGGCATTCGACTATGAGATCACCATGCTGACGGTGCGGCATGCGGCGGGCGTGAGCTTCTGCGCGCCGATCGGGCATCGCCAGGAAGACGGTGACTATCGCGAATCGTGGCAGCCGCAGCCGATGAGCGAGCTGGCGCTGGCCGAGGCACAACGGCAGGCGGCGGCGGTGACCGCTGCGCTGGGAGGATGGGGCGTGTTTGGCGTCGAGTTTTTCGTCAAGGGCGATCGGGTGGTGTTCTCCGAGGTCAGTCCGCGTCCGCACGATACCGGCCTGGTGACCCTGATCTCGCAGGACTTGTCCGAGTTTGCGCTGCACGTGCGGGCCATTCTCGGCTTGCCGATTCCGGTGATCCGTCAGCTCGGCCCTTCGGCGTCGTGCGCGGTGCTGGTCGAAGGCAACGGCACCGGGCCGCGTTATCACGGCGTGGCCGAAGCGCTTGCCGAGCCAGACACGCAGTTGCGGCTATTCGGCAAGCCGACGGTCAGCGGTCGCCGGCGCATGGCGGTAACTCTGGCGCGCGCGGACACACTGGAGAACGCGGTGGCCAAGGCCACGCGGGCCAGGGCCCAGTTGCACATCGAGATATGAGTGCAGGGGCCGCGTCCGTGATGGGTTAGGCTGCGGCGGGGTGCGGCGCTGTATCGATATTGGCATTGGAACGGGAGTGGGTATATGCAATCGACTGGATTGGCGCAGTGGCTGGTGGTGATCGTGGAGGCTGGCGCAGTGCTGGCTCTGCTCCTGCTGGTGCTGGCGATCGCCGTGGTAGCGGTGACCTGGGTGGTTGACCGCAACCAGACGGGCAATGCGGTGTTGCGCAATTTCCCGGTCATTGGCCACTTTCGCTACTGGTTCCTGCACTTGGGCGAGTTCTTTCGCCAGTACCTATATTCCAGTGATCGCGAGGAGATGCCGTTCAATCGCGCGCAGCGGGTCTGGGTTTATCGCGCAGCCAAGAATGCCGACAACACCAACGCCTTCGGCTCCACCCGCGACCTGCGCGGGGAAGGTCTGCCGTTCTTCGTCAACGCGCCGTTTCCCGCGTTGGGCGACCATCACGTCAAGCCGAAGCCGCTGAGGATCGGGCCGTATGCACGCGAACCTTACGATCACGCTGCGTTTTTCAATATCTCGGCGATGAGTTTCGGCGCGCTGTCGGCACCGGCGGTGCGTGCGCTGTCGATTGGCGCGGCCAAGGCCGGCATCTGGATGGATACCGGCGAAGGCGGGCTGGCGCCATACCACCTTGAAGGCGGCTGCGACATCGTGTTCGAAATCGGCACCGCCAAATACGGCGTGCGCACACCCGACGGCAAGCTCGATGACGGCAAGCTGCTGGCGATTTGTGCGCACAAGCAGGTCAAGATGGTCAGCATCAAGCTCGGCCAGGGTGCCAAACCGGGCATGGGCGGCCTGCTGCCCGGGGCCAAGGTCACCGCCGAGATTGCCGCGATTCGCGGCATCCCGGTCGGCGAGGATTCGCAGAGCCCGAACCGCCATCTGGACATCGCCAACGTGGCGCAGCTGATGGACAGCATCACCCACATCCGCGATCTCACCGGCAAGCCGACGGGCTTCAAGGCGGTGTTTGGCGGCATGGGCTGGATCGACGAGCTTTGTGACGAGGTGTCGTGCCGTGGCATCGAGAGCGCGCCGGACTTCATCATCGTCGATGGGTCCGAGGGCGGCACCGGCGCCGCACCACAAACCCTGATGGAAGGTGTCGGCCTGCCGCTGCACGAAGCGCTGCCCGAGCTGATCGATACGTTGATCCGTCGTGGCCTGCGCCAGCGCATCAAGGTGATCTGTTCCGGCAAGTGCATCACCGCCTACGACGTGGCGCGGGTGATGTCGATCGGCGCGGACTTCGTCAATTCGGCCCGTGGATTCATGCTGTCGCTGGGCTGCATCCAGTCGCTGCAGTGCAACCGCAATACCTGCCCAACCGGCATCACCACACAGAATCCCAAGCTGCAGCGCGGCCTGGTGGTTACTGACAAGAGCGACAAGGTCTACCACTACGCCAGCAACGTGATGCATGAGGTCGGCATCATTGCGCACAGCTGCGGCGTGGACGACCCGCGCCTGCTCGATCGCAGCCATTGCCGGGTGGTCGGGGACGACGGCATCTCCATTCCGCTGGAGAAGCTCTACCCCTATCCGCAGGTGGTCGAAGGGCAGGCTCCGGTCGACGCATAGGTGGCAAGCGGCGAGCGAACTTCGCTGGTTGCTTGTGCGCGCCAGCCTAGGCCATTGGTTGCCAACCTTGGGCCGTGCGAATCTGCAACGGCTTGAAGCGGCGTTTGTAGTCCATCTTGGGATGGCCGTCGATCCAGAAGCCGAGGTACAGCCACGGTATACCGCGGCGGCGGGCCAGTTCGACCTGTTGCAGGATCCCGTAGGTGCCCAGGCTGCGTGCAGTCTCGTCGGGGTCGAAGAACGTATAGACGGCTGAAATGCCGTTGACGCAGACATCGGTGACAGCGACGCCGAGCAGCTGATCAGCCCGTCGAAATTCCATGAATACGGTAGGGCTCCAGGGTGCCGTGAGGAAGCGACGGAAATCGCTGGCCTCGGCATCGTCCATGCCGCCGCCGACATGTCTGCTCTGCAGGTATCGCTCGTACAGCGCGTGGCGCTCGTGGTTGTAGCCGGGGCTGCATTCGCTGACCACGAGGTCGGCATTGCGTTTGAGGCAGCGCTTCTGCGCCCGGTCCGGCTGGAAATTTTCCACATCGATGCGGCAGGGCGTGCACGCTCGGCATTGCGGACAGTGGGGGAAGTACAGGTGGCCGCCGGCACGGCGAAATCCCCGTTCCAGCGCCGGGCCATACAGCTGATCGAGCTGCGGCGCGGACGGATCAAGCACCAGGTTCTGTGCGGTGCGCTCCGTGAAGTAGCCGCAGCCGTGAGGCAGAGTCTGGAACAGGCGGACTTGGTCGTTGCGGCGCATGCAGTGATTCTAAGCCCGCCCCGCTCACGGCACCACCGCCCGCCGTATCAGATCACCTGCAGGTAGCGCAGCATCTGCACCGCGAACACCACCACTACCGCCAGCAGCAGGAACCGCCGCACGCGAGCGGCTACCTGCCGACGTCGGTCGATCGGTGACGGGTTACGCGCGGCGGCCAGTTCCTCCGCATGGCGGATCACCGGCTCGATGCCGATGTCGCGCAGCAAGGTGCGTGCCTTGGTGTAGTCATCCGCGTGGGTGATCCATACCTGCGGCCAGTTGCTGCGCTCCTGCTGGGGCTGCGAATAGCTGAAGCGCTGCCAGGTCTGGCGGCTGTAGTTGGATCGATTGGCCACGGAGGCCTCGATGCCGTGTTCGGCCATCAGGGCGACCACGGTATCGATGTTTTCCTGGCGGGGGGAGGTATAGATCTGGCGCATGCAGGGAGTTTACGCGATCAGTCGTTGCGCACGCGGATCAGGCCTTCCTGCGCGGTCGATGCGACCAGTCGGCCATCGCGCGAAAAGATCTGTCCGCGGGCCAGGCCGCGGCTGCCCTGTGCCGTCGGGCTGTCAAACGAATACAGCAGCCATTCGTCGACGCGGAACGGACGATGGAACCACAGCGCGTGATCGAGGCTGGCCATCTGCACGTTGTTGGTCAGGTAGGAGATGCCGTGCGGCAACGTGGCGGTGCCGATCAGGTGGAAATCCGAGGCATACGCGAGCAGAGCGCGGTGCAGCACCGCGGAGTCGCTGATCGGCGAGGTCAACTTGAACCAGATGTGCTGGATCGGCGGGCGCTTGACCGGATGGCGCTCATCACGCGGCCACACCTGGCGGAACTCGAACGGGCCGTCGATGCCCATCCAGCGCTGCAATTTGACCGGCAACTGTGCCAGCTTCTCTGGCGGCAGCGGATGCAGCGGCTCGATGTCTTCCGGCGCCGGCACTTCGGGCATCGAGGTCTGGTGTTCCACACCCTTTTCGGGTACTTGAAACGAGACCGAGCCGTTCAGAATCGGCTGGCCGTGCTGGATCGCGACCACCCGTCGTGACGAGAACGTGCCGCCGTCGCGCGTGCGCTCCACGTTGTAGACGATCGGCGCCTCGATGTCGCCAGCGCGCAGGAAGTAGGCGTGCAGCGAGTGCGCCTCGCGCGCGGCTTCCACGGTGTGCTGTGCCGCCGCCAGCGCCTGTCCGAGCACCTGACCGCCGAACACGAAACGGGTGCCGATGTCGCGACTCTGGCCGCGGAACAGGTTATCTTCCAGACGTTCGAGCTGCAGCAGATCGACCAGTTCAGTGACGTGGTTGGGTGACATGGGGCGGTGGCTCGGAGGTTCGGGAAACGGGGATTATAGCGGCGCCCGCTGTCTGGTCCGGCGCCAGCCACGAGCTAGTGTCCGCCGATGCGGCTCAGGCCACTGCCGTCGAGTACCTCGGCCCAGGGAAACAGTGGGCCCGGATCGAGCTTGCGATGGATTTCCAGGCTCGGGTCGTCGCTGGCCGGCATCATCGCGGTGTCCAGCTCCTCATGCCCGGCAATCTGGCGCAGATGGGGGAAATCCTGGCGCAGCTGCGACAGCAGCGCGCGCAGGGCGGCGATTTGTGCGGCGGTGTAGGGCTGGGTCATGTGCTGGTGTTTTGAGTCCCACCAGTGCGGGTAGCGCCCCAGATTGACCAGTTCGATGCCGATCGAATGGGGGTTGTAGCCACGTACATGGTTGGCAACCCGGGTACCTGGCACATAGCGATAAACCGCGCCGTCGCGATCGATGTAGTAGTGGCCACTGTTGCCCGTGCCGTTTTCGTACAGCGCCTTCTCGCCATAGCTGCGCGCCGTGGCCAGATCCGGCAGCTCGGTGCAGTGGATCACCACCAGTTCGACGGCGCTCGCGGCGCGCTCCGGCAGCTGGGCGACATAGGGCAGTGGCTGGTCGTGAATGGTCAGGGGCATGGCCGGCAGTCTCGCACGGTCCGCGGGCTGGCGGAAACGCCGCCTGTTACGATGCGCGTCCTGCACAACTCGTTTTCCGGAGACCGCCATGCGCGGCCATATCATTCTTTCGCACGGCTCGGACTCCAGCCCGGACGCCACCAAGGTCAGTCAGCTGGCGGCCATCGCCGAGTCACTGGGCTGGCATACGCAACGGCCGGACTATCGCGCCGACGATGCCCGCGGTCACGCCGGTTCGGTCGCGCCAAGGATCGCCCGGCTGCGCGCCACGATCGAGTCGCTCGACGCCCCGCCTCTGCTGGTCGGCTCCAGCATGGGTGCCTTCGTGTCGGGCATGGTCTCGCTGGACGTGCCGGTGTCCGGCTTGCTGTTGCTGGCCACGCCGAGCGAGATTCCGGGGTACTCGCGCGCCTTCGACATGCGGCAGCAGGTACCGACGGTGTTGATCCATGGCTGGCGCGACGAGGTGTGCCCGTTGGCCGGCGTGTACGCTTTCGCGGCCCAGCGACGGCTGCCCTTGCTGGTGCTGGATGATGATCATCGGCTGGGATCGAGCATGGACATGATTGCGGCGCAATTCGTGCAGATGCTCGATCTGCAGGCGGACGTCGCATGAATCCGCCCTCCTCGAACAAATTTTTCGCCACCTGCCCGAAAGGGCTGGAATACCTGCTGCGTGACGAACTGATCGCGCTCGGTGCCAGCGACGTGCGCGAGGCGCTGGCCGGTGCGCATTTTTCAGGCACCCTGGAAGCGGCCTATCGGGCCTGCCTGTGGTCGCGGCTGGCCAGTCGCATCCTGCTGCCGCTGGCCGAGTTCGATGCGGCCGACGATGACGCCTTGTACCGTGGCGTGCAGGACATCGACTGGAGCCAGCATCTGGCCGCGCACGCGACCTTTGCGGTGGATGCCGGCACCGCCCTGAGCAAGCTCACCCACAGCCAGTTCATCGGCCTGCGCACCAAGGATGCGGTGGTCGACCAGTTTCGTCAGCGCGACGGAACCCGTCCGGATATCGACACCGACGAACCGGACATCCGCATCAACGTGCGGGTACGTCGTGATCGGGCCACGGTGTCGCTGGATCTGGCCGGATCTCCGTTGCACCGCCGCGGCTGGCGTGAAGTGCAGGGCGAGGCGCCACTGAAGGAAAACCTCGCCGCGGCGATGTTGCTGCGCGCGCGCTGGCCTGAGGTTTATGCCGCCGGCGGCGCCCTGCTCGATCCGATGTGCGGCTCGGGCACGCTGCTGATCGAGGGCGCGCTGATGGCCGCCGACGTGGCACCCGGGCTGCGTCGCGAATACTTCGGCTTCCTCGGCTGGCAGAAGCACGACATCGCGATGTGGCGCGGCCTGCTGGATGAAGCCAATCAGCGCGCCGAGACCGGCCTGCGCGCGTTGCGCAGCTGCTTCTTCGGCAGCGACGCCGACCCGCGCATGGTGCAGACGGCCAAACGCAATGCGCAGGAAGCCGGTGTGGCGGGTTTCTTTACGCTGGACAAGCAGGACGTGGCGCACGCCGCGCCGCCGCCGGGTATGGAGCATGGCCTGGTCATCACCAACCCGCCGTACGGCGAAAGGCTGGGCGAGCGTGCGGAGATGCCGAAGCTGTATCGCTTGCTCGGTGACACCCTGCGCGCGCGCTTCACTGGCTGGCGCGGCGCGGTGCTGGCTGGCGACGTAGAGCTGGGCCGCGCCATGCAGTTGCATGCGGACAAGCGCTACACGCTTTACAACGGCGCACTGGAAACGGTGCTGCTGACCTTCGAACTGCAAAACCGCGACGAGAAGCCGCGTGAGCTGAAGCCGCTGTCTGCAGGTGCGCAGATGCTGAAGAACCGGCTGGAAAAGAACGTCAAGCATCTGCGCAAGCGGCTGGCGCGCGAGGGCATCCATTGCTGGCGCGCCTACGATCAGGATCTGCCCGAATACGCGGCCGCGATCGATGTCTATGGCGATACCGGTGGCGACGAGCATCTGCACATCCAGGAATATCGCGCGCCCGCCGATGTGCCGGCCGATGTGGCCCGTTTGCGTCTGCGCGAAATTGCCCGTGTCGCCGGCGAAGTGCTCGGCGTGCCGCGTGAACGTATCGCGATCAAGACCCGCGAGCGAGGCAAGGGTGGTTCCAAGTACGGTCAGCTCGACCAGCGCAACGAGTTCATCGAAGTGGAAGAGGATGGCCTGAAATTTCTGGTCAACCTCACCGACTACCTCGATACGGGCCTGTTCCTTGATCACCGGCTGGTGCGCGGGAAAGTGCGCGAACTGGCCGAGGGCAAATGCTTTCTGAATCTGTTCGCCTATACCGCTACCGCCAGCGTGCATGCCGCGGCCGGTGGCGCGCTGGAAACCACCAGTGTCGACCTTTCGGCGACGTATCTGGAATGGGCCTCGCGCAATCTGGCGCTGAACGGTTTCAGCGGTTCAAGCCATCGACTCATGCAGTTCGATGCGCTGGAATTCCTGCAACGCGATCGCGAGCACTACGGCCTGATCTTCGTCGACCCGCCGACGTTTTCAAACTCCAAGCGTGCCGAGGATTTCGACGTGCAGCGCGACCATGTGAAGCTGCTCGATGCCTGCAATGAACGACTTACCCGTGACGGCGTCATCGTTTTCTCGAATACTTTTCGACGCTTCAAACTGGATCGGGCCGAGCTCGAACAGCGCTTCGAGATCGAGGACTGGACGGCCCCGAGCATCCCCTTTGACTTCGCGCGGCGGGCCGACATCCACGGCTGCTGGCTGTTGCGTCGGCGCAGGCCCGACCCGGGCGTCAGCCCCTGGGATAGTGCGCGTATCAAAAAGTGAACCCTTCAGTGCACATTAAGCCGCGCAGTATGACGATTGGAACCGTCAAAAGGAGGTGTGCCAT
>JBBQQL010000045.1:0-25552 GCA_038215995.1 Lysobacterales bacterium
TGGTCCATGGCCGCGCCCAGCGCACCCAGGCCTGCTCCATTTCGCCGCCGAGCAGGCTGAGCGAGAAGGCGAAAATCGAAAGCAGGATGGTCCAGGCGCGCAGCGAGCCGCGTTTTTCGGTGACCGCCTGCGCGTGGATCAGCGCCAGCCCGACCAGCCACGGCATGAAGCTGGCATTTTCCACCGGATCCCAGAACCACCAGCCACCCCAGCCCAGCTCGGCATACGCCCACCAGCTGCCGGCGACGATGCCGAGGGTGAGAAACGCCCACGCCACGTTGGTCCATGGCCGCGCCCAGCGCACCCAGGCCTGCTCCATTTCGCCGCCGAGCAGGCCGGCGATGGCGAACGCGAACGCCACCGAGAAGCCGACGTAGCCGGTGTACAGCACCGGCGGATGGAACGTCATGCCCGGGTCCTGCAGCACCGGGTTGAGATCGGCGCCGTCGCCGGGCATCGGCAGCAGCCGTGTGAACGGGTCGGAGGTGAAAAGGATGAAGGCGAGAAAGCCCACCGCGATCAGGCCCATCACCGCGAGCACGCGCGAAGCGAACACCTCGGGCAACTTGTAGCTAAGCGCCGCCAGTGCCACCGTCCACACGTTGAGGATCATGATCCACAGCAACAGCGAGCCTTCGTGCGCACCCCAGACCGCGGCAATGCGGTAGTACCAGGGCAGTTCCAGATTCGAGTTGTCGGCCACGTATTGCACCGAGAAATCGAAATGAAGGAAGGCCCATACCAGGATGCCGAAGGCCATCGCCACGAACACCGCCTGGCCCGCGGCGGCAGGACGGGCGACGGCCATCAAGGCGCGGTTGCCGCGCCACGCTCCGATCATCGGCAGGATGCCTTGCGCCAGTGCCAGCAGCAGGGCAAGAATCAGCGCGAGCTGGCCGAGTTCGGGGATCATGGTGTGGAGCCGGGAGCGGGGAACGGGGAACGGGGAACGGCGAGTTGCGACGCGATTGTCATGATTTTGCTCCGGACAGGCGAAGGTCGACGGGACGCGGAGTGCTTAACCACCCCCTGTTCCCCGTTCCCCGTTCCCCGCCTCTTCAATCTTCTTGTTCGCATGCGCCTTGGCCATGGCATCCTTCAGCTCTTTCGGCATGTAGGTTTCGTCATGCTTGGCCAGCACTTCGGTGGCGACGAAGCGGGCGCCATCCATGTGTCCGCTGGCGATCACCGACTGATTGTCACGGAACAGGTCGGGCAGGATGCCGGTGTATTCGACCGGCATCGCCCCCCCGGCGTCGACCACGGTGAAGGTGACCTTGAGTGAATCGGTGGCGCGCTGGATCGAGCCGGCCTTGACCATGCCGCCGAGGCGGAAGGTCTTGTAGTCGCTGGCCTGGCCCGACTGCACCTGGCTCGGGGTGAGCAGATAGTTCATGTTGTTCTGCAGGGCGACCACCACCAGCACGGTGGCGACGGAAGCCGCGGCGAGAATCAACAGCACGATGATGAGCCGCCGCTTGCGGGTGGGATTCATGGGCATGGTGGTAAGCCGTCGTGCTCAGTCGGAAGGTGAAATGGGAAGGCTGCCGGCATCGGCCTGACGTGCGCCTTGCCGGGCCATGCGGGCGCGCAACTCGCGCAGCAATCGGTGCCGCCGCCGCTGCGGTGCAACGGTGTCGGCGATCAGCACGATGAAGAACACCGCGTAGGCCGGCCAGACATAGCCGGCATAGCCGCCCATCGCGAAAAAGTGCTGTAGGGTGTTCATTGATCGACCTCGCTCTCGGCGATCCTGCGCACCCAGTCCTTGCCGCTTTCCAGCGAAAGCAGGTCGGTCTGCGCGCGGCGAAACAGGCTGGCGGCGTAGTAGAACTTGGTCGCCAGAGTCATCGACAGCAGCGGCCACAACATGTTCCAGGAGATTTTCGACGGGCCGAACATGTTGACGGTGCTGCCCTGATGCAAGGTGTTCCACCAGTTCACCGAGAAGTGCACGATCGGCACATTGATGATGCCGATGATGGCCAGGAACGCGGCGGCGCGTGCACCCTGGCGGCGATCCTCGAAGGCCTGGTACAGACCGATCACCCCCAGGTACAGGAACAGCAGCACCAGCTCGGAGGTGAGCCGGGCATCCCAGGTCCACCAGGTGCCCCACATCGGCTTGCCCCACAGCGAGCCGGTGACCAGGGTGATGAAGGTGAATGCCGCACCGATCGGCGCCGATTCCATCGCCACCACCTCGGCCAGCTTGATCCGCCAGACCAGGGCGACAAAGGCGGATACACCCATCACCGCGTAGATGAACATGCTCATCCAGGCACTGGGCACATGGATGAAGATGATGCGGTAGGCATCGCCTTGCTGGTAGTCGGCGGGTGCCAGCACCAGCCCGCCATAAAGGGCGATGGCACCAAACAGCAGGGCCAACGCCATGGCCCAGGGCCGCAGCGTGCCGGCGAAACGATAAAACGTCGGCGGCGAGCTGAGCTTGTGCAACCAGAGCGGGATCCAGTTAGACATAGACGTAGGGTCAGGAGTCCAGGGCGATACGAAGGGCGGCGGCGCAGGCCAGTGGCGCCAGCACCAGGGACAGCACCAGTGCGGCGGCAAGCCAGCTGATCGGTGCGAGCCAGGGCAAGCCCTGTTGCGCAGCAGCCACGGCGCCCGCGGCAAAGATCAAGGCCGGCACGCACAAGGGCAGCAACATCAGCGCGAGCAGCATACCAGAGCGCCGTGTACCGGCCGTCAGCGCCACCAGCACCGCACCGAACAGGCTCAGCAGTGGTGTGGCCAGCAGCAGGGCCAGCAGCAAGACCGGAATGACCGCGGCGGGCAGGTGCAGCATGGCGGCCAGCAGCGGTGCGATCACGATCAGTGGCAACGCGGTGGTAAGCCAGTGGGCGAGGATCTTCATGCCCAGCATCAGCGCCAGCGGTTGCGGTGCCAGCACCAGTTGCTCGAGCGAGCCGTCCTCGATGTCGCTGGAGAACATCGCGTCCAGCGCCAGCAGCATGGCCAGCAGCACGGTGACCAGGATGACGCCGCCGGCGATGCGCTGCAGCAGCGTGTCCTCCGGCCCCAGCGCGAAGGGGAAGAGCATGGTGACGATCAGTGCGTACAGCACCGGCATGGCGATATCGCTGCGACGGCGCCAGGCCAGGGTGAGGTCGCGCTGCAGCATGGCTGTGCAGGCTCGGAGCAGGCCCGGCCGATTCACGCGTGCATCCGTATATGGCGTGGTTCGCCGCCGTGAAAACTCACCGCGCCATGGCTGGTCACCAGCGCGGCGCCGCCAGCGGCCGTGTGGGTTTCGAGCAGCTGGTTCACCAGCGCGATGCCGCTGCGGTCGAGATTGGCGTAGGGTTCGTCGAGCAGCCACAGGCTGGCGGGCAACAGCAGCAGTCGGGCCAGTGCGGCGCGTTTTTTCTGTCCGGCTGAAAGTCGCCGTACGGGTTCGTCTTCGTAACCGCGCAGGCCGATCGCGGCCAGCGCGGAGGCTGTGCCCACGCCCTCGCGACTTCCGTGCAGGCCGGCAGCGACGCGCAGGTTCTCGCGAGGACTGAGATCGCCCTTGAGCCCCAGCTGATGACCCAGGAACAGGATTTCACCGGTGCAATCGTCGCGCTGCAACGGTGCGCCGTGCCAGCGCAGTTCGCCCGTGCCGACATGCAGCAGACCGGCCAGCATCCGCAGCAAGGTGGTCTTGCCGCTGCCGTTGTCACCCTCGATCAGGGCCAGTTCGCCCGCACGCAGCTGGAAATCCAGCGGCGCGAACACCGCTTCGTCCTGGCGATGAAAGCTCAGGGCGCGCGCTTCGAGCAGGGGCACAGCGATGGGGGCGGCAGTCATTACCCTGATTGTCCGCAATGCGGAGCGTGCTTGTCCATGCGACGCGCTGCCGCGGCGCAGGATCACCCCAATACGCGCAGCTGCGCGGCACTCCCGGCTTCGCCATGCACGTAAGCCAGTTGCCCATGTGTCCTGGCCAGCTGATCCAGCGCGGCGAGATCGGGCCCGACCGCGAACAGACTGGGTTCGATCCAGCCCGAACTGCCCACCCCGATGGCTGGGCGCACGAGGGTGTCGGGCAGGGCCTCGAGCGCGGCCAGCAAGTCGGATTGGGCGGCCACGTTTTCTGCGGGCGGACGCCGGCGTGCCTGTGGATTCCACGCCGTGATGAACGACCAGGGACGTGAACCGACCAGCGCCACAAGGTCTGCCGGCAAGGGCAGGTCCACGCGGATCGTGGCCCAGCTCACCGTATCCAGGTTCACGTGGTAGGCGGCGGCACGGAATGCTTCGAGGAGTGCGTCATCCATGACGCAGAGGCGGCAGCGGCGGCAGGCTGGAGCGGAACAGGTGCGCGGCGGCGTCCATATCTATATCCACCACATTCGGGGCGCCATGCAGCAGTTGCTCCAGCAACTGGTCCTGCGCACGGCCACGCTGGAGCGCGTAGTCGTAGGGTAGGTGGGTGAAGGTCACCATGCGGTAGCGCGCCATGTAGTAATCGGGGATTCGGGCTGCCAGGAGGCCGCCGAGTTCACGCTTGGCCAGGTAATGCGGGTCGGCCACAGAGTCGCGCATCTCGACATAGTTTTCCAGCGCCATGCGGGCGATGGCATCGGTGGCTGGCTGCCGCACGCGCTGGAATTCGGCGAACACATCCGCGCTGTCGTCCGGGGCGGCGGCCAGCAGGTTGGCCAGCACCACCGTGTCCTCGAAGCCGCAATTCATGCCCTGCCCGTGGAACGGCACGATCGCGTGTGCAGCGTCGCCGACCAGCAGGGCATGCCCGTCCAGATGCCAGCGGTCCAGATACAGCGTGGACAGGCTGCCGACCGGATTGTTGTCCCAATCGTCATTGAAATGGGGAATCAGCGGCAACAGTCCCGGAAACTGCTGGTTGAAGAACACGGCAGCGGCACGCGCATCGGGCAGGGTGGCGAAGCTGGGGGCGGCTCCCTGGCCGGGCAGGAACAAGGTCACCGTGAAGCTGCCCTCGGTGTTCGGCAGCGCAATGCACATGTAGCCGCCGCGCGGCCAGATATGCAGGGCATGCGGTTCCAGTGCGTACTGATCATGACCACCACTGAGTTGCCGCACGGCCGCCGGTAGTTCGCTGGCCGCCGGAATCTCCAGCTCCTTGTAGCCGTGACCGAGCGACTCGACGCGCTCGCCGAGCGGGGTATGCACGTGCATGGCTGCCCGCAGCGCCGAGCCGGCACCATCGGCGCCGATCAGCACACCGACCTGCTTGTCGCGTTCAACGCCGTCGCTGCCGACGAGGCGGATGCGATGCGCGTGGAAATCGGCGGCGACCAGCCCTTGTCCGAAATGGAGTTGCACGCCTGCAGCCTCGGCCGCGTCCA
This sequence comes from Lysobacterales bacterium, assembly GCA_038215995.1. GTDB lineage: Bacteria > Pseudomonadota > Gammaproteobacteria > Xanthomonadales > Rhodanobacteraceae > Rhodanobacter. Next base: position 5,337 of record JBBQQL010000045.1, read on the forward strand.
GCAGGAGGACATTCAGCGCGCCGCGCGAAACCGACCAGATCACCTCGCTGTCGTCCACGCCGTAACGCTGCAGGCCGCTGCTGCCCTCACGATCGTGCACCATGCGTCCGCGCATCATCACGGCGCGCTGCAATACATCGTCGGCAAGCCCGGCCATGCGCAAGGCCTGCAGGCCCCGCTCGGCCAGCGCCAGATTGATCGAACGGCCGCCAAGAAAACCGGCGCGGCGCGGATCAGGCCGCTTCTCGTATACCTCGACTGCAAAGCCGCGCTGCGCCAGTTGCAGGGCCAGCAGCGCGCCGACCAGGCCGCCGCCAATGAGGGTGATGGGTTGCTGCGCCATGCTGCGATCCGTGAGAGGAATCCGTCCACTGTTCCGCAAGCAGCGCATAACTGCAATCCCGCCCGCATGCTGCAGCCACAGGCTGGCACGGCGATGCATGCGTGCACAGGGAGCGGAGGCTTGGCCAGGGTCAGGCGGGTTGGCTTCTTTCGGGACAGCCGATCAGTCGATCGCCAACGCCCGCTTCAAGGGGCGTTTCAGCACGAATGCCAGCACGCCGCCGATGGCCGCCATGCCGGCATGCATGGCCCAGAAGGTGGCAGGGGTCATGCGCTCGTAGAACCCGCCCAGCCAGCCGATGATCATGTTGCCCACGAACAGGGTCAGGAACACGGCCCCCATCATCGTCGCCTTCACCGACGCTGGCGCGGCACGCGACACCAGGGCGAGCAGGGTAGGCCAGTAGTACAGAAAGCCGATGCCGAGCAGGATGTCGTAGAGCAGCGGTACCAGCGGCGAGGTGCGCGAGCTGATCAGGCAAGCGCCAACGAGCAGCAGATTGGCCGTCGCCGTCAGCCAGGCACCCACGGCAATCTTGCCCAGGTCGTCTGGCTCGGTTCCGCGCACCGCCTGGCGACGCCACAGCGCGAACAGCAATGGCACGCCCAGAATGCTTGCCAGCGGGTCGATCGAATTGAACCAGGCCACCGGTACGTGGAAGCCGAGCAGGGTCAGGTCGACGCTGCGACTGATCCAGATCAATGCCAGGTTGGTGTTCTGGTAATAGCCGATGCTCTGGAAAATCGTGATGGCGGATACCACCGCCAAGGCCCCGACGATGCGCCACTGGCGGCGATCAAGCGGTGCCATCGCGGGCTTGGGAATAGCCCGGGGGCGGTCCCGCGGCAGGTATCGGAAGCCGGCGATATAAGTCAGCAGGCCGATCAGCATCAGCAGCCCGGCCAGACCGAAACCCGCATGCCAGCCGTAAAGCTGGGCCAGCAGACCGCACAACAGGGGGCCGACCACCGCGCCCACATTGATCCCGATCGAGAAAATCGCGAACGCGCGGGTACGCCCCTCGCCATCCGTTTCGGCGTAGAGCTCGCCGACCTGGGTCGAGATATTGCCCTTGAGCAGGCCGCAGCCGACGATCAGCAGCAGCAGCGCCAGCAGGAACGAGGCATCGAAAACCATCGCCAGATGGCCCGCGCTCATCATCACCGCGCCGACCATTACCGCCAGCCGACGGCCGATCCAGCGGTCGGCGACCCAGCCACCCAGTACCGGGGTGAAGTAGACCAGGCCGGTGTACAGCCCCAGGGTCTGCGAGGCCAGGGCCAGTGTAGTCATCGGTCCGAACACCGACTCCAGTGCGGAACGGAATGCCGTGAAGCCTGCAATGTGCTCGACATGGCCCGGCAGCAGCAGCGCCTGGCTCATGTAGAGGACCAGGATCGCGGTCATGCCGTAGTAGGAAAAGCGCTCCCACGCTTCGGTGAAGCTGAGGTAGGCCAAGGCCATCGGCTGGCCAAAGAACCGGCGCGGCCGATCGATGATTGCTGTGTTCATGAGTCCCCCGATGGATGGCCGAGCCTAGTCCGAATCAGGACGCGACGTGCATGGACGGCGCTCATCCATGGTGCCGCTGTCGGCATTGGTACACCGTTGGTGGATGCCGACGCGAGGCAGGCCCATCAGAAGCTCATGAAATAGCCGCCGTTGACTGGCAGGTTGATCCCGGTGAGATAGCCGGCGTCATCGGCGGCCAGAAAGCTCACCGCGCGGGCGATGTCGCCGGGCGTGCCCAGGCGGCCGACCGGGATATCGGCAATGATTTGTTCGCGTATTTCAGCGGATACGGCGGCCACCATCGGCGTGTCGCAGTAACCCGGGGAGACGGTGTTGACGGTGACGCCCTTGCGTGCGGTCTCGCGAGCCAGGGCCATGCTGAAACCGTGTACACCGGCTTTGGCGGCCGAGTAGTTGGTCTGGCCGAACTGGCCGGTCTGGCCGTTTACCGAGCTGATGTTGACGATGCGACCGAAGCCGCGGCTGGTCATGCCATCGACCACGTGGCGGCACATGTTGAACACGCCGTCGAGGTTCACCCGCATGAGCTCATGCCACTGCTGCGAAGACATCTTGCGCAGGCTGGTGTCGCGGGTAATGCCAGCCGCGTTGACCAGCACATCGATGCGGCCATGCTGCTGCTCGATCCGGCTGATCACCTGCTGGCACTGCTCGAAGTCGCTGACATCCGCTGGCTCGAACTCGACGGCACCTGCCAGGTCAGCCATGTCGTTGCGAAAACCCTGCACACGCTCGGTGCGCGCGGCCAGATCCAGCGCGATGACATGACAACCGGCGCTGGCCAGTTGACGGCAGATCGCCGAGCCGAGGCCGCCGATGCCGCCGGTGACCAGGGCGATGCGCCTGGCGTTTTCAGTTTGCTTCATGGTTGGTCGGTCTTCAGACGTGGACATGCCGCACGACAGCAAATGCTGTTCTGCGGCGGTCGGCTATGGGGGCGCAGCGGGTGCGATATCTCGCGCCGCCGCAGACGTCAGGCTTAGCCGGACTTCTTGTCGCTGCGGGTGCTGGCCGCTGTGGGCATCACCTTGGCTGCGGTGTCTATCAGGCCGCGCTGCATGGCCTGAAACGCAGCCATGTTGCGCTCGGTCAGGTCATTCAGCGTATTCCATGGGGTCTGCCCCATCAGGCTGTTGAGCTGACTGCGAAACTGGGTCTGCTGATCGAGGAACACCTGCAGGCTGCGCTCCAGGTAAGGCCCCATGAAGCCCTGCAGCGAATCGCCGTAGAAGCGAATGATCTGACTCAGCAACTGAGGCGAGAGCATGGGCTGGCCCTTGTCCTCATGCTCGGAGATGATCTGCAGCAGCACCGCACGGGTGAGATCTTCGCCGCTCTTGGCGTCGCGGACTTCGAAGTCCTCGTTGTCCATCACCAACTGGCGAACTTCCTCCAGCGTGATGTAACTGGAGATCTCCGTGTCATACAGACGACGGTTCGGGTACTTCTTGATGGTGCGTTTGGTTTGTGCCATGAGACACAAGCTAGCAGAAGATATTGCGCTGCACCAGCAGGGGGCGGCAGGAATGCTGCGGCAGGGAAGCCGCAGCAATTCAGTGTCCGCCAGCACCGCCTGCGCTGCCGAAGGGTGGCCTTGCAAACCACAGTAAAGGGATAAGCATCAGGAACAGGATCGCGCAGGCCAGAAACACATCGTTGACCGCCAGCGTCAGCGATTCCCTGGTGAGCAGTTGGTCGATCACGCCCAGCCCCTGGCTGCGGGACATGCCGCCGTGGGTCAGTTGCTGCAGGAACTGGGTGGTCGCCGGGTGCGCAGGCGTGATGTTCTCGGTGAGCGTGGCATGGTGCTGCTCGCCACGGTGCTGCCACAACGTGACCATGATGGCGGTGGATACGCTTGAGCCCATGGTGCGGCAGAAATTGGACAGGCCTGATGCGCTGGCGATCTGGTCGACCGGCAGACCGGAAAGATAGACCTGATTGAGCGGAATGAAAAAGCAGGGAATGGCCAGGCCCATGACAAAGCGCGGCAGGATCAGGCTCGAGAATGATGCGCCGCTGTCAAAAGTGGAGAACCAGTAGGCCGTGCCGGCGAACACCAGGAAGGCGAATGTCACCACGGCGCGCAGATCCAGCCGGTGCATGTTCTTGCCCAGGATGGGGGCAATCAGGAACGCCAGGATGCCGACCGGTGCCGTGGCCAGGCCCGCCCAGGTGGCGGTATAGCCCAGCGTGAGCTGCAACCACAGCGGGAACACCACGTTGATGCCGAAGAACGCGAACATGCCCAGCGACAGGCTGATTACGCCAACCGTGAAATTGCGTTGCCTGAACAGCGACAGATCCACGACCGGATGCTTGGCGTGCAATTCCCAGACGATCAGGAAGGTGATGCTGATCAGGGCGACCAGTCCCAGGCTCAGGATCATCGGCGAAGAGAACCAGTCGTGGTCGTTGCCATTGTCCAGCATGAACTGCAGCGCGCCGACGCCCACCACCAGCAAGCCCAGGCCGACCATGTCGATCGGTGTCTTGGCGGTTTTCGTTTCGCGCTTGCGCAACAGCCCCCAGGTGACGGCGGCCGCGGCCAGGCCCACCGGAACGTTGATGTAGAAAATCCACGGCCAGCTGAAATTGTCGGTCAACCAGCCACCCAGGATCGGCCCGAAAATCGGCGCCACGACGACGGTCATGGCCCACAACGCCAGCGCGATGCCCTGCTTTTCCCGCGGGTAGTTCGACAGCAGCAGGGTCAGCGACAAGGCAACCATCGGGCCGGAGCCGGCGCCCTGCAGCAGGCGGCCGATCACCAGCATGGGCATGCTGGTGGCGAGACCGCACAGCATCGAGAACACCACAAAAAGCAGGACCGAGACCACGAAGGTCTTCACCTCGCCGAAGCGGCGTGCCAGCCAGCCGGTGAGCGGCTGCATGATGGCGCTGGCCAGCGCGTAGGAACTGATCGTCCAGGTGCCCTCGCTCGGGCTCACACCCAGACTGCCGGCAATGTGCGGAACGGCGACATTGACGATCGTCATGTCCAGCACTTCCATGAAGGTGCTGAACGCGACGGCGATAGTCAGCAGGGCCAGCGGGCCGCCTTTCATGGGTTCGAGCGGGGCGGGTTCGTTGGGCGTGGCGGCCATCGTCAGGACTCAGTTCACTTGCCGGTGCGCGGAAGATTGGCGTGGATGATCTGCATCGCTTCGGCGTCGGCCTTGCTGGCCATCTGCTCGTAGACGTCGGTTTGCGCCACCACCGGATGCTCCGCGGTCTGACTCAACACCTTGCCCTGGTCGTCGCGGATGTCGATCGTGGCATCGGCAGACAGGCCTACGCGCAGCGGATGCTGGTCCAGCTCCTTGTCGTCCAGCGCAATACGCACGGTGACCCGCTGCACGACCTTGATCCAGTTGCCGGTGGCGTTCTGCGCCGGCAGCAGGGAGAACACGCTGCCGGTACCTGCACCAATACCGATGACCTTGCCGTGGTAGTCCACGTCACCGCCGTAAAGGTCGGAAACGACCGTGGCAGGCTGACCGATGCGGATATGACGCAACTGGCTTTCCTTGAAGTTGGCGTCGATCCAGAGGTTGTGCAGCGGAATCACGGTCATCAGTTGCTGGCCGGGTTGCACACTGTTGCCCAATTGCACGCTGCGTTGCGCCACATAGCCCGATACCGGGGCATAGATCGCATTGCGCTGGGCGGCAATCCAGGCCGCGCTGAAGTTGGCGCGAGCCTGCATGACGGCAGGGTTCTGCGCGATGTCGGTACCTTCGATCGCGGCGTGGGCAGCGCCGGCCTGCGCCTGGGCCGAGGCCATCGCGGCGCGGGACTGCGCCACGGCGTCGCGCAGATGCTGCACGATCTCCGGTGACTCCGCGTGTGCAGCGAGCAGGGGCAGGTGACGCTTCAGGTCGGCTTCGGCCTTGTCCAGCGCGATGCGGCTGGCGGTCACCTGCGCGTCGGCGCCGCTGGCCGAGCTGGTCTGCTGGCGTACGCCGCGCACCGCCTGCGCCAGCGCGCTGCGTGCCTGCTCCAGGCGTACCTTCGCGTCGGTATCGTCGAGTTTCACCAGCACCTGGCCCGCATCGACGTGCTGGGTGTCGTCGGCGAGAATCGCTATCACCGTGCCGGGAACCTGGGCCGAGATCGCCACCTGGTTGCCGCCGACATAGGCGTTGTCGGTCTTCTCGCGGGTAGAGAACACGAACGTCCACAGCAGGAACCAGATCAGCCCACCGAGGAGGAATACGCTGGTCACGATCAGCAGGGCGCGACGGCGTTTGGCTGGTTGCTTGGCGGCCATGCCGCTGTCGTTGGCGTCCACGGACGAGGTACTTGAATCAGTGGCGCTCATGGTCGACGGCTCCGGCGGTGGCACGGGTGGAAGGGGATGGCTGCCTCGGATCGGGGGCTTGATAGCCGCCGCCGAGCGCCTTGATCAGGTTCAGGTCCACGCTCAGCGCCTGCGCCTGCAACTGCGCGGCTGCATCACGTTGCTGCAGGAGCAGAGCCTGCGCGGCGAGGCTTTCGCGGGCATCGCGCACGCCTTGCGTGGCGCGGGCTTGTGCGCTGGCCAGCAATTGCCGATCGGCATCGAGCTGGATCTTCTGCTCGTGGCGGCGGGCAACGAGTTGCCGTGCGCTGAGTGCCTGGGTCGCCACTTCGCGCGCCGCGGTGATTACGGTGCTGTCGTACTGCGCCACCGCCGCATCAAGCTGCGCCTTGCTCACGCCATAGTTGGCCCGCAGCGAACCGCTGTTGAAAATCGGCAGGTTCAAGGCAGGCGTCAAGGCGAAGGTGCGACTTCCCGCCGTCATCAGTTTGGCCAGATCGATGCTGGACAGACCCGCCAGGGCGCTGATGCTGAGGTCCGGGAAAAATTCACCGCGAGCGGCGTCGGTGTTGCGCAGCGCGGCTTCGACCTGCCAGCGGCTGGCAGCGATATCCGGGCGGCGCGCGATCAGATCCAGGCTCGCGCTGGGCGGCAGGCCGCCGTCTGCAGTCGGCAGTGGACGTGGCTGCAAGGGTGGCAGTTGCGCTGGCGCGATGCCCAGCAGTGAGGCGAGGGTGACCCGGCGAATACTCGCCGAGCCGTCGATGGCTACGCGCATCTCGCGCACAGCGGCGATCTGTGCACGGGCCCGCTGGGCTTCGTCAGGAAGATCCACGCCCTGTTTGACGCGCAACTCGGCAATCGCGGACAGCTCCTGCCGGATGGCAAGTGACTGGTCAGCGATGTGCAGCCGGGCCTGGTCGGCCTGCCAGCCGAAGTAGGTGTCGGCCACGGCATACTCGATGGCCAGCGCGGCAGCACTGTGCTGGGCCTCTGCCGCACGAGCCTGGTCCAGGGCGGCGGCCATGGCGGCGCGTTTCTTTCCCCACCAGTCAAAGTCGTATTGCAGCTGTACGCCCAGGTCGGCCTGGTTGTACCAGCTGAAGCCCAAGAACTGGCTTGGAATCAGACCATGGTCGCTCAGCCGTTGACGCGCCACCTTGGCGCTGCCGTTGAGCGACAGGCCCAGCTGGGCCGCGGCCAGACGCGCGGATTCGCGGGCGTTCTGCACGCGGCTTTGCGCCAGCGCCATATCCGGCGACTGCTGCAGCGCGCGCTCCATCAGCTCATTGAGCTGATGGTCGTTGTACTGCTGCCACCACTGGGCCGCGGGCCAGCCGGAACGCTCGGATGCCTGCAGACCAGCAAGTGGTGCTTCATCACGCACGGCCGGGTGCGCGAGTTTCGCGGGGGCGCCGACGCAGGCGGTCAGTATCAACAGTGTCGCCGAAGCCAGCGCGTTGCAGGTGCAACGCCAGACGTACGTTATCGGGAGTTTCTTCATGGCATGCGGGCTTCGTTGATTTCGTCGATATTTTTCGCCAGCTTGCGCAGCAGCCGACTCAGTTGGCGCTTGTCGGCTTCGCTGAAGTCGGCGAAGAGGCCGTCGATGTGCGGGAACATCGGTGGAAACATCTGCTGTACGAAGCGCTGGCCGTCGGCGGTCATGCGAATCTGCACGCGTCGGCGGTCTTCCTTGCTGGAGCCGCGTGTAATCAGGCCGCGTTTGACCAGGGTGTTGGCAATCCGGGTCATGTTGGTCGCGCCCTGGGTGGCCAACTCGCACAGCTCACCCGGTGTCGAGCAGCCATCCGGGAGGCTGTAAAGGATCATCAGGGTGAGAAATTCACTGTGATTGAGCTTATATGGCTTGAGCTTTGCGGCCAGCCCTTCCTCCATGCGGCTGCCCGTCATCAGTGCCAATCGGCACAGTCTCGCCTCCATGGCAGGCAGCGACGGGATGATCTGGTTCACCCGTTCGATACCTTCATCCATCAGCATGATGCAGTGTGTCAGGCGTGCCATTTCACCAGTTTATATTTCATTGATGAACTAAAAGATAGCAAGCTGCCGGCGCAGACGGCAAGCAATATGTCAGGTGGCGGTTGGCTGCGACGACGGGCGACCAGGCGAGGGGGCGTCGAGATTGAACAGGTGTCGCGCATTGGCGCTCGTGGTGTGGGCTACCTCGGCCTCCGTTTCGCCACGAAGGCGTGCAACGCAGCGCAGCACTTCCGTCACGCGGGCCGGTTCATTGCGTTCGCCGCGGTGCGCCGCGTCAGGTTGATCCGGCGCGTCGCTTTCCAGCAACAGGAATTCAATGGGCATGCTGGCAACGATTCGACGCAGTCGTTGCGCGCGTTCGTAAGTGACTGGGCCGCCAATGCCAAGGTGAAAGCCCATATCCCACAAACGCCGTGCCTGTTGCTCGCTACCGGAAAAACTGTGGACCACGCCGCCGATGAGTCCAGTGCGGCGCAGGGTGAGGCTCACTTCCTCCAGTGCCCCGCGAGCATGCACGATCACCGGCAGCTTGCGCTCGCGCGCCAGCTCCAGTTGACGGGTGAAGTACAGTCGCTGCTGGTCGTGATCCAGCCCGTCCACATGAAAGTCCAGCCCGATCTCGCCGACCGCGACGACCCGGGGGTCATCCAGCCATGAAGACAGTGCGTCGACATGCTCGGGTGCATGGTTGGCCAGAAACATCGGATGCAGGCCATAGGCAGGGTGGATTTCGGTGTGTTCGTTGGCAAGCTCGCGGATCCGCCTCCAGCTTTCGAAATCAACCCCGGGCACGATCATCGAGTCGATGCCGGCTTTCATTGCCCGATCAATGACGGCATCACGATCGTTGGAGAATGCGTCGTTATCCAGATGGACATGGCTGTCGATGAGTCGGGACATGCAGTGGATTCCATGAACGGATCGAGCGTCAGGTGACGCTTTCGTGAAGATAATGTAACGGGTATGAGCTAGCTCGTATTCAGTTGCATACGTGTTCAATGCAGCGCAGGTTATTGCGTTCCACTGAGCCGCGTGATGCACGGCGAACAAAAAACAGGAGAGTGTTTTGATGAACAAGATGATGGCCAGAACATTGCCTCTGGCAATAGTGGCAGCCCTCGTGGTCGGTCTTTCAGGCTGCAACCGCGAGGCTGATGCGGGGGTCGATAACGGTACGGCGGATATGGGCGTGAGCGCGGATGCCGGGGTCAAATATGCCAGGGTGGTCGGCGTTGAACCCGTGCGTTCCAGTTCAAACAAGCCGCGCCAGGTCTGTCGCGATGAAACGGTGACGCACACCGCGCCGCCCAAGGATGAGCACCGCATCGTGGGCACCGCGATCGGTGCGGTTGCAGGTGGTTTGCTTGGCAACCAGGTGGGAGGAGGCAAGGGCAAGACACTCGCCACGGTCGCTGGCGCTGTGGGTGGCGGATATGCCGGCAACCGCATCGAGGCAAGTCGTCAAAAGCCCCAGGTCACCACGTCGGTCGAGCGCAAATGCTCCACCGTGAACGACACCACCAGCAAGATCGTCGGCTACGACGTGAAATATGTTTACAACGGTGTCACTCGCACGGTGCGGATGGATCACGACCCCGGCGACAAGGTCCAGATTCAGGAGGGGGTAACCGCGGTATCCGATGCGCGTTGAATTTTTCCCATGAAAAAGGAAACAAGTCCATGAATTCACTCACCACGAAATTCGCCTTGGCCGGCACGCTTGCAGCGGGTCTTGCGCTCTCCGGTTGTGTTACGACGCCCCAGGGCGGCAATTACAACCGTGGTTACGCCGCCCCCGGTGGCTACACGAACCAGAATGTGCGCTGCCAAAACTGCGGCGTGGTTCAGGAAGTGCAGCAGGTGTATGTCCAGGGAAGTGGCAATGGCGGCACGCTCGGTGCAATCATTGGCGCTGTTGCCGGTGGTGTTCTTGGCAACACGGTGGGCAAGGGTGATGGTCGAAAGGCTGCAACCGTCGTCGGTGCGGTGGCTGGCGGCGTGGTAGGCAACCAGGTCGGCAAGGCCAACAGCGGCGACACGCCAGCTTGGCGGATTGTCGTGCGGCTTGATAATGGCCAGTACGCGACGGTTACCCAGCGAGAGAACCCGGGCGTTCGTCATGGTGACTACGTCGAAGTTCGCGGGGATCACGTCTACCCGCGCTGATCGTTTTAATCCCAATCGTGTCTGGACGTTTATACGTCCAAAGAAAAGGCCATCTTTCGATGGCCTTTTTCTTTGCATGGTGTCAGTTGACTGCGTAGAAAGCGTGATCGCCTATGGTGACACTTGGGCGATTGCGTGACCATGATGGCGAGATGGATGTCGTCGCAAAATGATCGGCGCGGGGCACCAGCATGCGGCGCTGGGCAACCGGTAGCTGCCAATTGCGCATAGACCTGCCGGCGATGTCCCATGCCTTGTCGAAAGCGTCGAAATTGTTGATCTCGAATGCGCCAGTGGTGGTGGTGGTGGCGAATTGATGCGGTGCCGTGACAACCTCGCATACCGTTTTGCCGTAGTGGCCGCGATCCAGGCGGCGTAGCGCTACCTCGGCGACGGCCAGTTGACCATTGGTCGGCTGACTGCGAGCTTCAAGGTAAACGGTAGTAGCCAGACAGGCGTGGTCGGCCACGGGCTGAGGTAAAAGTGATGTCAGCCATAACAGCATGGAAAGTTTCATGGTTCTGCCTCCAACGTGCTGTACGCACAAAGCGGACTGAAAGCTTTGAGCGCCGTTGCGGTGGACGGGCGGGCAGGCCGTTCCACCTGGATCTGTCGCGACGACCGAAACTTGTGGTCGTCACGCTTTGCCACAGGATTGTGGCGGAACGATCGGCGGTTCGATGCCGATCGGGATACTGGTTGTCTTGGCGTTGCGCGGGCCGGTTCGACCGTGTTGCCTGCAACTTTTGCGCACTCGTTGGTTGCGAGGCGTTTTCCCATCCGATGTTTTCACGTCGGGTCGCGCCGATCCGGATTCTTCCGGTTCGTCGCGTGTATCGGCACCCCGTTATCCGGGTGCCGCGATATTCGATCGGCGGAGCCTAGTGGCGGATTCTTCCGCTGGCAAGTGCCGGGCAGTTCAGGTTTAGCTTGTGCTCACGATTTCTTGACAATTTCCTGTGACTTGAACGGCGTTGGCTGGGCAGGCCATGAAGCCAGCAGTTCAACGGCGAGCGCGTTGTCGAAAGCGTTGAAGATGCCGGCGCGTATCTGTTCGGCAACCTCGTCGTTGAGAACAAGTAGTGCTTCGTTACCTTGTTCCGTGCAAACGGCAAAGAGCACGCGGCCGACTTCGCGCGCTTCAACGAGTAGCGCATCACCTGCGTCCACTGCGTGCGACAGTTTGCCGCGATGCATGTGTCGTTTGTGGCCGCCACGAAAATGCAGGCGCGCCACGATCTCCTGTCCTGGGTAGCAGCCCTTGTCCACCGCGACCGCGCCAAGTCGCTGCAGCGAAAGCGCTTCAGGAAGAAATTCGCCAAGGCTTGCCGGAATCAACCAGGGCCAACCCGCACGCAATTGTGGCAAGCGCCATGCATCATCACTGCTGCCTTCAGCGGAAATCGCCATGCCGTGATCACCGCATCCAAAAATGAGTGCATCTGTTTCTTGCCGAATCTCGTACAACGGCGCAGATGACCCCTTGGCGATGATGCGCGGCGGCATGGCAGTGATTCTGACTTTTGAGCGAAACACGAAGCGCTGCAATTCGTTGACCAGCGAGGCTGCATCGCCGCCGCGCAACAGCAGCAGATAACGTTCTTCCTCGAGCATCGCCATATGAAAAAGCGCGCGCACGCGACCCTGAGGATCGAGCCATGCACTGAACTGCCAGTGTCCGATGGACAGCGAATCCACCTTGCTGCTGAACTGGGCATGCGCGAATGCCCGGGCGTCGGGGCCCTCGAGCAACATGGTCTCTGCGAGAAGATGATTCGACATAGCGGCCGAAGTTGGGGGTGTGCTTGGCAGAATGCAAGTGATTCGAAGTTCATCAGTGTGCATGCAGCAGTCGTCGATAGTTGTGCTGCTATGCCGCAAGTACTAATCTTCGCAGGCTAACAAAAACCATGTCCGATACCACTTCTCCAGCTCAGCCCGAACCTGCCTCCGTCCCCACGGAAGCCACTGCCGTGCCGGTCACGTCGGTCAGGGAAAGCACGGCTGGAGATCGGCCTGCTCCTGATCCCACCCGCTACGGCGACTGGGAAAAGAACGGTCGCTGCATCGACTTCTGAACGGACGCAACGGCGCTCGTCGTCAGTTGCGTTTCAAACAGAGCCGATGTGGCGCGGACACCAGCGATTCCACTCAGGATAGCCGCCATGGCAGACACGCAACGACCGCTTTCACCGCATTTGCAGATCTACAAGTGGCAAGTGCAGATGATGACCTCCATCGTGCACCGCATCACCGGAGTCGCTCTGGCAGCAGGCACCCTGCTCGTCGTCGCTGGCCTGGTGCACCTGGCCGCAGGCGAGCAAAGTTACGAGCATTTCAAAGGAGTCGCCGGTAGTCCACTCGGCTTGATCCTGCTGTTCGGCTGGAGCTGGGCGTTGTTCTATCACCTCTGCAATGGCATCCGCCACTTGCTGCAGGATGCCGGTTTCGGTTTCGAAATCCCCCAGTTCCTGCGCTCCAGCTGGTTGTCGATCGCCGGCAGCATCGTGCTGACCGTGCTGGTGTGGGCATATGTATTGATGCAGGGAGGTGCCGCATGAGCGCAAAGGACGTCGTCGTGAAGGATCGTCGCAACGCTCTCAAGATCGCTCGCGGGCTGGGTTCGTCGCAGTCGGGCGTCGGTCACTGGTGGACCCAGCGTTTGACTGCCGCTGCCCTGGTGCTGCTGGTGGTCTGGTTTGTCGCGACCGTGTTGTGCCTGCTGCATGCGGATTACGCCACCGCCCGCGCCACCGTGGCCAGGCCATGGAACGCGTTGTTGCTGATTGCCTTCGTACTCACCATGTTCTGGCACGCCGTGCTCGGCCTGCAGGTAGTGATCGAGGACTATGTGCATACCCGCTGGAAGGAAGTCGTCCTGCTGGTGGCGATCAAGTTCCTTGCGGTGCTCGGCGCGCTCGCAAGCGTGCTGGCCGTACTGCGCATTGCGCTGACCCCATAAGACGCGAGGAATAGGTTTCATGGAAAGCTACAAGATCCAGCAGCATCTCTATGACGTGATCGTGGTTGGCGCCGGCGGTGCCGGCCTGCGCGCTACCTTCGGTCTCGCCGAGAAAGGCCTGAAGGCCGCCTGCATCACCAAGGTGTTTCCCACCCGCTCGCACACGGTAGCCGCGCAGGGCGGTATTTCCGCGGCGCTCGGCAACATGGGGGAGGACGACTGGCGCTTCCACTTCTACGACACCGTCAAGGGTTCGGACTGGCTCGGCGATCAGGACGCGATCGAATACATGTGCCGTGAGGCCATTCCGTCGATCCTCGAGCTTGAGCATTATGGCGTGCCGTTCTCGCGCACCGACGAGGGCAAGATCTATCAGCGCCCGTTTGGCGGCATGACCACGCATTACGGCAAGGGCACCGCCCAGCGCACCTGCGCTGCGGCCGATCGCACCGGTCACGCGATTTTGCATACGCTTTACCAGCAGGCACTGGCGCATGACGCCACCTTCTTCATCGAGTACTTCGCGATCGACTTGATCTTCGATGCCGAAGGCGTGTGTCGCGGTGTGCTTGCGTTGGACATGAACGAAGGCACCCTGCATTTCTTCCGCGGTCACGCGGTGGTGATGGCGACGGGTGGCTATGGCCGTGCCTATTTCAGCGCGACCTCGGCGCATACCTGCACCGGCGACGGTGGTGGCATGGTGTTGCGTGCCGGTCTCGCCTTGCAGGACATGGAGTTCGTGCAGTTCCATCCGACCGGCATCTATGGCGCCGGCTGCCTGATTACCGAAGGTGTGCGAGGCGAGGGCGGTTACCTCACCAATTCCAATGGCGAGCGTTTCATGGAGCGCTACGCGCCCAGCGCCAAGGATCTGGCATCGCGCGACGTGGTCAGCCGCGCGATGACGCTGGAAATCCGCGAAGGCCGCGGCGTCGGCGAGAACAAGGATCACATCTACATCAACCTGATGCATCTGGGTCCGGACGTGATCAACGAGCGGCTGCCAGGTATCGCCGAATCGGCGCGCATCTTTGCCGGCGTGGACGTGACCAAGGAACCGATCCCGGTGCTGCCCACCGTGCACTACAACATGGGCGGTATCCCCACCAACTATCATGGCGAAGTCGTGCAGAAGCGTGGCGACGATGTCGATGCCATAGTGCCGGGTCTGTTTGCCATTGGCGAAGCCGCGTGCGTGTCGGTGCATGGCGCCAATCGCCTGGGCTCGAACTCGCTGCTGGATCTGGTGGTGTTCGGTCGTGCCGTGGCAAACCGCTGCGCCGAGTTGATCACGCCGCAGACTGCACACAAGGATCTGCCGACCAACGTGCTGGACAAGGCGCTGGCGCGTTTCGACAGCCTGCGCAACGCCAACGGCAGCAAGCCGACCGCACAGATCCGCCTGGAAATGCAGAAAATCATGCAGAGCGACGCGGCGGTGTTCCGCACTGGCGTGACGCTGAAGGAAGGCTGCGAGAAAATCTCCGCTGTGCGTGACTCCTTCAACGATGTCCACGTCAGTGATCGCTCGCTGGTCTGGAACTCCGACCTGATCGAAACGCTGGAGCTGGTCAATTTGCTGGATCAGGCGGTCGCCACCATGCATTCGGCCGAGCAGCGTCCCGAGAGTCGCGGCGGTCATGCGCGCGAGGATTTCCCCGACCGTGACGACGTCAACTGGATGAAGCACACCCTGGTCTGGGTTGATGAAGAAGGCAAGCCGCGCTTTGACTCGCGTCCGGTGCACATGAATCCGATGACCGACGAGGTCAAGGCCGTGCCGCCGGCGAAACGCGTCTACTGATCCACGGGGCGGCACTGGCCGCCGCGTGGCGAGTGCATCATTGGTTTTACGGTCGGGGCGCAAGCCCTCCTGCAAAAAGTTGAAGGGTTCAGCACATGGCAGAGTTTGCGCTACCGAAAAATTCGAAGATCCAGCCGGGCAAGCATTACCCGGCCAAGGACGCGAAGAAGCCGCGTACCTTCCGCATCTATCGCTGGTCGCCCGACGATGGACAAAATCCCCGGATCGACACCTACGAGGTGGATCTGGCGTCCTGCGGCCCGATGGTTCTGGACGCGCTGCTGAAGATCAAGAACGAAATTGATCCCACGCTCACCTTGCGCCGCTCCTGCCGCGAAGGCATCTGCGGTTCGTGCGCGATGAACATCGACGGCACCAATACGCTGGCCTGCACCAAGGCGATCGGCGAATGCGATTCGGGTGACGTGAAGATCTATCCGCTGCCGCACATGCCGGTGGTCAAGGATCTGGTGCCGGATCTGACCCACTTCTACGCGCAGTTCGCCTCGATCAAGCCATGGCTGCGCACGCAGAGCCCTGCGCCAGCGCGCGAGCGGCTGCAGTCGCCCGAAGAGCGCAAGAAGCTCGACGGTCTGTACGAGTGCATCCTGTGCGCGTGCTGCTCGACCAGCTGCCCCAGTTACTGGTGGAATGGCGACAAGTATCTCGGCCCGGCCATCCTGCTGCAGGCGTATCGCTGGATCGTCGACAGCCGCGACGAGGACACCGGCGCGCGTCTGGACGATCTTGAGGATCCGTTCAAGCTCTATCGCTGCCACACCATCATGAACTGCTCGCGCACCTGCCCGAAGGGTCTGAACCCGGCCAAGGCGATTGCCGAGATCAAGAAGTTGATGGTCGAGCGTCGCGGCATGTAAGCACCCGTCGCCGCCAGCAGGCGGCGACAACACCGCAGTGCCTCTCCCATCGGAGCGAGGCAGGCCAGGGAGGCGCTTCGCGCGATTCAACTATGGATGATGCTGCTCGAATCAAGCGCCTTCGCTGGCGCACGCGCCGTGGTACACGTGAATTGGACGCCTTGTTCGGCGGTTGGCTGGAAGAGGGCTTTGGCGCCGCCGACGAGGCCACTAAACAGGCATTCGAAGAGCTGCTCGATGTGCAGGATCCTGATTTGTGGGACTGGGTGATGGGCCACGCTCGGCCCGAGCGGGCGGACTGGCAGGCGATCATCGATGACATCCGCGCCCGCCATCGGCTTTGAGTATCGGCCGTCATGGCTGCCTCGCCGGGCCCTGATGCTGATGTCCTGTCTGGCGCTGCTCGCCATCGCCGTGTCTGGACTGGCGCTGTGGCAGCAAGCACTGCTGGCGGTGGTGCTCGTGCTGGCCGTGGCCCCCGCCCTCCGCAAGCTCGCGGTGACGCCGGTTACCGCCGCGGGTTGGAGCGCTGATGGCGGTTGGACCTTGCATCTGTCGGCGCACGAAGATCTCGCGGTCACGCTGGCGTCGTTCCGCGTGTCGGGGCCGTTCGTGCTGCTGCGCCTGAAGACGTCGGGGAAAGCGGTGCACGTGCTGTTTCTGGCGCCGGACAACAGCGATGCCGATATCCGTCGTCGCCTGCGCATGCGGCTGGCCACGATGGCGCTGGGCGAAGCCCTGCCGCGGTTGTGAAGCCTGGCAACTTACTACGTCAAGCGCGGTCTGTTCGAATACCTGATAATGCCCGTCCGGGCGGCCTGCCCAGCGATCACACAAGCGACCACCCATGTTTCGACCGTTAGAAATTTTCATCGGCCTGCGCTACACGCGTGCCAAGCGACGCAACCAGTTCATCTCGTTTATCTCGACCGTCTCGATCGTGTGCATTGCGATCAGCGTGATCGCGCTGATCACGGTGATGTCGGTGATGAACGGCTTCGATTTCCAGATGAAGTCGCGCATCCTTGGTGCGGTATCGCAAGCCACCATCACCAGCGTCGACGGCAGCATCCAGGATGTGTCCAAGGCGCTGCAGGTCGCACAGGCCAATCCGCATGTGCTGGGTGCGGCGCCGTTCGTCGAATCGCAGGCGATGTTGCTGGCGCGGCGCTCCAGCGGCGCGCTGGTGCGTGGCATTGATCCGGCGCAGGAGTCGAAGGTTGTCGACATTGGCCAGCACATGGTCGACGGCAAGCTCAGTGAGCTGACCCCGGGCAGCTGGAATATCGTGCTGGGTCGTGACCTGGCCAACGAGCTTGGCGTTTCCGTAGGTGACCGGGTGACCATGGCGGTGCAGGAGATGCGCGCCACGCCGATGGGTGGTGTCCCCCGTTTTCGCAGTTTCCATGTGGTCGGCACGTTTCAGCTCGGCATGGAACAGTTCGATTCAGGCCTGGCGCTGGTCAACATCGGCGATGCGGAGAAGATCAACGAACTCAGCGGCCCGACGGGCATCCGCCTGAAGCTGGACGACCTGTTCAACGCGCGTCCGGTAGCTCACGAACTGGCGGACCAACTGGGTCAGTTCTACGGCATTCGGACCTGGATGGATGACAATGCCAACCTGTTTCATGCACTGTCGATGGAAAAAATGGTGATGTTCATCATCCTCTCGTTGATCGTGCTGGTGGCCGTGATCAACCTGATCTCGATGCTGATGATGCTGGTTACCGACAAGCAGGCCGACATCGCCATTCTGCGCACGCTCGGCGCCACCCCGCGCAGCATCATGGGCATCTTCATGGTGCAGGGCTTGCTGGTGGGTTTTGTCGGCATCGGCCTGGGTGTGGGGCTGGGCTCACTGCTGTCATGGAAGCTGCCGGGCATCATCAAATGGATCGAACACACTTTCCACGTCACCTTTCTCTCGCCGGATGTCTATTACATCAGCGAGGTTCCCAGTCGCCTGCAGTTGAATGATGTGGTGTGGGTCGCCTTGCTGACCTTCGCCTTCTCGCTGCTGGCCACCCTCTATCCCGCGTGGCGTGCTTCGCGCACGCAGCCGGCGCAGGCGCTGCGCTATGAATAAGACTGCCATGAACAGCCCCAGTGAAAACGTGCTGCGCGCCAGCCATGTTGCCAAGACCTATGACGAAGGCGGCCTGCATACCAAGGTACTGAGCGATGTGAGCTTCAGCCTGAAGCGCGGCGAGACGATGGCCATCGTCGGCGCCTCCGGCTCTGGCAAGAGCACCTTGCTGCACATCATCGGCGGGCTGGATACGCTCACCGCTGGCGAGGTCGAAGTGGACGGCCGCATGCTGTCGAGCCTTTCCGATGCCGAGCGTGGCCGCGTGCGCAATCGCTCGCTGGGCTTCATCTATCAGTTCCACCATTTGCTGCCCGAGTTCACCGCGCTGGAGAACGTGTGCATGCCGCTGCTGATTCGCGGCACCGCCATCACCGAAGCGCTGCAGCAGGCGCAGGCCCTGCTCGAGCGGGTTGGCCTGGGCAAGCGTACCCACCACAAGCCGTCTGAACTGTCTGGCGGTGAACGTCAACGCTGTGCCGTGGCGCGCGCGCTGGTGACCCGGCCAGCCTGCGTGCTGGGCGACGAGCCCACCGGCAATCTGGACGAGGCCAATGCCGCCCAGGTGTATGCCTTGATGCTCGAATTGAACCGCGAGATCGGCACCAGTTTCATCCTGGTCACCCACGACACCCGACTGGCCGCGCGAATGGACCGCACCCTGGTGCTGCACAACGGCGAGTTGCAGGAAAGTCCCAGAGGCTGAGCAAACGCAGGCTGCACGGCCTGCGCGGCGTCTGCCTACACTGATTTCGTCCTCGTTGTCGCGGGTCGCACGCTAGGCTCGATCCCATCCAGGACGGAGTGGGGGCGACATGGCGCGAACGGCAGCAATGCCCTCGGCAATCACGGCAGCAGCAGCGCTGCTGCTCGGCGTGTTGCTGGTGCAGTGGTTTCCCGTGTTGCCGCCGCGCTGGTGCGCACTGCTGCTGGCGCTGGCGGCGCTGGTGCTGGCCTGGCCTTTTCCGCGAGCGCGTTGGTTTGCCTGCTTCCTGCTGGGTATTTGCTGGGCACTGTGGCGTGGGGCGCAGGCGATGGATGCGCGTCTGCCACGAACGATGGAAGGGCTGGACTTTTCGGTGGTCGGCCACCTCGTGGACTTGCCCCTGGCGCGCACCGACGCCACCCGCTTCACCGTGCAGGTGGAGCAGGCCAGTCTCGATGGCCGACCGGTGCCGCTGCACGGGCGCATCACGGTGTCGTGGTATCAGGACGCCCCGACGATGAGTCCCTGTACCCGCTGGCGTTTGCTGTTGCGCCTGAAGCGACCGCGCGGCCTGCTTGATCCCGGTGGCGCGGATAGCGAGCGCTCGGCGCTGGAGCGCGGCATCGTCGCTACCGGCTACGTGCGTGATGATCCAGCAAACATCCAACTGGCCAGCGCGCCATGGTGCATTGACGGTGTGCGCGATGCGGTAGCGCAAGGTATCGCGGCCAGAGTGCACGACCACCACGATGCGGCGTTGCTGCAAGCCTTCTCGGTCGGTGATACACGCGGTCTGGATCAGGACGACTGGGCGGTGGCGCGCGCCAATGGCGTATCCCATCTGATCGCGATATCCGGTTTCCATGTGGGTGTGGCGGCAGTATTCGGCGTGTGGCTGGTGATCTTGCTGTATGCGCTATGGCCACCACTGGGTCTGCGCCTGCCGCGGCCACAGGCACAGGCAGTCGCTGCCTTGCTGGCGGCTGGCGTCTATACCGCCCTGGCGGGATTCGGCTTGCCCACCGTGCGCACCCTGTTGATGATTGCCGTGGTGGCGCTGGCCCGCGGCAACCGACGCGGCAGCAGCGGTGCGCAGTCGTTGGCGCTGGCGATGATCGCGATCCTGCTGTTCGATCCGCTGGCGGTGCTCGCGGCTGGGTTCTGGCTTTCCTTCGTCGGCGTGGCGTTCCTGATGCTGTGCCTGCAGGCACGGGGCCGCGGCCTGCGGGCGTTCTTGCACGAGCTATCGGCCGGGCAACTGGTGATGACGGTGGCTTTGCTGCCGCTGACCTTGTGGTTTTTCGGTCAGGCCTCGCTGGTCGGTGCGCTCTCGAATCTGATCGCGGTACCGCTGGTCAGCTTCGTGATCGTGCCTTGCGCACTTTTCGGCATGCTGCTGCTGGGCTTGTGTCCGCCGCTGGCCGC
>JBBQQL010000046.1:0-25405 GCA_038215995.1 Lysobacterales bacterium
TGCAAAAGTAATGGTGCTCCCTACGAGACTCGAACTCGTGTTCCCGCCTTGAGAGGGCAGTGTCCTAGGCCACTAGACGAAGGGAGCGTTATGCTGTGAGGCGCGCTAGTATAACGGAAATGTTTCGCACGGCAATGCTCCAGATGCATCGGCTCCTGTCGTTCGAATCGGGTTCCGTTGGAAAGCCTCATTGCGTTCCGGTGGGACGATCCGCGATGCTGGACATCGTCACTCAATCGCAAACCATGGGCGGCTTCGCCCCGCAAGGATTTCGACCGCTTGAACCTCGAATCAAGGACTGACCTCACGCCAGCGCTGCGAATCATTCCGCGCGACCAGCATATTATTTCGCGCAAGAACATCAGCAAGGCGGCGCTGCGGGTACTTTACCGGCTCAACGAGGCCGGTTATGCGGCCTATCTGGTCGGCGGTGCCGTGCGCGACCTGCTGCTGGGGGTTCAGCCCAAGGATTTTGATATCGCCACCGATGCGACGCCGGACGAGGTCAAGAAGCTTTTCCGCAATTGCCGCCTGATCGGTCGGCGCTTTCGACTGGCACATGTGGTGTTTGGTCCGGAAATCATCGAAGTGGCCACGTTTCGAGGCCTGGGTGAGGAAGGCGGTGACGGCGATCGGCATATCGTGGATGGCCGCATCGTGCGCGACAACATCTGGGGCACGATCGAGGAGGATGCGATTCGTCGCGACTTCCGCGTCAATGCGATGTATTACGACATCAGCGATTTCTCCGTGCGCGACTATGTCGGCGGCATGCAGGATTTGAAGGATCGCGTGCTGCACCTGATTGGCGAGCCGATCGTGCGCTACCAGGAGGACCCGGTGCGCATGCTGCGCGCAGCCCGTTTGGCGGCCAAGCTCGACATGCGCATCGACGCCACGGCGATGGCCCCGTTCGAATCGCTGGGGCCATTGTTGGCGGATGCAGCGCCGGCGCGGTTGTTCGATGAGTCGTTGAAGATGTTTCTCAGCGGCAATGGCCTCAAGAGCTTTCGCATGCTGGAGCAGAGCGGGCTCCTGAAATTTCTGTTTCCTGCGACGGCACGCGCGCTCGAGCGCGGTGATCAGGCTTTGCGTTCGTTGGTCGAACATGGCCTGGCCAATACGGATGCGCGCATCGTCGAGGGCAAGTCGGTTACACCGGCGTTCCTGTTCGCCGTGTTGCTGTGGGGCGAGGTGCGTGATCTGGCTCATCACTGGATCGCGCGCGGCGAGGATGGCAACGAGGCATGGGCGCGCGCCGCGGCCAAGGTGGTGGGCGAGCAGTGTCAGCGGGTTGCCATCCCGCGGCGGTTCACCTTCACCATGGAGGAGATCTGGTCGTTGCAGCCACGCTTCGAGCAGGTCCAGCGCAAGCGCGTGTTCCGCTTGATGACGCACCCACGTTTTCGCGCTGCTTTTGATTTTCTTTTGCTGCGCGCGGACGAATCGCAGGCGATGCGCGAACTGGGTCATTGGTGGGCACACGCACAGCAATTGCCGCAGGATGTGCTGGCGGCGGCACTGCCGGCCGGTGGTGGCAGCGCCGCCAGCGAGCCGATGCCGATGCCTGCAGCGCGCAAGACGCGGCCGCGCAAACGCCGGCGCAAAGCGGGTGACAAGCCGGGTTCCATGTGACCCGGGCCTTTGTTGCGCTGGGCAGCAATCTGGGTGATCCGCAACGTCAGGTAGGCGATGCGGTTTCAGCCCTGGCAAATTTGCCTGGTACGCGAGTGGTGAAATTGTCGTCGCTGTATCGCACGGCGCCATGGGGGATGCTGGAGCAGCCACCATTCATCAATGCGGCGGTGGAGCTGGATACTGATCTTCCACCACTTGCCTTGCTCGATGCCATGCTGGAGATAGAAGAGGCGGCGGGTCGCATCAGGGCGCAGCGCAACGGGCCGCGCACGCTGGATCTGGATTTGCTCCACGTCGATGGCGTGCGGATGGATGATCCGCGCTTGACCTTGCCGCATCCGCGCATGGCCGAACGGGCGTTCGTACTGCTGCCCGTGCATGATCTTGCGCCCGCGCTGTCGTTGCCGGGAGGCACCGTGGCGGAGCTGCTGGCGCGGCTTGATCTGAGTGGCTGTGAAAGATTGCCTTGAGCCATCCCGGTGTGGCGCCGGATAATCCACACTCCGCTATGTCAGGAATTGCCGTGTACGTGCAGAACACCCGTGTCCCCGAGCGCAAGCCGGTTACCGTGCCAGGCCTGCTGGCGATGAAGGCGCAGGGCCGCCGCATCGTGATGCTGACCGCCTATGACGCCAGCTTTGCATGGCATCTGGAGTCGGCAGGTATCGATATTGCCCTGGTGGGCGATTCGCTGGGCATGGTTGTGCAGGGACATCACAGCACGCTGCCGGTCACCCTTGACCATATGGTCTATCACACCGCAGCGGTGGCGCGCGGGCTGGCGGCGACCCTGCTTGTGGCCGATCTACCCTTCATGGCCGACCGCGATCTGGCCCACACACTCGAAGCGGGGGCGCGCCTGGTTGGTGAGGCCGGGGCGGCCATGGTCAAGATCGAGGGTGCGGCGCCGCATATCCTCGAGTCCATTGCTGCACTGAGCGCGCGCGCCATTCCGGTGTGCGCGCACCTGGGCCTGACCCCGCAATCGGTGCACAAATTTGGTGGTTTCCGCATCCAGGGCAAGGAGCAGGCCGCTGCCGACCGGGTGCTGTCCGAGGCGTTGGCGGTGCAGGCGGCGGGAGCGGATTTGCTGGTCATGGAAGGCGTGCCGGTGGAGCTGGGTCGGCGGGTGACGGAAGCGGTGTCGATTCCGGTGATCGGGATTGGCGCCGGCCCGCATTGTGACGGGCAGGTGCTGGTGATCCATGACATGCTCGGCATCACGCCGGGCAAACGTCCCAAGTTCAGCAAGGACTTCCTGGCGGGGCGCGATTCCGTCGCGGCAGCGATCAGTGCCTATGCCGAGGACGTTCGCAGCGGCGCTTTCCCCGCCCCCGAACATTGCTTCAACTGAGTAGCGAGCTGTCGCACCATGCAGACCGTACAAGATGCCCCCGCCTTGCGGGCTGCCATTCGCGGCTGGCGTGCCAAGGGCCAGACCGTGGGTTTCGTACCCACCATGGGCAACCTGCACGCCGGTCACCAGTCGCTGATCAAGCTGGCCCGTGCACGCACCGATCGGGTGGTTGCCAGTGTCTTCGTCAACCCGACCCAGTTCGGCCCCAACGAGGATTTTGATCGTTATCCGCGCACCCTGGTGCAGGATCAGGCCGCACTGACCGAGCAGGACTGCGACCTGTTGTTTGCACCGGATGTGGCGACGATGTATCCGTTTGGTGCGCAACACAGCGTCAGCCTGCGTGTGCCGGAAATCACCGAGATCCTCGATGGTGCGCACCGACCCGGCCATTTCGACGGGGTCGCCACGGTGGTGTGCAAGCTGTTCAACCTGGTGCAGCCGGATGTGGCCGTATTCGGTCAAAAGGACTTCCAGCAACTGAAAGTGATCGAGCGGCTGGTGCGTGACCTCTCGTTGCCGGTCAAGGTGATGTCGGCACCGACTTTTCGTGCCGATGACGGGCTGGCGCTGAGTTCGCGCAATCAGTATCTGAGCACCGCCGAACGCGCGCGCGCTCCGATGATTCACGACACGCTGAGGCGTATGAGCGAGTTGATCAGCCAGGGACATCCATGGCCGGTGGTTGAGCAGACCGCCACGTCGCGCCTGAAGCGGGCGGGCTTTGTACCTGATTACGCGGTGATCCGTCGTGCCGAGGATCTGGGTGAACCCTCCGAAGGCCAGCGTGATGGCCTGGTCGCCTTGATTGCCGTGCGCCTGGGCAACACCCGTCTGATCGACAACTTGTTGTTCGATTGAATCGGCCGCACATCAGTGCCTGGGGTCATGATGTTGCGGTGCAGCGTCATCGGCTCGATAATTACCGACTTTGCACAATGCTGCTGGATAAATCGTCATGCACCTGAACATGCTCAAGGCCAAGATTCACCGCGCCATGGTGACCCATGCCGAGCTGCACTACGAAGGCTCGATCGCGATCGACGGCTTGCTGCTGGACGCTTCGGGCATCCGTGAGTACGAGCAGATCCATGCCTGGAACGTCAACAGTGGCCAGCGTTTTGTCACCTATGCCCTGCGTGCGGAAGAGGGCTCGGGCATCATTTCGGTCAATGGCAGTGCCGCGCGCAGTGCGCAAGCCGGTGACTTGATCATCATCGCGGCCTTCGCCCAGTTGAGCGAGGCCGAGCTGGCGGATTTCGAGCCGACCTGCGTGTATATCGCCGCCGGCGAAGGCAACCGGATCAGTCACACCAATCGCTCGATTCCGAAGCAGATGGCAGCGGTCTAAACCTTTTCGATCCCGGCGCGCTGCCGTTCCAATGCCCACGCGACGTGCTCCCGAACGATGGCCGACGGGTGATCGACCCGCGCGGTGAGCGCATCCACGGTTTTTTCCGAGCGTGATGCGTTGCCCAGCGCCACCGCGATATTGCGCAGCCAGCCCTCGTAACCCGTGCGGCGGATGGCCATGCCCTCGGTGCGCTTGAGGAACTCCGGCTCGCTCCAGCCAAACAGTTCGACCAGCCTGGCGCCATCCAGACTATGGCGCGGGGCGAAGTCGGGTTCGGTCGTTTCCTGCGCAAACTTGTTCCATGGGCAAACCAGCTGGCAATCATCGCAGCCGAAGATCCGGTTGCCCATTGGCACGCGAAGGTCCTCGGGAATGCTGCCCTTCAGTTCGATCGTGAGGTAGGAAATGCAGCGCGTGGCGTCGAGCTGATAGGGGCCGATGATGGCCTGGGTCGGGCATATCTCGATGCAGCGGCTGCAGCTTCCGCAGTGCGCGCTGGCCGCTTGATCGACCGGCAGGGGCAGATCGGTAAACAGCTCGCCCAGGAAAAAATACGAACCGGCACGGCGATTGATCAGCACGGTGTGCTTGCCGATCCAGCCCAGTCCGGCATTGCGTGCCAGTGCCTTTTCCAGCACCGGGGCAGAGTCGACGTAGGCGCGGTAGCCGAAATCACCGACGACGCGATGGATCCGTTCGGCCAGCTTCTGCAGCCGGTTGCGCATCAGCTTGTGGTAGTCGCGGCCCAGCGCATAGCGCGAGACATAGCCGGCGTCGCTGTCTTCCAGCACGCCCCAGGCGTTGGCCGTCCCGGGCGGGATGTAATCCATGCGCACCGAAATGATCCGTCGCGTTCCCGGCTCCAGTTCGGCCGGTCGGCTGCGGCGGGTGCCATGGCGGGCCATGTACTCCATCTCGCCATGGTGGCCGTGTTCCAGCCAGCGTTGCAGATGCAGTTCATCCTCGGCCAGTTCGGTGCTGCTGATGCCGGCCTCGGCAAAACCCAGCTCCACTGCCCAGCGCTTGATGTCAGCCGCCAGGGCGACGTAGTCGGGTGGGGTAGATGAGGCGGCCGTGGACATCGCTCCATTGTAAACGCGGCGCACGCCTATAATTCGCGCATGTCTGTCCATTCATGTCACCGCGATCTGCACACTGTCGGGCAACTGCGCGAGATCGAGCGCGCGGCCATGGCAGCCCTGGATATTTCCGGTGTCGAGCTGATGCGGCGCGCCGCGATGGCAGCGTTGAACACATTGCGAAGGCACTGGCCGGAACAGCGGCATGTCTGCATCCATTGCGGGCCTGGCAACAATGGTGGAGATGGGTTTCTTTTGGGCGTGCTGGCGCGCGAGGCCGGCCTGCAGGTGGAGCTGGTGGCGCTCTCTGAAACGTCGCATGGTGACGCCGCCAAGGCACGCGAGGCGTGGCTGGCCGATGGTGGCGTCATCCTGCTGTGGGACGAGCAAGCGAGCCTGCCGCAGGCTGGGCTGCACGTGGATGCTCTCTACGGCATCGGCCTCAATCGTGCGCCTGAACCGGCGGCGGCGAGGCTGATCGAATGCATCAACGCCAGCGATAGACCGGTACTGGCGCTGGATGTGCCCAGTGGCCTGAACAGCGATAGTGGCCACTGTCCCGGTGCGGCCATTCGTGCGGATGTCACCGTGAGCTTTCTCGCCGACAAGCGCGGGCTGCACAGCGGACGTGCCGCCGATCATGTCGGCGTGCTGGAGGTGACCACGCTCGGTGTGCCTGATCAGGTCTACGCGCAATGGCGTCCGGACGCGCAGCTGCTTGCCATCGAAACCTTGCCCCCGCGCAGGCACTATGCCAACAAGGGTGACTACGGCCATGTGCT
Source organism: Lysobacterales bacterium (assembly GCA_038215995.1). GTDB lineage: Bacteria > Pseudomonadota > Gammaproteobacteria > Xanthomonadales > Rhodanobacteraceae > Rhodanobacter. Next base: position 6,211 of record JBBQQL010000046.1, read on the forward strand.
GGTGATCGGTGGCGAGCATGGCATGGCAGGCGCGGCGCGTCTGGCTGGCGAGGCGGCACTGCGCGCGGGAGCGGGGTTGGTCAGCATCGCCACCAGGGCTGAGCACGTGTTTGCATTGAACGCGGCGCGGCCGGAGTTGATGGTCCGTGCGGTGGATGGCCCGCAGTCGCTGGCCCCACTGCTGGAGCGCGCCAGCGTGCTGGCGCTGGGTCCGGGGCTGGGTCAGGCCGCCTGGGGGCACGCTTTGTGGCTCACGGCGCTGGACGCGGAAAAGCCACTGGTACTCGATGCGGACGGGCTCAACCTGCTGTGCGCTGAGCCCCGCCGTTTCAAAGCGCCAACGGTGCTGACGCCGCATCCTGGCGAAGCCGCGCGACTGCTGGGTGTGGCCACGGCCGAGATCGAGCGCGATCGATTTGCCGCGGTACGCGAGCTGTCGCGTCGTCATGCGTCGGTAGTGGTGCTCAAGGGTGCCGGCAGTCTCATCGCCGATCCGGATGGACGTCTGGACGTCTGTCCATGGGGTAATCCAGGGATGGCTTCCGGCGGCATGGGTGATCTGCTCACCGGCATCATTGCGGCCTTGCTGGCGCAGGGGTGCAGTGCCTGGCAGGCGGCCTGCCTCGGCGTGGGGCTGCATGCGCGCGCCGGTGACCATGCGGCGCGCCGTGGTGAACGCGGGCTGCTGGCGAGCGACTTGCTGGCGCCACTGCGTGCGCTGGCCAACGGAATGGACATTGATGGGGCTGAGCATGACTGACCGATCCGCACATGGTCACATCGAATTCGGGCGCGAGTGGTCGCTGCTCGACGAGGCGGCGACCAGCCAGCTCGGCGTACGCGTGGCGCAAGTCCTGGATGAGGGGCTGGTGATTTACCTGGAAGGTCCCTTGGGCGCCGGTAAAACCAGTTTTGCGCGGGCCCTGCTTACCGAATGGGGCGTGGGTGAGAGGGTGAAAAGCCCGACCTACAGCCTGGTCGAAACTTACGCCGTCGGTGGCCTGGCCGCATGGCATCTGGACTTGTATCGCATTGCCGACCCGGGCGAGCTGGAGTGGCTGGGACTGGATGCCTTGTCCGACCCGTCGGCGCTGGTATTGGTCGAGTGGTCCGAACGTGGCGCGGGCGCCTTGCCTGCGGCGGATATGGAGTTGCGCCTGGCGTATGCGGAGCCCGGGCCGGGGCGCACGGCCTTGTTGCGGGCGTTCACCGCACGCGGCGAGCGGATGCTGTCACGGCTGGCCTGATCGACCCGGAGTAACGATTTTTTCAGGTAAATCAGGAAGATCCCTGTTCAGGGGGTGATCTGTTTGCGAAGCGCAACTTGCGGCACATAACTGGATATGACCTGATGAATCACTCGCAGGTCATGGATATACAAAGAAAAATACCCTTGCATTCGCCGGGTGACTGCGTTTCAATGCGGCTCATGAAGGGCTACCTGAACAACTTGGGTGGATTGCTTGCCGCCGCGATTCTCGGTGGTATGTCGTTGCCTGCCGCTCAGGCTGCCGAACTCAGGGATGCCCGGGTCTGGGCCGGCCCGGAGTACACGCGGGTGGTGCTGGACGCCTCCGGCCCCGTGAAATACACGGCGAGCCAGAAGGATGGTCAGCTCACCATCGAACTGGCGGACAGCCAAGCCAAGGCCGGGTTTTCAGGGCCCGCCGCGAGCGGTTTGTTCAAGGGCATGACCCAGACCCGCGTCGGCGATCGTCTGATGCTCACCGCCAAGGTCGATCCGAACAGCCGATTGAAGAGCTTTGTGCTCCCCGCCCGCGCCGGTACCGACTATCGCGTCGTGCTGGACCTGTATCCGGGGGATGCCAAGGTGGGCCAGAGCGCTGCCAGCCGCGCCGCTGATATCGGCAGCTCGTCTGTCGCTGCAGCACCTGCAGAGACAATCACCTACAGCAATCCCACACACAGTCGCCGGGTGGCCGCCGAGCAGGCGGCGGCGATGCTCAACGGCCAGCGTGCCGTGGTGGTGGCGATCGACCCGGGACACGGCGGCAAGGATCAGGGCGCCCATGGCCCCGGCGGCACGTTGGAGAAGAACGTCACTCTGGCGGTGGCTCGTGACCTCGCTGCGGAGATCAATCGCCAGCCCGGCATGAAGGCCGTATTGACCCGCAACGGCGATTATTTCATTCCGCTCAAGCAGCGCTACCAGATTGCCCGCGAAAACAACGCTGACCTGTTCGTGTCGATCCACGCCGACTCCTTCACCAACGATGACGCCAGGGGCTCGTCGGTTTGGGTCTTGTCGCCGCGCGGCAAGACCAGCATGGCGGCGCGCTGGCTTGCTGATGGACAGAACCGCGCCGACCTGATCGGCGGCATCACGCTTGATGACAAGGACGACGGCTTGGCCAAGGTGCTGCTGGACCTTCAGCAGGGCTGGGCGATGCAGGCCAGCGACGAGGTGGCCGGCAACGTGCTGAAGGCCCTGGCCAAGCTGGGTCCGACCCATCGCGGCTATGTCGAGCGCGCCAATTTCGTGGTCTTGCGCTCGCCCGATGTGCCCTCGATCCTGGTCGAGACCGCCTTCATCAGCAATCCATCCGAAGAGCGCAAATTGCGTGACCCCGCGCACCAGAAGCAATTGGCCGAAGCGGTGATGGGCGGCGTGAAGAACTATTTCGAAACGACCCCTCCGCCCGGCACCTGGTTCGCTGCCCAGGCGGCAAGAGACAACGGCACTCAACTGGCGTCGGCTGCCTCCGGCTCGCGCAGCAACACGGTGGCGTCCGTTGCCCTGTCTTCGTCGAGCAAGCGGGAGCGGGTCAAGGTACGTGACAGACACAAGGTCGGGCGCGGTGAAAGCCTCAGCAGTATTGCGAAGCAATACGGTGTCAGCGTGGGCGCGCTGAAGAACGCCAACCAGATGAGCAGCAACAGCGTGCAGGCCGGCGCCGTGCTGGCGATTCCTACCGGCTGACGGCTCCGACCTTCCGGCAGATTGCCCGTTCGCTGTTAAAGTTCACGGATGACTTTCATCCGTTTGCTTCCCCCTGAGCTTATCAACCAGATCGCCGCCGGCGAGGTGATCGAGCGCCCCTCATCGGTGGTCAAGGAGCTGGTCGAGAACAGCCTCGACGCTGGCGCCACGCGTATTGAAGTGGATATCGAGGCCGGTGGCGCACGCCTGATCCGCGTACGCGACGACGGTGGCGGCATTCCCGTCGATGAATTGCCGTTGGCTGTCGCCTCGCACGCGACCAGCAAGATCGGCAGCTTCGACGATCTGGAGCATGTCGCCAGCATGGGTTTTCGTGGAGAAGCGCTGGCCTCGGTGTCGTCGGTCTCGCGCTTTTCGTTGACCTCCCGTGCGCGCAATCAGGACACCGCCTTCCGCATCGAAGTCGATGGCGGCAAGCTGCAGTCGGCACGGCCGGCGCAGCATCCGCAAGGCAGCAGCGTTGAAGTGCGAGACCTGTTCTACAACGTGCCGGCACGACGGAAATTCATGCGTGCCGAACGCACCGAGTTCGCCCATATCGACGACTTGTTGAAGTCACTGGCACTGGCGCGGGGCTCGGTCGAGTTTCGGCTCAGCCACAATGGCAAGCCGGTGCGGATATGGAAGTCCGCTCGTGATGAGCAGGCGGCATTGCAGCGGGTAGCCGAGGTGCTGGGCGAGGAATTCCCCGCACAAAGTCTTCGTATAGATCACGCGGCGGCAGGGCTGCATCTGTCGGGCTGGGTGGGCTTGCCCACGGCCTCGCGCTCACAGGCGGATTCGCAATACTTCTACGTCAACGGTCGCCTGGTGCGGGACCGCATCGTGGCCCATGCGGTGCGTCAAGCGTATGCCGACGTGCTGTTCCACGGTCGCCATGCCGCCTTCGTGCTTTATCTGGAGCTCGATCCGGCCGGGGTGGATGTCAACGTGCACCCGGCCAAGCACGAAGTCCGCTTTCGCGAGCAACGGCTGGTGCACGACTTCCTGTTCCGTACCTTGCATGAAGCGCTGGCGCAGACTCGCGCTGGTGCGCACGCGCTGTCGGCCAGCGCGCCGGCGGCAGTGTTTCAGTCCGCGTCATATACACCTGCCGCGGCGATGGCTTCCACCGCATCCTGGCCGAGCCAGTTCAGCCAGAACCGGCTGAGTCTGGGCGTGCAGGAAGCGCCGCTGGCAGGTTATGCGGCCTTGTTGGGTGAGTCGGCGGCGCCGTCGGGCTCGCCCCTGTCGGCGCCGATGATGTCGGTCGAAGAGGGTGATGCACCGCCGCTGGGTTTCGCCATCGCGCAGCTGAAAACCATTTACGTGCTGGCCGAAAACGCGCATGGTTTGATCCTGGTGGACATGCACGCCGCGCATGAGCGGATCACCTATGAGCGGCTGAAAGCTGGCCGAGCCTGCAGCAACCTGCGTTCGCAGATGCTGCTGGTGCCGCTCTCCATCGCGGTGAGCAGCAAAGAGGCCGCGGCCGCCGAGGAGCATGCCGAGGCGCTCGCCGAGTGGGGGCTGGAGCTGTCGCGCAGCGGACCGACCGCGGTCGTGGTGCGGCGGATTCCGGCGCTGCTGGAAGGCGCCGATGTGGCCCAGCTCAGCCGCGACGTACTGTCGGAGCTGGCTCAGCACGGCAGTTCGCGGCGGCTGCAGGAGCTGGAAAACGAGCTGCTCTCCACCATGGCCTGCCATGGCTCGGTGCGTGCGGGGCGACGACTGAGCCTGCCTGAAATGAACGCGCTGCTGCGCGAGATGGAGGCCACCGAGCGCTCGGGCCAGTGCAATCACGGTCGTCCGACCTGGATCCAGTTGAGCGTGGCCGAGCTCGACAAGCTGTTCATGCGCGGTCGCTGATGCGCGCTTTGCTCAATTCGTCTTGCTGGAGTCGTCGATGATTGCCACCCGAAATTTTTTAGCCGCCGCCATCCTGGGAGTTGCCACCGTGCACGCCGCCGATATCGATAGTTACCAACAGAGCATCCAGCAGTGGCACGACAGCCGGGTGCAGCGGCTGACCGCGCCCGACGGCTGGCTCAGCCTGATCGGTCTGGAGTGGCTGAAACCGGGCCAAAACCGCATCGGCAGCGCCGCCGACAACGACATCGTGCTGAAGGCCGGCCCTGCACATCTGGGCGTGATCGAGCTGGCCACCGATGGCACCATGCATCTCGAACTGCTGCCGCATGTCGGCGCGCTGATTGACGGCAAGCCGATGCAGCAGGCTGTACTGGTCGACGACGTGCATGCGGGTGATGCCACGCCGACCACGGTAAGTTTCGGCAGTGCGAGCCTTTATGCGATCGACCGCGACGGCCGCAAGGGGCTGCGCGTCAAGGACACCGATGCTCCGAGCCGCAAGCACTTTGTCGGCATCGATTCGTTTCCTGTCGATCCATCGTGGCGGATCGAAGCGACCTGGGTGCCGGCCAGGCCCGGCCAGACCCTGGAGATGGGGACGGTGATCGGCACCATCGACAAATACCCGGTGCCGGGTATGCTCGAGTTCAGCCGCGACGGCAAGCACTTCGAGCTGTTGCCTGTGATCGAGGTGCCCGGTGATCAGCAATACTTCATCGTGTTCGCCGATCGTACCAGCGGCAAGGAAACCTACGGTGCGGCGCGGTTCCTGTATGTCGATCCGCCGAAAGACGGCAAGGTCGTGGTCGATTTCAACAAGGCCTATAGCCCGCCGTGCGCGTTCACGCCGTTCGCTACCTGTCCATTGGCGCCGCCGGAAAACCGGCTGGACCTGCGAGTGACCGCGGGCGAGAAAAAATACGCCGGCGGTCACCACTGAGCCGACAACCCGTTGTAGGAGCGCACCCTGTGCGCGATGCTCTGATGCCTATGTGCACCAAGAGCAATCGCGCACAGGGTGCGCTCCTGCAAACCGGTGTCAGCAGCCCTTGAACTCGGCCTTGCGCTTCTGCAGGAACGCGCTGGTGCCTTCGCGCATGTCGTCGGTGGAGAAGGCCAGTGCAAAACCCTGGGTTTCGAACTCGAGGCCCTGATCGATCGAGGCCTCGCCACCTTGCAGCACGGCGTCGAGAATGCCGGCGGCCGCGAGCGGGGCGGCCGCTGCCAGCTGATCGGCCAGCGCCTCCACCGCGGCGTCGAGCGCGTCGACGGCCACCACCCGGGTAACGATGCCCAGCTCGTAGGCGCGCTGGGCATTGATCACCGTGCCGGTCAGGCACAGCTCCAGCGCGGCGCCGCGTCCGGCCAAGCGCAACAGGCGTTGGGTGCCGCCGAAGCCGGGGATCAGGCCGAGGTTGATTTCAGGCTGACCGAACTTCGCCTTCTCGCTGGCAATGCGCAGGTGGCAGGCCATCGCCAGCTCCAGGCCGCCGCCCAGGGCGAAGCCCTGGATGCGCGCCACTACCGGTTTGCCCAGGCGTTCGATCAAGCTCATCAGGCGCTGGCCGGTGCGTGAAAAGCCCTGCGCCTGGGTTGGCGTGTAGCCGTGCATTTCGGCAATGTCGGCGCCTGCCACGAAGGCTTTCTCGCCCGAGCCAGCAAGTACCACGACGCGCACGGCGTCGTCCTGCGCGGCCTGTGCAAACGCCAGGGTCAGTTCGTTGAGGGTGTCGCGGTTGAGCGCGTTGAGCTTGTCGGGACGGCTGACGACGATGGTGCGCACGGCGCCGCGATGGCTGACTTCCAGGTTGCGATAGGCCATGAATGGCTCCCTGTGGATGCAAGGCTGCGATGGTAGCAGCGGGAACCTTTGTCGCCAGCGGGGTTCTCAAGCCGGTGCGCATGCGCTGCAAGAAAGCGTTGAACCGCTTACGATGAAGCCCACGGAACCACCATGGCGACAGGTTTGACTCGATGGGAAACGGAATGAAATATCTGCGTGGCTGCCTGCTCGGTGGTTTGCTGATGGTCGGCGCAGTGCATGCGCAGGACGCTTCCCAGTCGGCGGCCGCGCAGGTCAAGCCGGACAAGACCAAGCTGTCGTATGCGATTGGTTACCAGATCGGCAGCCGATTTGCCGACGGCACCCCGGATATCGATCTGGCCACCCTGCAGCGTGCGATCCAGGACGCCTATGCCAAGCGCAAGCCAACGGTGTCGATCCAGGACATGCATGTGCAATTGCAGCGATTCCAGCAGCAGATGCATAGCGAAGCCTTGCAGGAGTTCAAGCGGATTGCCGCCGCCAACGCGCGCAAGAGCGCGGCCTTCATGGAAAAGAACGGGCAGCGGCAGGGGGTGGTGCAATTGCCGTCCGGCATTCAGTACTCCGTGCTGACCAAGGGTAGTGGCAAGGTCAGTCCCGCCGTGACCAGCACGGTGGTGGTGAACTACCGTGGCATGCTGGTGGATGGCACCGAGTTCGACAGCACCTGGGCCCATGGTGCGCCGGTCAGCTTCACCGTGAACAAGGTGATCCGTGGCTGGCAGGACGTTATCCCGCGCATGCATGTGGGTGACCGCTGGAAGGTGGTGATCCCGTCGCAGCTTGCCTATGGCGAAGAGGGTTTCCTGCCCCGCATCGGCCCCAATGAGGCGCTGCAGTTCGAAATCGAGCTGCTCGCCATCAAGCCTGACTCCGGCCAGCCCTGAGCTTCGACGGTGATAATATGACGAAGCATGTCGAACACTCCCGGCCCCGTCGAAACTCTCCCGCTAACGCCCTGCACCGGCATCTGCCGGCTGGATGATCGCGGCTATTGCGTGGGCTGCCTGCGCAGCGGTGAAGAAATCGGTCGTTGGCGTCTGATGAGTGATCCGGAGCGGTTGCATGTCATGCGCACGGTTCTGCCCGGTCGCAAGCAGTCGTGATCGACGAGCTGAGCAAGGCGCTGCTGCCCTTGTCCGCACCGCCGGCCGGGCCCGCCTGGAACCATGCCGACATGACCGAGTTGCTGGGCACCAGCGAGCGGGCACCTGCGGCCGTGCTGGTCGGTTTTCGCGAGGGCGTGCAGCCGCGACTGGTGCTCACCGTGCGCACCGACCACCTGCAGGCGCATGCCGGCCAGGTGGCGTTCCCCGGCGGACGCAGCGAGCCGGAGGACGGCGATGCGTTGACCACCGCGTTGCGCGAGAGCGAGGAGGAGATCGGCCTCGATCGCGCGCTGGTGACGCCGCTGGGCTTTCTGGATAGTTTCGAGACGATCAGCGGCTTTCGGATCACGCCGGTGGTGGCGCGGATTGCCGCCCAGGCCCAGTTGTATCCGGCACCCGACGAGGTGGCCGAGGTGTTCGAAGTGCCGTTGTCGTTCCTGCTTGAGCCGGCCAATCTGCGCCGCTACACGATGGAATTTCGTGGTCACCAGCGGCCGATGGTGGAGTTTGTGCACGGCGGCCATCGCATCTGGGGGGCCACCGCGGCGATGTTGTTCAACCTGCTGCACAGGATGGGACGCGCATGAGTCTGAAAACCACCTTGATCGCCCCCGCCGAGCTGGCCGCCATGCCGTCGGACGAGCTGCTGCTGGTCGATTGCCGCTTCGATCTGGCCGATCCGGACAAGGGGTGGCGCGAGTATCTGGATGGCCATATTCCCGGCGCTGTCTTTGCCAGCCTTGATCGCGACCTGTCCGACTTGTCGCGTCAGACCGAAGGACTGGGGCGGCATCCATTGCCACGGGAGACGGACTTCAACGCGCTGTTGTCGCGCTGGGGCTGGCGGCCAGGGATGCAGGTGGTCAGCTATGACGCGGCTGGCGGAGCGCTGGCGGCGGCGCGACTGTGGTGGCTGTTGCGTCTGGTCGGCGTGCCGGCGGCGGTACTCGATGGTGGGTATGCGGCCTGGTTGGCGGCCGGCTTGCCGGTGGAGATCGGCTCGGGCGCAGCGCGACATGCAAGCCAGGTTGCCCTGAGCTACGACGCGGGTCAGCTTCTACTGGACCACACGGCGCTATCGCAGGATTTCAGCGGCAGGTTGCTGGATGCCCGTGCCGCGCCGCGTTACCGCGGTGATGTCGAGCCGCTGGATCGGGTCGGCGGGCATGTGCCGGGAGCGCTGAATCGGCCCTTTTCCGAAAACCTCGCAAGCGACGGCCGCTTCAAGTCAGCCGACCAGTTGCGCACCGAGTTCACCGCTGTGCTGGGCACGACCGAGCCCGGTCAGGTAGTGCACATGTGTGGTTCCGGTGTCACTGCCTGCCACAACCTGCTGGCGATGGAGTACGCGGGTCTGCACGGTTCGCGGCTCTATGCGCCGTCATGGAGCGGCTGGGTCAGTGATCCGCAGCGCCCGGTGGCGAAAGGCTGACCTAGCCTCGTCGCAGGGGCCCGCTGACGGGCGATGCTTTTGCTCTGAGGGCGCAGCAGGAGCATCGCGCGCCAGCGCGCTTCTGCGGATGGATCATTTTTTTTCTTTGAGCTTGGCGACCAGCTGTTGCAGCACAGCCTGGGTTTGCGGGTGGAAGAACGCATCGACGAAATCTTCCAGCGGCAGCGCCTCGATATTGGCGTAGGCAGCGGCCAGATCGGCACGCGCCAACTGACGGGTGGCGAGCATGGCATGCGACGGCAGGGCCAGCAGTTCGCCGAGCCAGTGCAGGGCGCGCGTGGTGACCTGGTCGACGCCGGTCAGTTCGTCGACGAAGCCGCACGCCAGTGCTTCGGCCGAGTCGATCATGGCGCCAGAAACAAGCAGGCGTTCGGCGCGATAGGTGCCGACCACGCGACGCAAGGCCAGCTGAATCGCCTCGGGCACGATCAGCCCGACCTGTACCTCGTTGAGGCCAATCCGGAACGGCCCTTCAGCCATGACCCGGTAGTCGCAGAACAGCGCCAGCACGGCACCGCCCGCCGGGCTGTGGCCCGAGATAGCCGCCACCAGCGGAATCGGTGCGCGCGCCAGCGTGGCGCACAGCGCGAAGAACTCGCGCCAGTATTCGAGCACGCCGGCGCGGTCACGCTGCAGCAAGGCCGGCACATCAACGCCGGCGCAGAACAGTCCCTGTGCGCCGGACAGCACGACCCCGCGCGCGCCCTGGCGGACGCTGTCGTCAATCGCCGCGCGCAGGGAGCGCAGCATTTCCAGATTCAGCGCATTGACCGGTGGGCGCGCCAACTGGATTTCGCGAATATCGTCATGGCTAGTCAGATTGAGCATGGGAAACTCCGGCTCGAAAAATTATTGTTGAGGGTTGTCATCTGCGGCCCAGTGATAGCGCACGGCGTAGTCGAGCGTCGCCTTGCCGCCAGCGGGCACATCAATGCGAAATTCGAGGGTATCGGGTGTCTGCTGACTGGGCTTGCTGCTGGACGAGGTCAGGCTCCACTGCTGCCAGCGGTTGGGGTGTTCACGTACGGTCACGGTGCGCGGGCTGTCGCCGGCATTGCTCAGGTTGATGCGGAAGGCCTCGTCCATGGTGCGGCCATTCTTGTCGACGCTGAAGTGCGTGCGCGTGCGCTCGCCGCGCAGGTCGAATGCGGTGCCCAGGGTGATGCTGGCGTCGCTGCCCTTGGGCGTGTCGTCGATGCGACCTTCGCCGATGAACTGCGGCACGCCGTGGCTGTCGGCCGCGAGCACGCGAAGATAGCCGGCGGGCAGGCTGTCGAAGGCTTTCAGGCGCAGATTGCTGATGATGGCGGTGCCGCCGCCGGCACTGAAATCGCGACTCAGTATGGGCTGCTGCGGCTGGAAAACATTGCCGTTTTCATACAGGGCGGTGCGTTCGCAGACCATCGTGCGGGTGGCGTAGAGTGGTACCTGGCTGACGCTGGCATCGGGCAGATCGACTGCCGACGGCAAGGCGTAGCTGCGGTAGTCGCCGAGGCTCTCCTGCTGCGGCAGCGATTCATTGGCGGCTTTCGCGTTGAAGCCCCTGGCCATGGCCATCATCGGTCGCGGGGCCGAGGCCTTGGCCATGTTGGGCTCGCCGGCGATCAGGGTGAGTTTCGCATCGTGCCAGTCGCGACCGCTGCGATTGGCAATGCTGGCGCGCGACTCGAATTGCATCCGGCAGTTGGCGCCCGGCTGCAAGGTGGCGACATAGGCGGCGCGCCAGCCGAGCCCGGCGGTCGGGTAGCTGAGCACGGCCTGGCTGGTACCGGATCGCGCTGCGTCCACCCGCAGATCGAGGGTTGATCCGGTCGGAAAATCGCTGCCGCTGGTACGCACGGCGGCATACTTGCTGACCAGGGTGGTGCGGCCGAGTTGATCGCGCACCAGCAGGCTGTCGCCGGCGCGCAGCAGGTTGCCCTGGACGATCAATTCGCCATTGCTGCCGAGTACATCGACGGTGCGCCCGATCAGGCCGGTCAGTGCGGCGCCGGCGCCCTGTGCCAGCAGCAGCCGTTGGGAGAGCACCTTGGCGCCGCCATCGGGGAAGCCAAGCGCGAGCGCTTCAGGGTCGAGGAAAATCGGCAGGTCGCCGATGGTCACGTCGTGGCTGCCGGCAGCAAGCGTCAGGGACCGCCGTTCGCGCACCACGGCGTAGCCGTCGTCTACCTGACCACCACCATTGCTGGCATAGAGCGAGGCGCTGTCGCTGCGATAAACGGTCAGGCCGGCGGTATCGGCGGCGTAGGCGGGCGAGGTGCCCAGCCAGGCGGTGGCGCAAGCGAGGGCGAGAGTCAGAACGGCGCGATGTGGCGTCGTCATAGGGCGAACTCCTTTGTGAAAACCAGGTGCCCATGATAGCCACCGCCGGTGCATGGCGTGTGTGCAGCGGATCACCGCTCGTTCGATGATCCGGAGCAGACGATTTCCTCGCCTGCGATCGCTCAGATTGTCGCGGCGCTCGCCGCCGCGCGGATCGTTGCCGGCAGCGGCACGGTCTTGCCGGTCAGCGGGTTCATCCACACCATCACCACATGACCTTCGCTGTACAAGCGGCCGGGCTCACCTGCATCGACGATGCGATGGGCCAGCGTCATCGAACTGGTGCCGAGCCGGGTGCAGCGCAATTCGACATGCAGCGAGGCGGGCCATTCGATCGGGCGGCGATATTGCAGCTCGCTGGCCGCCAGCACCGGCATGGATTCCTCGCTGAACCAGTCGCGTACCTGCTGCAGCCACTGCAGTCGCGCCTCCTCCAGGTAGGTGAGGTAGTTCGCGTTGTTGACGTGATTGAACGCATCCAGGTCGCGCCAGCGCACGCTGATCGGGGCGACGAACAAGGGTGCGTGCGCGGCGGAGTCGTCGGCAGCAGCTGATCGGGGAACGGCTGCGGCGGTGGTATTGCCTGAACTCATGAGCGCTTTTTCCGTGGCATCGGCTTGTACTTGTCAGCCGAGGCGATGTGCTTGGTGGCGGCCTTGATCCGTTTGGTGACGCCGGACTTTTTCGGCCTGGTCGCTTTCAGGTGGGGCGCAAGGAAGTGACCGGTATGCGAGTTGGCGCTGGCGGCGACGGTTTCCGGCGTGCCGGCAACCAGAATGCGCCCGCCACCGGAGCCGCCTTCGGGGCCCAGGTCGACCACCCAGTCGGCGGTCTTGATCACGTCCAGATTGTGTTCAATCACCACCACCGTGTTGCCCTGGTCGACCAGTTGGTGGAGCACGTCGAGCAGTTGCTCGATGTCGTGGAAGTGCAGGCCGGTGGTCGGCTCGTCGAGGATATACAGCGTGCGTCCGGTATCGCGCTTGGACAGCTCCTTGGAGAGCTTCACCCGCTGCGCCTCGCCGCCGGAAAGCGTGGTGGCGCTCTGGCCGAGCTTGATGTAGTCGAGCCCGACTGCGCGCAAGGTGTCGAGCCTGCGCGCGATGTTGGGCACGTGCTCGAACAGTTTGAGCGCATCTTCTACCGTCATGCCAAGCACATCGGCAATGGTGTAGCCCTTGTACAGGACTTCCAGCGTCTCGCGGTTGTAGCGCTTGCCATGGCAGACGTCGCAGGGCACATAGACGTCGGGCAGGAAATGCATCTCCACCTTGATCATGCCGTCGCCCTCGCACGCCTCGCAGCGTCCGCCGCGCACGTTGAAGCTGAAACGGCCGGGGGTGTAGCCGCGCGCGCGCGCTTCCGGCACCTGGGCGAACATCTCGCGCAGGGGCGTGAACAGGCCGGTGTAGGTGGCCGGGTTCGAGCGCGGCGTGCGGCCGATCGGCGACTGGTCGATATCCACCACCTTGTCGAACAGATCCATGCCATCGATGGATTTGTACGGGGCCGCCTGGGTGCCAGCGCCGTTCAATTCCGCCGCCGCCAGGCGGAACAGGGTGTCGTTGACCAGGGTCGACTTGCCCGAGCCGGAGACGCCGGTGACGCAGGTGAACAACCCGGCGGGGATGGCCAGGTCGACGTTCTTCAGGTTGTTGCCGCTGGCGCCTTTCAGATGCAGCCAGGATTCGTCATCGATCGGCTGGCGGCGGAGCTTCGGTACCTCGATCGAGCGTGCGCCGGAGAGAAACTGGCCGGTGACCGAGCGCGGCGAGTCGAGCATGTCCTGCACCGTGCCCTGCGCCACAATCTCGCCACCATGCACGCCCGCGCCGGGGCCGATGTCGAGCACGTGATCGGCCATGCGGATCGCGTCCTCGTCATGCTCGACCACGATCACCGTGTTGCCCAGATCGCGCAGACGGGTCAGCGTGCCGAGCAGGCGCTCGTTGTCGCGCTGGTGCAGTCCGATCGAGGGTTCGTCCAGCACATACATCACGCCGACCAGGCCGGCACCGATCTGCGAGGCCAGCCGGATGCGCTGCGCTTCGCCGCCGGAGAGCGAGTCGGCCTGACGATCCAGGGTCAGGTAGTTCAACCCGACATCGTTGAGGAAGGTGAGCCGCTCATGGATTTCCTTGACGATCTTCACCGCAATCTCGCCACGCCAGCCGGTGAGTTTCAGCTCGGCGAAAAACGCCAACGCGTCGTCGATCGAGCGGTGGGTGATCGAGGGCAGTGCATGGTCGGCGACGAACACGTTGCGCGCCGAGCGGTTCAGGCGCTGGCCCTCACAGGTTGGGCACGGCTGATCGCTGATGTACTTGGCCAGTTCTTCGCGCACGGCGGCGGATTCGGTTTCCTTGTAGCGCCGTTCCAGGTTCGGCAGGATGCCTTCGAACGGATGCTCGCGGGTGACCTTGCCACCGCGTTCGGTGAGGTAGCGAAAGGCGATCTTTTCCTTGCCGCTGCCGTGCAAAACCGACTGGCGCACGTTTGCCGGGAGCTCTTCCCAGGGCGTATCCACATCGAAGCCGTAGTGCGCCGCCAGCGAGAGGATCAGCTGGAAGTAGTGCGCGTTGCGCCGATCCCAGCCGCGCACCGCGCCGTTGGACAGCGGCAACTCCGGGTGGCCGACCACGCGAGACGCGTCGAAGACCTGGGTCACGCCAAGGCCGTCGCAACTGGGGCAGGCACCGACCGGCGAATTGAACGAGAACAGTCGCGGCTCAAGCTCCGGCAGCGAGTAGTCGCACACCGGGCAGGAGTAGCGCGACGAAAGCATCTGCTCGGATTTAGTACCGGCCGCTCCTGCGCTTCCTGCGCCCGCGGCACTCGCACTTCCCTGTGCAGCGTCCATGTTGACCAGGATCACCAGCCCGTCACCCAGCCGCAACGCGGTTTCGAACGACTCGGCCAGGCGCTGCTTGATGTCATCGCGTGGGCGGAAGCGGTCGACCACCACCTCGATCGTGTGTTTCTGACGCAGGGTCAGCGGTGGCACCGCGTCGAGGTCGACGACCTCGCCATCGACGCGGGCGCGCACGAATCCCTGGGCGCGCAGTTGCTCGAACACCTGTACGTGCTCGCCCTTGCGCTCGCGGATCACCGGCGCCAGCAGCATGAAGCGGTGTTCCGCGTTCATCGCCAGGGTGGCGTCGACCATCTGGCTCACCGTCTGCGCCTCCAGCGGGATGCCGTGATCCGGGCAGCGCGGCGTACCGACGCGGGCATACAGCAGGCGCAGGTAGTCGTACACCTCGGTGATCGTGCCCACGGTGGAGCGGGGATTGTGCGAAGTGGACTTCTGCTCGATCGAGATCGCTGGCGACAGCCCCTCGATGTGGTCCACGTCGGGCTTTTCCATGATCGACAGAAATTGCCGCGCGTAGGCCGACAAGGATTCGACGTAGCGTCGCTGGCCTTCGGCATAGATCGTGTCGAACGCCAGCGACGATTTGCCGGAGCCGGACAGGCCGGTGATCACGATCAGCTTGTCGCGGGGGAGGTCGAGGTCGATGTTCTTGAGATTGTGCGTGCGAGCGCCGCGGATTCGAATAGTGTCCATGACGCCGGGATATGGGGGGGAAGGTTTACTATACCAAGGCGTTTTGCAGGTTCATCAGGCCATGCGGTCTCGTGTGCACCCTCATGCTTACCGCGGGCCTCGCGCTTGTGGCTAAATGGGCGCCACATTCAGCTCGGCGAAAGGGATGCTCATGCACAAGTGGATGAAGATGACGGCGGTAGCCGTGCTGACATGGGGGCTGGCTGGACAGGCTGCTGCCGCCCAGCCCAGCGACAAGCAGGTGCGCCAGCTGTTTGAGGTGATGCATCTGAGCCAGATGTTCACCCAGATGAATAGCCAGATGGCCGGCATGATGGGGCAGGTGGCGCCTTGCGTGCCTGCGTCCTACTGGCAGGATTTCATCGATGCCAAGGCCAGCGAGCAGTTGCTTACCCAGATGGTGCCGGTCTATCAGCGCCACTTCACCGCCCAGGACGTGTCCGGTTTGCTGAAATTCTACAAGTCGGCGTTGGGCCAGAAGGTGATCACCCAACTGCCGCAGACCATGGCGGAGGGCATGAAGATCGGTCAGCAGTGGGGGCGCCAGCGTGGCCTGGAGATGGTCAGGCAATTGCAGCAGAAGGGTACGTTGGACGCCAACGGGCGTTGCCCGGCCACCCCGGCGGTGAGTACGCCTTTGTCCGCACCATCGCCGTCCCAGTCGGCCCATTGAGGGCATTTGCTGGCCTGTGGGCCCCGCTTTCCCGGGTCGCGTTGCTTGTGGTGGTCAGTATTTGACCAGTGCGCAGGGAGGTCGTTATAATCCGAGGTTCGCCAAGCCCGAGTTTGGGTTATGGCGATACCCAAGAGAATAACGACAGAAGGGCATTCCCATGAGTTACGCAGTCATCAAGACTGGCGGCAAGCAATACCGCGTCATGCAGGGCGACGTCCTGCGCGTGGAGTTGCTGACCGCCGAAGAAGGCGCCACCGTGAGCTTCGACCAGGTGTTGCTGGTCGGTTCCGGGGAGTCGGTCACCGTCGGTGCGCCGATCGTGGAAGGCGCCACCGTAAGCGCCACCGTTCGCAAGCACGGCCGTGCCGACAAGATCCGCATCATCAAGTTTCGCCGACGCAAGCACTACAAGCGTCAGCAGGGTCACCGTCAGCATTTCACCGAAATCGAGATCACGGGCATCAACGCCTGAGCAACTGGAGCACTGAGTCATGGCACATAAAAAAGGCGTAGGTTCCAGCCGCAACGGTCGCGATTCGAACCCGAAATACCTCGGCGTCAAGATCTACGGTGGCCAGGCCATCGAAGCCGGCAACATCATCATTCGTCAGCGCGGCACCCAGTTCCATCCGGGTACCGGTGTCGGTCTGGGTCGTGACCACACGCTGTTCGCACTGGTTGATGGCACCGTCAAGTTTGCAGTTCGCGGCGACAAGAATCGCCGTTTCGTCGACGTCGTCCAGGCGTAAGCCTTCCGCGATGCGATAGCGAAGGCCCCGCTTCGGCGGGGTTTTTGTTTTTGAGGCAGTGATCAGGGATGACGTGCTTGCACTACCCTGTGGCTGCTGTTGTCCCCCAGTTCCCCGTTCCCGGTCCCCAGAAATCATGAAATTCGTCGACGAAGCCCATATCAAAGTCCAGGCTGGCGATGGCGGCAATGGCTGCATCAGCTTCCGCCGCGAAAAGTTCATCCCGTTCGGCGGTCCCGATGGCGGTGATGGCGGCTTTGGCGGCTCGGTCTGGCTGGTGGCGGACGAAGGCCTCAATACCCTGGTCGATTTTCGGCACCAGCGCAGCTTCAAGGCGCAGCGCGGCCAGAACGGCATGGGCAGCCAGATGTACGGCAAGGGCGGTGAGGACACCACCATCCGGGTGCCGGTGGGCACCATGATCACCAATGTCGAGACCGATGAGGTGATCGGCGACCTGACCGCCCACGGTCAGCGCATGCTGGTGGCGCAGGGCGGCAAGGGTGGTCTGGGCAATATCCATTTCAAGACCTCGGTGAATCGCGCGCCGCGCAAGGCCTCGCCCGGTACGCCGGGTGACGCGCGTGAGCTGAAGATGGAGCTGCGCCTGCTGGCCGACGTCGGCCTGCTCGGTTTTCCGAATGCCGGCAAGTCCACCTTCATTCGCGCCGTATCGGCCGCGACCCCGCGGGTGGCGGACTATCCGTTCACCACGCTGGTGCCGAATCTGGGCGTGGTCAGCCTCGGTACCGACCAGAGTTTCGTGATTGCCGATATTCCCGGTCTGATCGAAGGTGCGGCCGAAGGTGCCGGGTTGGGCATCCAGTTCCTGCGCCATGTCGCGCGTACCAGTCTGCTGCTGCATCTGGTCGACATTGCTCCGATCGATGGCTCGAACGTGGCCGATCAGGTACGCGCCATCGAGCTGGAGCTCGAAAAATTCAATCCCGAGTTGCTGGAACGCCCGCGCTGGTTGGTGCTGAACAAGGCCGACATGCTGGAAGAGGGTGAGCGCGACGAGGTGGCCGCAAAGATCATCGCCGATCTGAACTGGACCCAGCCGTGGTTCATGGTCTCGGCCATCGCCCGCGAAAACACCATGGCCGTGTGTCAGCAGGTGCAGCGTTTCTTCGAATCACAACGCGAGGAAACGGCTGGCCGCACCGACATGCTGCAAGGCGATGTGCGCCTGCGCGGCGAGAATCCGCAGGCCTGACGCGACATGGCCTGCTGTCGTGCGGCGACAGCAGGCCATGTTCTGTCCGTGGTTGCCTGGAGGCAGGCCTATAGGCCTATCGTGGCTGGGATGGCGTACCTGTGTCGTCCGATTTCGCTGCCCGCTTCGCGGCGGTCTCGGCGTCGGTTTTCTTGACGGATGTCAGCGGTCCTACTGAAGTAGATCCCTTCATGACCCTGAATTTCGGGTCGTACGGATTGTCGCTGGCGACCAGTTGCTGATAGCCCATGGAGCCATCCATGGATTTGCCATCCATGACAGCAGCTCCCTGCACGGGCACGACCTCACCAGTCGAGAATTTGGGATCAGTTGTCGCTGCGCCAGCCTTTGGCGCCCCCATGACCATGTTGCCGGCGACGCTGCCCACCCGTGAGCCAGTCATCGATGAGCGCACCTGCGCCCAGCGATCCTTGGCCCGACGCAAGGCCACCTTGTCGCCATATATCGGGGTCAGTTGCTGCAGGATCACTTTCGACTCCGCCAGCTGGTCGGTTGTCAGATTGGAGCGCACCAGCTCGCGCGCTTTCACGTAGGCGGGCTCACCGCGTTCGGCAGCCAGCGTCATCCAGGCCATGGCGCGGGGCAGGTCCACCGGGATGCCCTGGCCACGCGCATACATCACACCAAGGTTGAATTCGGCCGGCTTGTAGGCCCAGGAGGCCGCCACCTGATACATGTTGACGGCGAACGAATACTCCTTGTGGGTGAATGCGTTCGCGCCGACGCCGAAGTAATACTGACCCGGCCGTCCTTCACTTTCAGGTGAGCCGCGCGTATAGGCAGGCAGGTTACCTGGCTGCGCCGCCGAGTCATAGGCGGGTGCATGGTTGTCGCTCTGCGCTGCAGCCGGCAGGCTGATTGCTGCGAGCAAACTCAATACGCACAAAATCGAAAGTTTCTGTCTGGTCATGGCGGCTCATCCTTGTGAAGTCACGGAAACAGCCGTTTGACGATACTCCGCACCAATCCGGCGGGGCAACTTGGGGTAACGCTGAGGCAAGCGCGGGGGCCGCACCGACATGTTGCCGGGTGACGTGCGACTTCGCGGGGAGTAACTGCGCGAGCGCAGGACTGCTGCGGGCCAACGGGTTGCATCAGACTGGCGGCGCCTTGGGTCGCCGGGTTTGCCTGGCTGCGTACTTCCATCGGCCGCATGCCGAAAACCATCACGATCGAACGGTGCCCGTCGTCATCACCCTTGGTGTGGAGGATTGGCATGCCAGACTGCTGATCCAGCGAATAGCCTGCACTTCGTGGTGGCTTGTTGTTCTTGCGGCGGCGGGTGAGTGCGCAGTGATTGCGGCTGCTAACAAGAACGATTATCATTCACTCCGTCTTGAGCACGAACGGAGCGTTTCCATGCGACAAATCCTGATCGGCGTGGGCCTGAGTCTTGCCGGCCTGGCTGTGCACGCGGCCGACATGCCCGAATACAAGCTGGTG
>JBBQQL010000047.1:0-25345 GCA_038215995.1 Lysobacterales bacterium
ATAAATGATCCGGACTTTGAAACGGGGGCAGGCGACTTCGGCGGCAAGGCGATGACCTACTACGGCCGCTGGAGCTACAAGTACGAAGAGGCCGCGCGGCAGGGCGCGCTCGGCATGTTGGTGATCCACGAAACCGCACCGGCCTCGTACGGCTGGGCCACGGTAAAAAACTCCAACACCAACACCATGTTCGACATCGTGCGCGACAAGCCCGCCCTGGTGCATCCGCCGCTTGAAGGCTGGATCCAGCGTGACCTCGCCGTGCAGATGTTCAAGCATGCAGGACTGGATTTCGACAGCCTCAGGAAACTGGCGCAGACCCGTGATTTCAAGCCGGTGACACTCAAGGGCGAGAGCTTCTCGGCCAGTTTCAAGGTCGATTCCAAGGTGATCACTTCGCACAACATCGTCGGCCGCGTCATCGGCAGCAAGCATCCCGATGAAACCGTGATCTACAGCGCCCACTGGGATCACCTCGGTGTCGGCGAGCCCGATGCCAGCGGCGACCGTATCTACAACGGCGCGGTCGACAACGCTACCGGCACCGCCGCATTGATCGAGATCGGCCGCGCTTTTGCGCATGGGCCCAAACCCGAGCGCTCGGTGGTGTTTCTCAATGTCACCGCCGAGGAAAAGGGCCTGCTCGGCTCCGAGTACTACGCTGCCAATCCGCTGTATCCACTGGGCAAGACTGCTGGCGTGATCAACATGGATGCGCTCGATCCGCACGGCCCCAGCCGCAACTTCACCATCTCCGGCAGTGCCAGGCTTGGCCTGCTGGATGACCTGATTGCCGACGCGAAAAAGTACGACATGGTCTACACGCCGGACCCGAAACCGGAGGCCGGCCATTTCTTCCGCTCTGATCACTTCTCGTTCGCCAAACGCGGCGTGCCGGCGATCTCGTTCGGCTCCGGCAATGACTGGGTCAACGGTGGCATCAAGGCAGGCAAGGCCGCCGAGGACGAGTACATCGCCAGGCACTACCACCAGCCGTCAGATCAGTGGCAGGCCAGCTGGGCGTTTACCGGCATGGTGCGCGACATGCAATTGCTCTACACCGTGGGCAGTCAACTCGCCGACTCGGAGCAGTGGCCGGACTGGAGCAAGGACTCCGAGTTCCGCGCCACCCGCGAAGCCAGCGCCGCCGAGCGCAAGTAGCCTGTTGATCGCGTAGGAGCCCGCGTGCGGGCGTTGGGGGTGGCGTGATATTCAATAATCAGAGCAAAGGCATCGCCCGCCAGCGGGCTCCTGCAATCAGGGTGCTGCTGGACCGAGGCTGGCGAACCATGCGCCGTGAGCGGGCAACCGCAATCGGTCGCCGTCGCGCGTGGCCTGCAGCAGTCCATGCCCTTCGACCAGGGTCAGCTCGCCGCCAAGGGCCGGCAAGTCGAATTCGACGCTTTTATCGGCGAGGTTGAACACCACCAGCAAGGCCTGATCACCAAGCCTGCGCGTGAAGGCCAGTACCGGCTCGACGGTGTCCAGGAAACGGATATCGCCCCAGCGCAACGCGGGCTGCGACTTGCGCCAACGCATGAAGGCACGGAAGCCGTTGAGCACGGACTGCGGGTCGGACTCCTGCTGTTCCACCGCACTCAGCCGATGCTCCTCGGGCACCGGCAACCACGGCATGCCAAGACTGAAGCCGGCCTGCACATTGGCATCGCTCCACGGCATCGGCGTACGGCAGCCGTCGCGGCCTTTGAACTGCGGCCAGAAGGCGATGCCATACGGATCCTGCAACGACTCGAACGGCACCTCGGCCTCGGTCAAGCCGAGCTCCTCGCCCTGATATACGCACACCGATCCGCGCAGCGAACAGACCATCGCGGTCAGCAGATTGGCCAGCTTCGGCGATGCATTGCCGTTGCCCCAGCGACTCAGTACGCGCTCCACGTCGTGGTTGGAGATGGCCCAGCACGGCCAGCCCTGCGTCATCTGCGACTCCAGTTGACGCACGGTGCCACGGATGTGGTCGACGCTGAAGTCGTCGGTCAGCAACTCGAAGCTGTAGCCCATGTGCAGGCGGCCATCGCGGGTGTACTCGGCCATCGTCGCCAGCGAATCCTCCGATGAGATTTCGCCCAGCGCCGCCACGTCCGGATACTGGTCCATCAGCTTGCGCAGTTCGGCCAGGAAGGCGAGATTCTCCGGCTGGGTGTTGTTGTAGTGGTGATACTGGAACGCGTACGGGTTGTCCGGACTGAAGCCGCGACCGACGCGTTTTTCCTTCGGCTTGGCCGGGTTGTCGCGCAGCAGGCGGTCGTGAAAGCAGAAGTTGATCGCGTCCAGACGCACGCCATCCACGCCCTTGTCGAGCCAGAAACGCACGCTGTCCAGCGCCGCCGCACGCACCTCGGGATGATGGAAATTGAGATCCGGTTGCGAGGTCAGGAAGTTGTGCAGGTAGTACTGCCCGCGGCGTGGCTCCCACTGCCAGGCGCAACCACCGAACAGCGACAGCCAGTTGTTGGGCGGCGTGCCGTCGGGCCGCGCATCAGCCCATACGTACCAGTCGGCGTGGGGGTTGTCGCGACTCTGCCGGCTTTCGCTGAACCAGGCGTGCTCCGCCGAGGTATGGCTGAGCACCTGGTCGATCATCACCTTCAGGCCCAGCCGATGCGCCTTCTCGAGCAGGCGATCGAAATCAGCCAGCGTGCCGAACAGCGGATCGACATCGCGGTAGTCGGCAATGTCGTAACCAAAGTCCGCCATCGGCGACTTGAAGAACGGTGCGATCCAGATGGCGTCCACGCCCAGGCTGGCCACGTAATCGAGCCGTTCGATGATGCCCGGCAGATCACCCACACCATCACCATCGGTGTCGAGGAAGCTGCGCGGGTAAATCTGGTAGATGACGGCACCGCGCCACCAGCTTGAATCAGTCATGCAACGAAACCCCTGAGCCTTGGCCTGGCACGCCTTCCGAACCACAAGATTGGCGAAGATCGCCAGCTTAGCCGCAGGTTCCTGCTGCCTCGCACTGGCATGCATACGTATTCATGCATGCTGCATACGCAAAATGACATCCCATGACAGCGCCGTCATGTTCGATGCGCCGGCAAGAGCAAGGGCAAGGAAAGCTGAGTAACAGCAGGTCATGGCGTTGGAAAATGCGGCCTGGGACGGGCTTGATGCACGCCGATGTTGCACTGCGATTACCGACACTATGTGCCAATCATGAATACGTATGCAGGTATGGGCACCGCATGGAAACGCGGCCTTAACATCGCCCCACGTGTTGACCGAGAGGGTCAGCGCATCCTGCCGACGGTCGTCGCCGACGAAAGTGCAGGCAAGCCAGAGTTCAAGAATTACGGCGACTATTCGTGGGGAGACGAGAACATGCTACTGAAACGCAACCTGATGGCTCTGGCTTTGATTTCGGCGGGGCTTTGCTGCACCGCCGTGGTGTACGCCAGCCCAGCCGATACCGCAGCACCGGCACCAGGCACACCGCAAAGCACACAGGATCAGGCAGCGCCGCCGGCTTCTGCTGACAGCAAGTCCACGGACGGCGTCCGCCACAGCAACGTGAAGAAACTCGAGGCCGTGAAGGTTACCGGCTTCCTCAGCAGTATCGAGAACTCCACCGCGATCAAGCGCAACGCCGACAGCATCGTCGAGGCAGTCTCGTCCGAGCAGATCGGCAAATTGCCCGGCACCAGTATCGCCGACTCGTTGGGCCGCTTGCCCGGTCTTGCGGTGCAGACGGTCAGCGGTCGCCCGCAGGCGGTCAGCATTCACGGCCTGGGCGGGGATTTCTCCACCGCGCTGGTCAATGGCGGCCAGCAGGTATCGACCTCCAACAACCGTGACGTGCAGTTCGACCAGTACCCCTCCAGCTGGTTCAACGCCGTCGTGGTTCACCTGAGCCCCCAGGCCAATCTCATCGGTCAGGGCCTGGCCGGCACGATCGACATGCAGACGATCCGTCCGCTCGAGAAGGACAAGGAAGAAGCGGCGATCAACGCCCACTACATCTGGAACAGCGCGTCTCAGCTCGCCAGTGGCCCCGGCGTCCCGGACAAGGGTTACAACCTCAACGGCGTGTGGGTGAACCAGTTCGCCGACCACACCGTGGGCATCACCCTGGGTGCCGACCTGGAGTCCAGCCCGACGCAGACCGAGCACCAGGCTCCATGGGGCTATCCGACGGACAATTCCGTCGCCGCACCCAACGCCGTGGTCGGCGGGTCGAAGAACTACGGTATCGCCGATAACTTCAAGCGGCAGGGTCTGCTCGGCACCATCCAATGGCAGCCGAACGATTTCTACACCGGTACGATCGACATGACGTACGACAACTTCAGGGAAATCCAGCAGGCCAAGGGCATGGAGCTGCCGCTCGCCTGGGGCTCTGCCACGCTGCAACCCGGCGGTACTGTTCAGAACGGCCTGGTGACCAGCGGCACCTATACCAACCTGTCGCCGGTCATCCGCAACGACTACAACAGCACCCGCGCACGCGTCTACAACTTCAACTGGGACAACAAGTTCCATATCAACCAGAACTGGTCGGCCGATCTGGTGGGTAACTATTCCCGCGCCACCCGCAAGGACGTCAACCTCGAGAGCTATTCGGGTAGCGGATACAACAAGAGCGGTCCGCTCGGCACCTTGAACTTCAACGAGCTCAGCAACGGCCTGCTGTACGTCAACAATTCGGTCGACTACGGCAGCGGCGCCGTGCTGACCGATCCGCAGGGCTGGGGTGCGGGCAACAACGTGGTGCAGACCGGCTTCATCAACGCGCCGCACACGGTCGATTACCTCGCCAATCTCAAGCTCAGCGCACAGCGTGATTTCATGAGCGGCCCGTTCTCCAGCCTGGAGTTCGGCGTTGCCGAAAGCACGCGCAACAAGACCTACAACATCGAACAGAACTTCCTCACCCTTGGCGGCGGCATGCTGGATCAGGGTGCCGTGCAGTCGGTGCCTTACACCGGTGGCACCTGCTCGCCGCTGGCCTGGATGGGCCTGGGCGCACAGCCGTGCTACAACCCGCTGGCACTTATCGCCAATGGCACGTACACCGAGATCCCGGTGTTCATGTCGAGCCTGCCGTTGCCGCCGAACTGGAAGGTGCGTGAGCGTGACACGACGCCTTACTTCCAGTTCAACCTGGACACGCAGCTCGGCAACGTCACCCTGCGCGGCAACTTCGGCATGCAGGTGGCCCGGACCCAGCAGACCTCGACCGGCGAGCGCGTGGTCCCCGGCAGCTCCGTCACCGGAGGCCAGACCGCACTGCTGCCGGTGAAGGGCGGCATCACGTTTACCCGCTATCTGCCGAGCGCCAACCTGATCTTCGGCCTGACCCCGGATGACGATATCCGCGTCAGCGCAGCCCGCACCATGGCCCGTCCACGCATGGACCAGATGAACGCCAGCCAGTCGATCAGCGGCAACATCACCTACCTGTCTTCGACTGACCCGAATCGCTCCTTCTTCAGCTCCAACGGTGGCAATGCCAAGCTGACGCCAACCATGGCGGACAACTACAACGTCAGCTACGAGCATTATTTCTCGGGCGGTGCCTCCGGCTTCCAGTGCAACTCATCCGACTCCAAGCAGTCTGATCTGTGCCGGGGTGGTGGTGGCGGCTACGTCGCCGTGTCGGGCTACTTCCTGGAACTGAAGGACTACATCAACCCCAACTCGGCGTACTTGTATGACTTCTCGGCCTTCATTCCGTCCTACCTGGACTCGGCGCAGCAGTCGCAACTAGGCACCCCGCTCGGCATCGTCAGCGGCCCGACCAACGATGGCCACGGCTACGTGAAGGGCGTCCAGGTGACGCTGAACCTGCCCGCCAGCCTGATCACTCCGGTGCTCGACGGCTTCGGCACGATCCTCACCGCCAACCGGACCAAGAGCTCGCTGGTCTATGCCGGCAACAGCAACCCGATCACCGTGCCCGGTCTGTCGAAGTGGGTGGCGAACGGCACGCTGTACTACCAGCACAATGGTTTCGAGGCCCGTGTCAGCGACAGCTACCGGTCCAGCTTCCTGGGTGAGGTATCCGGCATCAGTGCGTCGCGCATCGAGCAGACCCTGCAGGGCGGCAGCTCCTTCGACGCGCAGGTCAGCTACACCTTCGACCAGGGGCCGCTGACCGGCCTGACCCTTATTGCGCAGGGTTCAAACCTCGGCAACAAGAAGTTCATCACCTACCAGAACAACGACCCGCGTCAGGTCTTGATCTGGGAACAGTACGGTCGCCGCTACGAAGTGGGTGTTTCCTACAAGTTCAAGTAAGCCGACAACGCTTGCCCCCACCAGCCCCGTTGAGTCCATTCAACGGGGCTTTTTTTTGACAAGGTCGTGGCGAAGCGCTAGTTAACGACCTTCACGTCTTTCGGATACACGCATGCAGGCCAATCCCATCGAACGCGTAGTCATCGTCGGCGGCGGCACCGCCGGCTGGATGACCGCCGCCCTGCTCGCACGTGCACTCGGCCCACGGGTACAGATCCGGCTGATCGAGTCGGAAGAGATCGGCATCGTCGGTGTCGGCGAGGCCACCATTCCCTCGATCCGCCTGGTCAACCAGTTTCTCGGCCTGGACGAAGACGATCTGCTGCGCGCCACCCACGGTACCTTCAAGCTTGGCATCGAATTCAACGACTGGCGGCGGCTGGGCGATTCGTACATGCACGCCTTCAGCGACATCGGCCTGCCGCTGGGGCTGATCGGCTTTCACCACTACTGGCTACGGGATGTGCATGGACGCACGAATGCCGCGAGCGCAGGACGCGCAGGAGCGGCTGACCGCCAGCGCGCCGGCGCAGCCGACCTGTGGGCCTACTCGCTCAATGCGTCGGCGGCACGAGCACATCGTTTCGGCCGCATGGAGCGCGTCGGCAGCAGTCCGCTGACCGGCATCAAGTACGCCTACCAGCTCGATGCCACCGCCTATGGCCAGTATCTTCGCCGCCATGTCGACCCGGCCATCGTGCGCCGTGTCGAAGGCCGGGTCGTCGACGTGCAGTTGCGCGCCGAGGACGGTTTCATCGAATCGGTGCAGCTGGCCAGCGGAGAACGCGTGGCGGGTGACCTGTTCATCGACTGCTCGGGCTTTCGCGGCCTGTTGATCGAGGGGGCGCTGAAGACCGGCTACGACAACTGGCAGCAATGGCTGCCGTGCGACCGTGCACTGGCCGTACCCAGCGAGCGGGTCGCGCCGATGCGCCCCTACACCCAGGCCAGCGCGCGCACCGCCGGCTGGCAGTGGCGTATCCCGCTGCAGCATCGCAGCGGCAACGGCCACGTCTATTGCAGCCAGTTCATCAGCGACGACGAGGCCGCCGCGACGCTGCTGGCCCATCTCGAAGGCGCGCCGCTGGCCGAGCCACGCCAGCTGCACTTCACCACCGGCATGCGGCGGCAGGTGTGGAACCGCAACTGCGTGGCACTGGGGCTGTCAGCCGGCTTCATGGAGCCGCTGGAATCCACCAGCATCCACCTGATCCAGTCCGGCGTCAGCCGACTGCTGGCCTTGTTCCCCGACCGCCACTGCGATGTCACGCTCAGCACCGAGTACAATCGCCAGACCCGCTTCGAGTACGAGCGCATCCGCGACTTCCTGGTGCTGCACTACAAGGCCACCGAGCGCGACGACAGTCCGTTCTGGCTTCAGTGCGCGCGGATGGACATTCCCGAGTCGCTGGCGCGGAGGATCGCGCTGTTTCGCCGCAACGGCAGCATCTTCCGCGAAGCCGATGAGTTGTTCACCGAGGTCGGCTGGCTGCAGGTCATGCTCGGCCAGGGCATCGAACCAAAGAGCTACCACCCGATTGCTGATGCCCTCGATCAGGGCCAGCTCGACGAGTTCCTGGGCAATATCCGCACCCTGGTCAGCCGCGCTGCCGACACCCTGCCCGCGCATGAACGATTCGTGGCCGAACACTGTGCGGAGCCGGGCGCGAAGGTCAGCGCCTGACGCCGACCTTTCGCTGGATAGATCGCACTAGATCGATGCGGCGCGGCAGTGCTGGTCGATGTATTGCCGGTGCGTCGGCATGCTGCGGGCCGCCTCGGCGATCACCCTGCGCAGCCCCTGCAGACGTGCGGCCGCGTCGACCTGGCTGCGCATGTCGGTCAGCGGATGGTAGTGCCGCGGCCACACTTCCTGCCCCACCAGCACGGCCAGCCAGTTCGGGTTCTGGAACAGTTCCATGCTCTCGGCCACCAGCCGGCCGCCGCGGCGGAATTGCTCGATCTTGTATTGCAGCGTGTCGGGAATCGCCATCGTCGCGGTCTGTCGCCACAGCGGTTCGTCGCGCTGCACCGCGTGGTAGTGCAGGATCAGGAAATCGCGGATGCGCTCGTACTCGATATGCGTGAGACGGTTGTACTCCTGTGCGGCGAGCGGATCGAAATCGCGATCGGGAAACAACGCCAGAAGACGGGTGATGGCCGTCTGAATCAGATGGATGCTGGTCGATTCCAGCGGCTCCATGAAGCCGGCCGCCAGGCCGATCGCCACGCAGTTGCGGTGCCATGACTGCTTGCGCCGCCCGGTGCTGAAGCGCAACTGCCGCGGCGACCCCAGCGGCTCGCCCTCGAGATGGGCCAGCAGCGTCGCGGCGGCCTCGTCGTCGCTGATGAACTGGCTGCAGTAGACGTGACCGTTGCCCATCCGGTGCTGCAGCGGAATGCGCCACTGCCAGCCGGCCGCGTGCGCGGTGGAGCGCGTGAAAGGTGTCGGCTCGCTGCTATGAGTGCAGGCTACTGCCACCGCGCGGTCGCAGGGCAGCCAGTGCGTTCAGTCCTCGTAACCGGTCTTCAGGGCGCCCTCGATCAGCAGGCCGCGAAAACCCGAGCAGTCGATGAACAGGTCGCCCTCGATCACCGCGCCACCCTCCAGCTTCACGCTCTGGATGAAACCGTCTTCTCCGCGCAGGGTGACGTCCACCACCTTGCCCTCGGTCCGCCGGACGCCACGCTGCTCGGCGTACTGGCGCAGGAACCGCGCATAAAGGCTGGCGTCGAAGTGATAGGCGTAATCGTGGGAAGACTGCACCTGGCGGCGATCAGCCACCGGCAGGTCGAACTTGCCGGCCTGGGCAGCCACCCAGGCCAGCGCGTAATCCTGCAGCGGCGTATCGTCACCGCGTTCGCGCTCGCGCAGCCAGTAGTGGTGCAGCGGCACGGCGTCGAACTCGGTGCCGAACTGACCAAACGGATGAAAATAGCGTTGCCCGATGCGGGTCCAGTCGACGAACTCGATGCCCAGCTTGAAGGTGCCCTGGGTGGCAGCGAGGAAAGCATTCTCGTCGATGCCCAGGGTGCGATTGAAATACTTGATCGGAGGAATCGTGGCCTCGCCCACGCCGACGATGCCGATCTCCTCCGATTCGATCAGCTCGATCCGGCAGCTGCCCTGCAATACGTTGGCGAGAGCGGCCGCCGTCATCCAGCCGGCGGTGCCGCCGCCCACGATGACAATGCGACGGAGGTGTTGGTCAGTCATGTTGGGAATTCCATCGATCCGGTTATCGATCAGCAGTCGCATGCCGCGAGGCAGCCGTGGCAAGCAGGCGCGGCGCGGCCATCGGCACGGTCAGCATGGTGCTGACCACCGCCATCAACAGCAGCGCGGTAAAGGTCGCCGAGGTGATCAGCTGACGATCCAGCAGGATGTTGACGAAGATGATCATGATCAGTGCCTTCGTCTGCAGCAGCCAGCCGATACTCGACGCCTCGCCCCTGGCCCAGCCCAACAGACGTCCGGCGGCGTGCACGCCGGCCAGCTTGCCGCCCACCGATGCCAGCAACAGCAGGCCTGCAGCGAGAAATACCGCCGCACCGCCAACGCTCCAGCTGGTACGCAATCCGGTCGACAGAAAAAATACCGGCATCGCCACCAGCAGCACGTGGTGACGCAGCAGATCCATGCGCGCCTGATCAAACCATTCGCGATCGATCACCGCACCCGCCAGAAACGCGCCCACCATGTAATGCAGACCGGCGCGATCCGCTGCCAGCCCGCAGGCAGCCAGCCAGATCAGGCCGACATACCAGCGATCCGATGCCGGCAGGCGTGGCATCAGGCGCCGGAACAGCGCGGCCGCGGCCGCAAAGAGCAGCAGGAACAGCAGTTGCAGACCGACCCGCTGCCAGTCCAGCAGGATCACCGCCAGCACGGCCCAGATCGCGATATCGTCCAGGCTGGCGTAGCGCAGGATGCGTTGACCCAGCGGCGTGCGCAGCATCTCGAGCTTTTCCATCAGCAGGATCAGGATCGGCAACGCGGTCACCGCACAGGCCATGCCGACGCCCAACACGAATTGCCATGGCGCCGCCGCCGGCCCGATCCAGCCACTGCGCCACACAAGCAACAAGACCGCGGCGACAGCACCGAACAGCAGCGGCATGCCCAGCGCCAGGCCGGCGGTGACGCCGCACTCGCGTCGACGCAGCCAGACCTGGCGCAAGTCCAGCTCGATGCCGGCGATCCACACGAACAGCATCACCGCCCAGCAAGCCAGGCCATTGAGCGCCTGGATCACCGGTGGATTGAACACACTGGCGTAATAGCCGGGAAAAGCCGCACCGAGCATGCCCGGACCCAACGCGATGCCAGCCAGGATCTGCACCACCACCAGCGGCGCGTAGTAGTCGGTGCGGGCCAGGCGCCAGACCGCATAAGGCACGGCGAAGATGATCAGCATCGCGACCAGAAAAATATCGGTGTTGCTCATCACTCGCCCCCTGTACGCGCCTGCGTGACCAAGCGTAGCCGATGCCCTTGTGCGCAAGGCCGAATTACCTTGCAGCGCAGCACGAAAAACTGCGGCCACCGGCCATGAATACGTATGCAGAAACAGGTCGTCAAGCATGACATCGACCTACCATGAAACGGCCGTTGCAAGAGCATCTGCCGCTGGCGCGGGAGCTTCGTCGTGGGGCGGCGAGCACAGCAAAACCTTCACTGCTGCTGGAGTCACGATGTTCCATCGCCGGATGCTTTCTCTGCTGTTGCTGAGCGCCACACTCATCACGGGCGCGAGCGCTACAACCACTGCCACCCAGTCGCAGGAAAAAGCTGCGGTGAGTGAAACGCCCTCGAACGATTCCGGTGTGTATTACGAGATCTTTGTACGCAGCTGGTACGACACCAATGGCGACGGCATCGGTGACCTCAACGGCGTCACCGCCAAGCTCGACTATCTGCGGTCGCTCGGCGTAAGCGGCATCTGGTTGATGCCGATCAATCCATCACCGAGTTATCACGGCTACGACATCACCGATTACTACGCGATCAATCCGCAGTACGGCACGCTGGCCGATTTCGAGCACCTGCTGGCGGAGGCGCACAAGCGCGGCATCAAGGTGATCATGGACCTGGTGATCAACCACACCAGCAACCAGCACCCCTGGTTCGTTGCCGCGACGAACCCGAAGGATCCACACCACGACTGGTATAGCTGGGCCACGCCCGGCACCGACCTCGCCGCCGCCAGTGCCGCCGGCGACAAGGCATGGCAGGCGCTGCCGGACGGCCGCCACTACCTGGGCATCTTTTCGCGCGGCATGCCGGATCTCAACTACGACACGCCTGCTGTGCGTGAGGAAATGGTCAAGGTCGGCCAGTTCTGGATGCACAAGGGCGTGGACGGCTTCCGGCTGGACGCGGCCCGGCACATCTATCTCAACTTCAAATCGCAGGAAGGTAACCCCGCGGTGCTGCGCGAAAACCTCACCTGGTGGCGACAGTTCATGCAGGGCGTGCGCGCGGTGAACCCGGACGCGTACGTGGTCGGCGAAGTCACCGAGAGCACCTGGCAACAGCTCGCCCCCTGGTATGGCGCGCTGAGCGCCGTGTTCGACTTCCCACTGGCTACCCGGATGATAGACGCGACACGCAGCGAGCAGGCGGATGACCTGGCCAGCCGGCTGCAGCAGCGCTACGCCGCCTTCACTGCCACTGCCGGCCAGTCGGGCGCCGACGCGCCGTTCCTGTCCAATCATGACCAGGACCGCGTGATGAGCCAGCTCGACGGCAACGCGCAGCACATGCGCATGGCAGCGTCGATTCTGCTCACCCTGCCCGGCCATCCCTTCATCTACTACGGCGAGGAGCTCGGCCTGCGCGGCGTGAAGCCCGACCCGGATCTGCGCGAGGCGATGCGCTGGCAGCCAGCCACCGATGCACCTGGCGAAACGCACTGGAAGTCACTCAGTGCCAACCGGGACGGTGCCCTCTCGGTCGCCGCGGAACAGGCCGACCCCGATTCGCTGCTGCATCTGTACCAGCGCCTGATCCAGTGGCGCCGCGAGATACCCGCGCTGCGCGATGGCAGCGTGCAGGCCTGGCCGATGCCCGAAAAGCAGCTGCTGGCCTACGTGCTGAACGACGCCTCCGAACGCGTGCTGGTCGTGCACAACCTTTCAGGCGCGTCGCAGTCGACTCGACTGACAGCGCCCCCCGCTCACCCATTCACCACCGTGCTGCGCCAGAGCAACACCGGCGTCGTACTGAAAGACGGACAACTGCATCTGCCGCCCTACAGCACGGCGGTTGTGCAGTGAACAAACCACCGAAGGAGTTTCAGGTCATGAATACCCGCCACCGCACGCCGCGCCTCCGTCGTTCCGCCAGCTGGCTCTGCATCGCGCTCGCGCTCGCGCTTGCACCCATCGGCGCGATGGCCGCCATGCCGGCATCGGCGAGCGGGTCGGTGACTTCGCAGGCCATCGATCAGGGCATCGAGATCCAGATGGGGTCCAACACGGTCTCGGTGCGCCTGCTGGCGCCGGGCATCGTGCATGTTCATTTCAAACCGGCCGGAAAGGCGGGCGAGCCCTCGCTGGTGATCGACGGCAAGCACAGCTTCCCGGCTTTCGATGCGGTGCATGTTGCCGATGTCGGCAATGGCGCAACCATCAGCGGGAGTCGCAGCAACCTGCGCTGGAACCAGCACGACAGTCAGTTGGTAGTGGAGGATGCTCAGCACACGCCACTGCTGCGCCTGGATCTGGCGGCACTGTCCAAAGGCCAGCTGCTGCTGCAGCACGAAAAGCAGGATGCGCTTTACGGCATCGGTGGCTACAACGCGACCGAGCGCGCCAGCGCCGGCATCCTGCGCCAGGGCAAACAGGTGGCCATCGCCGGCGAGCAGGGGCATGCCGGCGCACCCTTCGTTTGGAGCACCTCAGGCTATGGCGTGCTGGTCGACACGCTCGGCGCCACGTTCAGGCTCAAGTCCGGCAGCATCGCCATCGATCACACCTCACGCAAGGATGTGGACTGCTACATCCTGCTCGGCAACCCGGCGCAGCTGTTCGACGCGCTGGCGCAGATCAGCGGCCCCACACCACTATTCCCGAAATGGGCGATGGGCTTCACCAACAGCCAGTGGGGCATCGACCAGAAGGAGCTGGTGTCGATCGTCGACACCTACCGCAGCAAGCATATCCCGATCGACAACTTCACCCTCGACTTCGACTGGAAGGCCTGGGGCGAGGACAATTACGGTGAATTTCGCTGGAACCCGGTGAAGTTTCCCGGCGGCCCGAGCGGTGAACTGGCCCGGCAGATGCATGCGCTGGGCATGCAGATCACCGGCATCATGAAACCGCGCGTCCACGTCGACACCGTCGAGGGTCGCTACGCCACCGCCCACGATTTCTGGGTGGCCGGCGAGAAAGTCAGTGACGACTACTTCTCGCACAAGCCGGTGAAGAACATCAATTTCGACATCCCTGCCGCGCGCACCTGGTTCGGCGACCTGGCGGTGAAGTACGGCTTCAATGAAGGCATCGCCGGCTGGTGGAACGACGAGGCCGACACCACCGGCAGCGACACCGAGTTCATGAACATGCAGCGCGCACTCTACGATGCGCAGCGCGCTGTCTCCGATGTCCGGGTATGGTCGGTCAACCGCAATTTCTACCTCGGTGCACAGCGTTATGCCTACGGCCTGTGGTCCGGCGATATCGACACCGGCTTCGCCAGCATGGCCGGCCAGCGCCAGCGCATGCTCAGCGCGATCAACGTCGGTGCGATGCAGTGGGGCATGGATGGCGGCGGCTTCAAGGGCCATCCGTCCGATGAAAACTACGCGCGCTGGATCGAGTTCGGAGCGTTCACACCCCTGTTCCGCGTGCACGGCACCTTCGATGAAAAGCGCCAGCCCTGGGTCTACGGTCCAGTGGCAGAGAAGGCCGCCACCAAGGCGATCCGCCTGCGCTACGCGTTGATTCCCTACATCTACAGCTACGAATACCAGCGCCACCTCGACGGCGTCGGTCTGGTGCGGCCGCTGCTGTTCGACTGGCCGCACGATGGCAAGGTTGCCAACGACATCGACAGTTGGCTGTTCGGCGACTACCTGCTGGTCTCGCCCGTGGTGCAGCAGGGCCAGACCAGCAAGGCCATCTACCTGCCCGCCGGCCAGTGGACTGACTGGTTCAGCGGCAAGGTTTACCAGGGTGGCCAGAGCATCCAGATGGCGATCGACAGCAAGGGCTGGGGCGATATTCCGTTGTTCGTGCGCGCTGGCGCGATCATCCCGATGCAGCCGGCGATGGATTACGTTGGCGAGAAGCCGTTGACCGAAGTCACCATCGAGGTATTTCCCGCCGATCAGCGCAGCAGCTTCGATTACTACGACGACGACGGCAGCACCTACGCCTACGAGCACGGCGCGTATTTCAGCCAGACGCTCGCCGTGAAAAAAGACACCGACGTGGTGCGGTTCGATATCGGCGCCGCCAGCGGCACGTTCAAACCTGCGCTGCGTTTCTATCTTCTGAAGATTCACGGCGCCACGGCGAGCAAGGTCGCCGCCGATGGTGCAATGAAGTCGTTCGACAGTCTTGAAGCGCTGCAACACGGCACGAGCGAAGGCTGGGCACAGGGCAACGATCGTTTCGGCGCCGTCACCTACGTTCGGGTGAATGCGGCTATGGCGCGGCACATCGCGCTCACCTGGGGGCGCTGAGGCCGGCTCGCCGGCTTCGTCGCCCATAACGGGGAAACTGCGATGACGTGGTTTCCCGGCCCGCGCCGGGGGACGGCGCTTGCATCGACGCTTCCCGACACATCCATGTGCGCATGGATCAATCACTGGAGAGAAAGTCGATGTTCAAGCAAGCCAAGACGTTTCAGCGAAAGCCCTTCACCCGTTCGGGAAGCACGCTTTCCCTCGCCCTGCTGGCAGCCCTGGCCGCTGGCGGCCTTGCCAGCCCGGCGCACGCCGCCAGCAATGACAACAACGTGGAATGGAACGGTCTGTTCCACGACCAGGGACCGTTGTACGACAGCAATGTCGAGCCCTCCGCCAGCCAGGTGGTGACACTGACCTTTCGCACCTTCAAGGGCGACATCACTGGCGCCATCATCAAGTACTACGACAATGGCACCAGCTCGTTCCACACGGTGCCGATGAGCTGGTCGTCCAACGACGCCACCGGCACCTTCGACTACTGGAAGGGCACCATCCCGGCCAGTGCAGCGCAGAAGTACTACCGCTTCCAGATCACCGACGGCAGCGCCACCGCCTGGTACAACGCGGCGGGCATCAGCGCGACCGAACCCTCCAGTGGCGACTTCTTCATCATTCCCGGCTTCACCACGCCCAACTGGATGAAGAACGGGGTGATGTACCAGATCTTCCCCGACCGGTTCTTCAACGGCAACAGCGCCAACGACGTCACCAGCGGCCAGTACAGTTACAACGGCAACGCCACCCAGAAGCACGCCTGGGGCAGCAGCGTGTTCGCCACCGGCGGCGGCGACAACAACCTGGTGTTCTTCGGCGGTGACCTGGCTGGCATCGATCAGAAGCTCGGCTACATCAAGCAGACGCTGGGCGCCAACATCGTCTATCTCAACCCGATCTTCCACGCGCCGACCGTGCACAAATACGACACCGAGGACTACAACACGGTCGACCCCGCGTTTGGCACCAATGCCTACCTGCAGACCCTGATCGCCGACATCCACAGCAGCAGCAATGGACCGAAGGGCTATATCGTTCTCGACGGCGTGTTCAACCATACCGGCGACACGCATCAGTGGTTCGACAAGTACAACTGGTGGGGCACCAACGGCGCTTATGAATCGCAGTCCAGCAGCTGGTTCAGTTACTACAATTTCCAGCAATGGCCCGCCACGTACTCGTCGTTCTTCGGCTTCAGCAGCCTGCCCAAGCTCGACTACGGCAGCACCGGCTCGGTGGTGCGAAATGCGATTTACGCGAGCAGCAATTCCGTGGTGAAGACCTACCTGAAGGCGCCCTACGCCATCGACGGCTGGCGACTGGATGCCGCGCAATACATCGATGCCGGCGGCAATGGCGGCAGCGATACCACCAATCACCAGATCATGGCCGAACTGCGCACGGCGGTGAAATCGGTCAATGCCAATGCCGCGATCATCGGCGAGTTCTGGGGCAATGCCAGCCCATGGACCACCAGCGGCAATCAGTGGGACAGCGCGATCAACTACGACGGCTTCACCCAGCCGGTGTCGGAGTGGATCACGGGCCAGGACTACAGCGGCAACACCGCGTCGATCCCTGCGTCGCAATTCGACAGCTGGCTGCACGGCACCCGCTCCAACTATCCCACCGACGTGCAGCAGGCGATGAGCAATGCGCTGGGTACACATGACGTCACCCGCTTTGGCACCCGTGCCGGCGGCGACATCTGGAAGACCTACCTCGCACTGTTCTTCCAGATGACCTATGTCGGCACGCCGACGATCTAC
Source organism: Lysobacterales bacterium (assembly GCA_038215995.1). Lineage (GTDB taxonomy): Bacteria > Pseudomonadota > Gammaproteobacteria > Xanthomonadales > Rhodanobacteraceae > Rhodanobacter. Next base: position 16,727 of record JBBQQL010000047.1, read on the forward strand.
TACGGCGACGAATACGGCATCCAGGGCGGTGCCGACCCCGACAACCGGCGTACCTTCGACTGGACCGTGGGGACTTCGACCAACAGCGCGGTGGCCCTCACCCAGAAGCTGATTGCGATCCGCAACGCCTACCCTGCACTGCGCACCGGTTCGTTCATGACCCTGCTCACCGATGACACCAACAAGCTGTACGCCTACGGTCGCTTCGACGCCAGCAACCGCATCGCAGTGGCGCTCAACAACGACACCGTCGCGCACACGGTTTCCATTCCGGTGTACCAGCTCAGCGTCACCAATGGCAGCACGATGACCGACAAGATCACTGGCACCGTCTACACGGTGGCCAACGGCCAGGTCAGCGTCACCGTCAACGGGCACTACGGCCTCATCCTGGCGCAGTAGTGCGGCCTGCTTCACGCTGGTCCCTGCTCAGTCAGGGGTCAGCGACTCAGGCCCCGGCAAATCATGAATGACTCATGGCACCGCACTGGCATCCAACCAACCACAAGCGCAGAATTCCTGCCGTTGTCGGCGTTCGCCCGGCGGCCCGGTTCATCCGTGCGGTTATCTGTCCGCGTCCAAGGAGGTTGCATGGAAAGCTCACCCAAACCCTGGTTCGCTCCCAAGAAGTTCGGCTGGGGCTGGGGTCCCGCCAGCTGGCAGGGATGGCTGGTGACAGGCATCTACGTAGTTGCGCTTGTTGCGCTCGGCCGCCTGTTTCCGCCAAAAATCCACCACACCGAATTCATGATCGGCCTCGTCGTGGCGACGATCCTGCTGCTCGTCGTTTCCGTATGGAAGAGCGAGTTGCGCAAAGGGCGATAGGATAGGTCGGAGTGTGATGCCACCCGCGTTCAACACCCGGAGTGCTGGCGGCGTGTCAATTTGGCCCACTACAGGAAGGTAGGGATCCAGATGCCAGAGACATCATCCACGGTCGGCAGACCGAAGCGGCGGTGGTGGCGAGCCTTGCTCGGCGTGGTTGCCGCCGTGGCCCTGGTCGTACTCCTGCTGAATCCTGAACTCGCCGCTCTCGGCTTCCTGTTCGACCCTGTTCTGCTCGACGTTGCGCTCGTGCTTTTCGGCACCCAGCTCCTGCTGTTCAACGGCCAGATCCGCACATTTCTGAGCGCGACATGCTCAAGTGCCAAGCGCGGCTTGAAGGCAATGAAGCTGAGGGGTTGAGCAGCTGCGCCATGGCTACCGTCAACAAGGCAAGCCTTCGGAACCAAAACGCCTGCTGCTCCGTGCATGTGTTTGCTCTTCAATATCGACCTTGGCACTCGCATCAATTTCCTGCAGTCCCTGACTCGGGGACTGCATCCTGCGAAGAATATCGTGGAAGGCTCGACTGATCAGCGGTTGGCTTGCGTTGGCGGCCTGTAGAGCATCAAACACCGGCTGGCTCGCTGAGGCCCGATTACATGGTGCTGCGAGAATTCGAGCAGCGTGCTGGCGGCATACCGGTGGATAGCCGCAAGACCATTTACCCCGCCTTCGGCGACGACGCGGCCTTCAACCGCCAGGTGAAACGCTATGCCGGCTCGCCCGCGGCCTTGGCATATGCTCGTCGCAGCGTCACCTAGACCGGCCGCATCGACGCGCCGTTGGTGATGCTGTGGAAGGTGTTCGATCAAACCATCCTCACGCGATTTCATCCGATCTACCCCGACCAGGTGCGTGCGACTGGCAGCGGCAAACTACTCACTGTGCTTGCACCGGTCAGCGAGGGGCACTGCAACTTCACCGACGCGCGGATTGCGGCGGCATTCGACGCGCACGTGGACAAGACGAGTGCCGGGGGGATCTGATCCCGTCAGCAGTCTCCGCCAAGGGCGGCATTTGGATTGGCCGCCTTCCAGGCCCGAGAGAATGCGTGGCCGCGTTGGCTGGCAGATGGCAGTTTGGAACTGATTCGCTGATCACAGGTGAAATCGAACATGGAAGCCGTCGACGAAGCCGGACCATTGGCGCGAACGCGTTTCAAGCCGCCGCTACGCTGGCTTCTGCCCGCCGCGGCAATTGCTCTCGCAAGCGCATTCGGAGCAGACGCGGCGCCAGCGTCTGCTGCCGAAGCGGAGATACTTCGACTCGCACGGCAACAGTCGTGGACCTTTTGTCATCCAAAAGATTTGTCGGCAGGCGGCTGCAAACTCCATGCTGCACTCATGAAAGATGACCGGGTTGTCATCGCCTCTCCCAAGCTAAGGTGACGCGACGAGATCTATTGCTGCTGCACGCCAGACCTTGATCATTTCTTCCATTTTCGCGTGCTGGCAAGTTCCTCAGCGAGGACCGAGGCGGCCCATGGATCTTGTCGAAATATCTGCTTCTGACACGGCCAAGGCCGTGGCGCCCAACTGGAGTCGCACTCGAATTCAGAACTCCTGGTTCTTCGGCCGCACAGTCGTGGCCCAGCGCTGCCACCCGAGTGCGCGCCAGGTTGGTCCGCGTGCTATCCGAGGCCCCGTGCGGCGGTGAGGTGGGACGACGGGACCGCAACACGTTTCTGCGCCACCCAGCATTGAAACGGCATCCTGTCCACAGTACATCGGCGGCAGCGGCGCCTTGCCATTCGTGGATCTCAGTGACAAGCAGAACAAACAGTTACTGCCTGCGCGCGTTGGCCAAGCCTCAGCCCGATCACCTGCCCAGGGCGGGCCGCTGGCCTGCCTGCAGCAACGGCATGTGGTCGATCCGTGGCAGCTTGAACACCGCCTCGATCGGCTCCGGCCGGTGCAGCAGGAAGCCCTGCGCATAATCAACGCCCATGCCACGCAATTGCTCGAGCACCGCGGGGTGGTCGACAAATTCGGCCACGGTCTCCATCTTGACGACCTTGGCCACCTGCACAAAGCAACGCACCGCGGCGTCGTCCAGCGGGTCAGTGACAATGTCTTTCACGAACTGCCCGTCGATCTTCAGCATGTCCGCCGAAAGTGACTTGAGGTAACCGAACGACGAAGCACCCGCACCGAAGTCGTCCAGCGCGACGCGGCAGCCCAGGTCGTGTACCTGTTCAATGAAGACGGTGGCATCGGCCATCTTGGTGATCGCGGCGGTCTCGGTGATCTCCAGGCAGACACGGCGGCAAACCTCGGCGCCCGCCTGCTGCAGCATATCCACCGCCTGCAGATGGAAGACCCGGTCGCCGATCGACTGGCCGGACAAGTTGATATGGAGCAACTCGACGTGCTCAAGACTGGGCATGGCGGTGAGCACGGCGATAGCATGCCGCAATACCCAGCGATCGATGCGAGCGGACAGGTTGAAACGCTCGGCGGCTGGCAGGAAGGCTCCCGGCAGGGTCAGCGTGCCATCGGGCTCGACCAGGCGCAGCAAGACTTCCGCATTGATTTTTTCGGAGGGCAAGGCGATCGGAAAAATGCGCTGGGCAAACAGCACGAAGCGGTTTTCATCCAGCGCCTGCTCCAGCCGATGCGCCCATTGCATCTCGCGGCTGCGCACGCGCATTGCGGTGTCGGTATCGAACCAGGCATGCACGCGGTTGCGGCCCGCCTCCTTGGCGGCATAGCAGGAGATATCCGCCGCCTGCAGCACTGCCGCGGTGGAATCCCAGCGGTCATCCACCGGCACCAGACCGATGCTTGCGCCCACGCGGAAGCGCTGGTCGCCGTGGATGAAACGGAAGTCCTCCATTTTTTCGCACAACTGTTGTGCAAGCCGGCCAGCCTGTTCACCGGTGCAGTAATCGAGAATGATGGCGAACTCGTCACCACCGAGCCGGGCCAACGTGTCGCGGCTGCGCACCGTTTCCTGCAGCAACCTGGCCACCTGCTGCAGCAGTCGGTCGCCGGCTGCGTGCCCACAGGCATCGTTGACCAGCTTGAACTGATCCAGGTCGATATACATCAGCGCATGACTGCTCTTGTCCTGATGTGCCCGGTCGATGACAGCCTGCAGGCGCACCTCGAATTCGGCTCGGTTCACCAGCCCGGTCATCGCATCGTGAGTAGCTCGGTGGCTCATCTCGTTGCTCAGTCGGCGCTGCTCGGTGACATCGTGGAATACCAGCACCATGCCCAGCAACTCACCCGCCTCGTTGAGAATCGGCGCGGCCGAGTCCTCGATGCCAAATTCGCTGCCGTCGCGCGAAATCAGTACGGTGTCGTGTGCCAGACCCATGGCGCGCTCCTGCTGCATGCACAGCGCCGCGGGTATTTCCGCGGGCAGGCGGGTCCTGGCGTTGACGATGTGGAACACCTGCCCCAAGGGACGCCCACTCGCCTCCTCGGTGCGCCAGCCGGTCATGCGCTCGGCCACGGGATTCAGCCAGGTCACGGTTTCGTCGGCATCGGTGGTGACCACGGCGTCACCGATGGAGTCCAGCGTCACCTTCAACAATTCGTGCTGCTTGACCAGCTCGGCGGCCAGGCGGCGGCGCTCGGCAACGTCCTGGAACGCTCCAATCAGCCTCGCGGGACGGCCATCGACATGCTCGACGGCACCGACTGCGCGGACACATCGCAAGGCGCCATCGCCACGGATGATCTGCAGCTCCAGGTCCCATCCAGACCCGCCCTGCATCGCATCAAAGACCGCTTTCTGCATGATCGGGCGGCACTCGGGCGTGTAGAACGCGATGGCCTGCTCCACCGTCGGCGAGTCACCGGGCTCGATACCGTGAATGCGAAAGACCTGCTCGGACCAGTGCAGACGACCGCGTTCGAGATCCACTTCCCATCCACCGACGCCAGCCAGGGCGCCGGTGCGGGCGAGGAAGTCCTGCGACTGACGCAGCGCCAGCTCGCTGTTCTTCAACTCGGTGACGTCGGTGATCTGGACCAGGAAGCCGACCACCTCACCATCGACAACGTCCGGCAGGTACAGCGCAAGGGCATGACGAATCTCGCCGTCGGGAGCGGGAATGATCCGCTCAAAAGTCTGCGCCTCTCCCGCCAGCACGGCCTCGATATGCCGCTCGTTCTTGGCGAAAATTTCGGCGCCAAGCACATCGCGGATATGCGTACCTTCCATGGCTGCATGATCGACGCCAAACCAGCGCTGGTAAGCGCGGTTGGCGAAGCGACAGCGCAGGTCACGATTCCAGTAAGCCAACATGGACGGCACGTTGTCCATGATCAGCCGCTGGGTCGACTCGCTTATTTCGAGTCTGCGCAGCGCCTGCTTCCTGATGCTGGTATCGCGTACAAACTCGATCGCCCCGATGACCTGACCAGCGGCGTCACGCTCGGGAACGAGGGTTACTGCAACGTCCAGCAGCCGCCCTTGTTGATCCTGTCGAACCGATTCGTAAGCCTCCGTGCTGCCCCCGGGCAGCCGACTCATCAGTTGCTCCGCCAGATCCGCATGGGAATCCGGCACAAGCAAGCGCTGTGAGCGGCCGATGATCTGCTCCGGCGCAAAGCCGAACATCCTCTCGGCGGCCGGATTCCAACGATTGATCGTGCCCTCGGGCGTCAGACCGATAATCGCGTCGGCGCTATGTTCCAGTACCAGCGCGGCTTGCTCGTTGCGCACGGCGACTTCACGCAATTGCCGGATCGCCGCCCGACCCTCCAGCGCACGCGCCGCCGCGATGGAAAGCTGGCGCAGCACCTCGCGCTGGGTGACGCTGAGCTGACCAGGCTGTCGATCGATGACGCATAGCGTGCCCACCTGCTGGCCGCCACTGAGTCTGATGGGCGCGCCCGCGTAGAAACGGATACCCGGTTCGCCGGTAACCAACGGATTGTCGGCAAACCGCTCATCGACGGCGGCATCGGGAATTTCAAGGATATCGTCCTGAAGTACGGCATGCGCACAAAATGCCTGCTCTCGCGTCGTTTCGGTGACTCCGTTCAAGCCGATGTTCGCCTTGAACCATTGCCGCTCGACGTCGATCAGGCTGAGCAGCGAAATGGGTACTCCGCAGACCACGGAGGCAGCCCTCACCAGAGCATCGAAATCAGCCTCCGGGGCGCTGTCCAGTACTTCCAATGCCTCGAGTGCGACCAGGCTGGCTGCTTCGTTCTTGCGTAGTCCCGCCCTTGCCATAGCCAACATTCCCCAACTCAGCGAACTCATGCTTTCAAACCCGCCTGAATCGGGAGTGGAGCGCGCGGCACCTGCCGTCCTGAGGTTGTCGGCCCGCCAAAGGCAAGCTTGAATGGGCTATGCCGACCTGAGCCACCTGCGGCAAGGGCTCGCCAGCGGGATCCGCTGACGAAGGCGAAGCTCAGGCCGGAACCTGAGCCTGCTGATCCCGACACAGTTGTTCGACCAGGGCACGATGATCGGGAAGATCATTGAGCGCATGCGCGCCCACCTGCTGGATCATCGCGAATTCGCGCTGCGCGGCCTCCATCTCGGGATAGGCGCTGCGCATCGGCTCCAGGTCGGTCTTGAACTCCATGCCGTAGAGCACGTACTGCCAGCTGGCCGGCATGAACATTTCCAGATCGGTGACAAAGTCCAGCCGGTGCGGTGGCCGAAGCTTCCACTGCCGCAGGCGGTCGAGCAGTGACCTGGGGATGCTTGCCTCGTCGGTGTTGTCGACCCAGAACGGCGTATCCCGGCGCTGCGACAGGCAATAGTGCATCTTGATGAAATCGATGATGCGGTCGTAGCGGGCCACCATCATCTCGTTGAACTTGTCCGCGGCGCCTTGCAGGTCGTCGCGATCACCGGGCAACAGATGCGTGAGCATGTAAGCGCCCAGCTCGACCAGAGCGATGCCGGTGGATTCCAGCGGCTCGACGAATCCGCCAGCGAGACCGATCGCCACGCAATTTTTCTTCCAGTGCTCGGGCCGGTAGCCGGTCTCGAACTTCAGGTGCAGTGCCTCCAGCCCATCGGCGGCGGGGCCCACATAGCGCCGCACGACCTCCTCCGCCCGCTCGGCATCGCTATGCCGCGACGAATACACGTAACCGATGCCGCGCCGTTTCTGCAGGCTGATGTCCCAGGTCCAGCCGGACTCCTGCGCGGTGGCGCGGGTATACGGCAGGATCGGCGAATCCGCCTGCGGATACGGCACTTGCAAGGCCACGGCGCGATCGACAAACAACACATCGCGCCGACTGTGGAAGGGCGATTGCATGGCGTTGCCGATGAGGCTGCCGCGCAAGCCGGTGCAATCCACATAGAGGTCGGCACTCAAGGTGCCGAGTTCGGTGGTCACGATATGCGCGATGGCGCCCTGCGCATCCAGCTCGGCACGTTCGACTGTCGCCATGTGCCGCTTGATGCCGAGGGTCTTGCCGTGTTCGGCGAGCGTCCTGGCAAAGCAGGCCGCATCGAAATGGTAGGCGTGGTTGAATGGCCCCTGGTAGTCAGGATCACTGGCACGTTTCGGTGCGCGGCCATGATCAACCACGCGACTCTGCATGGTCACCGCATCGGCGAAGGTCATGCCTTCCGGTGCACCGCCGAGCAACCAGTAAGGCAGGAGTTCGGGGCTGCCGCCACGTTGACTCGGCGTGCTGAACGGATGAAAGAACCGATCCGCCCCCGCCGCGCCCGGTGGCCTCACCCAGTTCACATACTGGATGCCCTGCTTGTAGGTCGCATTGGCGCCGGCCAGGAAACGCCGTTCGTCCAGACCGATCGCGGACAGGGTGCCACGGATTGACGGAAACGTCGCTTCACCAACGCCGAGCAGACCTATGTTGGCCGACTCGACCAGCTCGACCTGGATGCTCTGTGGCGACGTGCTGTTGAACGCCTTGGCCAGATAGCAAGCCGTCAGCCAGCCTGCAGTGCCACCTCCGACGATCAAGATTTTCTGTATGCGTGGCATTCGGGCAGTTCCCTGACTTGCTGCGGAGCAGCAAGCTTATCGTCAAAGTTCGCAGTAGCATCGCCGCCATGACAGCGCTGTCATGACAGCGCGGTCATCGAAAGACTAACGCATGACCACGACGATTTGGGGAGAGGGTGAAATGAAACTACGCTACTCGGCACTGTACGTCGCCATGACCGCCATTTTTGCTGCCGGTGCGGTCCACGCCACTGGACAGGATGCAAACACGCAGGACTCCGTCAGCGCCAAAAAGACTGCTTCCGCGAAGAAGGTGCAGAACCTGGACACGGTCCAGGTGACGGCGACCAAGCGCGATACGCCGCTGCAGAAAACCGGCATCGCGGTCACCGCGATCGGCGGCGACACGCTCGACAAGGAACGCGTCATGACGGTGCAGGACATCACCAAGCTGGTGCCTGGCTTCGAAGCCACCACCGAAGGTGACCACGGCGTCATCACCCTCACCATGCGCGGCATCGGCAATGACAGCGCCAAGACCGAATACGCCGACCCGGAAGTGGCAGTTTTCGTGGATGGCGTTTACTCGCCCCGCCCCGAGGCAGCGGCAGGCCTGCTGCTGGACATCGACAATGTCGAAGTACTGCGTGGTCCGCAGGGCACCTTGTGGGGTCGCAACTCCACCGCTGGCGTGGTCAACTTCCAGACCGGCAAACCGGACCTGACCGGTTTCTACGGCAATGCCCAGGTCGAGGCCGGCAACTTCGGCCACGTCGGCACCAAGGCCGTGGTCAACCTGCCGATCAGCAGCACCTTTGCCATGCGCGTGGCGATGGCGCAGGAACAGCACGACGGCTATGTGAAATTCCAGAACCCGTCCAGTCAGCTGCCGACCA